>CAZSBO010000155.1:0-9599 GCA_964605265.1 uncultured Prosthecobacter sp.
ACCGGCAGGCCAACGCCGATCGCCGCGGCCATCGGTTCCTCGATCAGGTACACCTCGCGCGCACCGGCCTGTTCGGCGCTCTCCTTGACGGCGCGCTTCTCGACCTCGGTGATGCCGGAGGGCACGGCGATGACGACACGCGGACCGCGCATGGCGCGACGGTTGTTGTGCACCTTGCGGATGAAGTGGCGCAGCATCGCCTCGGTGACGCGGAAGTCGGCGATGACGCCGTCCTTCAACGGCCGGATGGCCGTGATGCCACCCGGCGTGCGGCCGAGCATGCGCTTGGCATCATCACCAACGGCGACCACTTCGTTGGTGCCGCTTTTGACGGCGACCACCGAGGGTTCGCGCAGGACGATGCCGTGATCCTTGATGTAGACGAGAGTGTTGGCGGTGCCGAGGTCAATGCCGATGTCCTGGGCGACGAAACCGAAAAGTTTGCCGAGCATGGGAAAGATGGGAACAGATTGTGAATGAAGAAATTGGAAGTCGGAATCCTGTGTGGCAGTGGAGGATTTCCGGCTCGTTCAAGCATTCACGAAAAGCAGCGCCACCCACGGGGTTCCCGACAAATTTGAAACTAAGACCGGGCCTCTGGAGGGTCAAGAAAAGTTTCCCTTGCTTGAAAATAAGCCTTCGCAGGCGATAGACCCTGAAAGACTCCTTGGCATTTTCGCCAAGGAGTTCGCCAACCTCAATAAATCATCGTGTTTTCCGGTTCGGTGGTCTCCTCGACCTTTTCCGCCTTGAGCACCGGCACGGTCTGGTCGCCGTCCTTCTCGTAGGCCATCTTGCCGACGATTTTGATCCAGGTCATGTCCTTGTAGGCGGGGGCCTTGTCGGTGAACTCGACCGGGATTGAGTAGGGGCGGGCGTCGGCGGCGCAGCACTGAACGAGCATGCGGAAGATGCGCAGGCGGCGGCCATCGGCGTTGTTGACCTTTTCCGGCAGCACCTGGGCGATGGTTTCGACCGTCTGGCCGGCGAGCACGCTCTGCACCTCGATGTCGCCGCCCGTGTAGTAGATTTCCGGCACCTCGAGGATGAAGTTGCCGTCCTTGCTCTGCGGCACCTGCGCCTTGAGGTCATCGAGGGTGAAACTGCCGTAGCTCTGCGCCTGTGGCTCGGCCTTGGCGACTGCGGGCTGTTCGGTCGCGGGCCTCGTGTCGGGTGCGGCCGGTTTCGCCGGTGTGGCAGGCGCCGCAGCGGCCTTGTTGCTGTCGTCGGTGCGCAGGGAAAATTTGTCGGCGTTGGCCGTGCTGCTGTAGTTGGGATTGTACAGACCCTTGTTGATGACAGCGTTGGCACTGTAGCGGTCGGGCGTCATGAAGGCCGCCCAGGTGATCGGCGCGGCGAGGATGAGGATGGCCACCAGGCGCCCCGTCCACGAGCTTTCCTCGAGCAGGCCGTGGCCATGGGAGTGGGCGGCGCCAGCGGCGTGATCGTGGCCGCAGCCCTCGTGCGCGTGGTCGTGACCGCAGTCGCCGTGGCTCGCAGGGGCGTGCGCGTGATCGTGGCCGCAGCCCTCGTGGGCGTGATCGTGGCCGCAGTCTTGGTGCACGCCGTGCGTGTGTTTCTCATGACCGCAGCCCTCATGGGTGTGGTCATGACCGCAGTCGCCATCGTGCGCGTGGCCGTGGCCTTCGCAGCCGGGATCTTCGGCGCCAAGGGTGAAGAGGTTGAACAGGGCGAGCACGGCGAGGCCGATGCCGGACACCAGCACCATGGGCCGGAAGATGCCATCGCCCGGCAGGTACTGGGCGATGCGACCGGTGGCGTAGAAGTAGAGCAGGACAGCGCTCCAGAGCAGCAGCAGGGCGACGCTGACCAGGTGGAGGAGGGTGCGGGTGGCGCTCATGGCTTGGGGGAGGTTTGCAGCAGTTCCATCAGGCTGATCCACGGCTGGGCCAGCAGGCCGATAAGCAGGAAGGTGCCGAGCAGCATGGCGAGCACGACGCGGCGACGGAACACCACCGAATACATGAACATCAGCTTGATGTCCATCATCGGACCGAAGACCAGGAAGGCGAGTTTGGCGGCCTGTGAGAAGGCGGCCATCGGCGCGGCAATGAAGGCGTCCGAGGTGCTGCACAACGAGAGCACAAAGGCCAGGCCCATGATCGAGGGCAGGGCCAGCCACTCATTGCTGGCGACGCCGTCGAGGATGGCCTGATTCACCTGGGTGTTGAAGACCGAGGTGATGATGACGCCGATCGTGAAGTACATGCCGGTGTCGAGGAAGTCGCGCATCGCCGTGCGCATGGCGTGCACCAGGCGACCGTTGAACGAAACCTTGGCGGCGGGCGCATTCTCCGCGCGCGGCGCCTCGATGCCCTCGACGATGCTGGGCTTGAGAATGCGCTCGGGGCGGAAGCGCAGGACGATCAAACCGACGGCGACCGCGACCGCGTAGCCGAGCGACAGGCGGGCCAGGGTCATGGTGGCGTTGCCGATTTCCAGCCAGCCGTTGACCTTTTGAAACTCCTTGAAGGCAGTCAGGGTGCTGACGGCAACGATCGGGTTCATGATCGGCGCCGCCAGCATGTAGGTCAGGGCGCAGGACAGCGGAAGGCCCTTCTGCACGAGGCGACGGATGACCGGCACGACGGCGCATTCGCAGACCGGGAAGATCAGGCCGAGGAAGCCGGCGATCAGGGTCGAAAACACCCGGTTGCGTGGCAGCAGCCGGTCGAGCAGCTTGGCCGGCAGGAAGGCATCGATCAATCCCGACAGCAGGGTGCCGATCAGGATGTACGGCGCCCCCTCGAAGAGAATGCTGAGGAAGGCCATCAGCACGTCGCCAAGACGGCTGGGATCGGGGAGCGCGGCGGGAGTCATCGGGGGTGCAGTGATAAACGGGACGCGGGGTTCCCTTCAAGCGGGAAAGTGCGTGCCGATGTCGCCAGGACTTACGGTTCGTAGAACGGAAACAGCTTGCGCAGTTCGTCGGCGGAGGGGCGGCGTCCGTATTCACAAACCTCAAAGGTCTCGGCATAGCGCACCGCCTTGCCGCGCTCGGGCCCATACCAGCGCACCAGCAGCTCGCGATGGCGGTCGGCCTCGCTGCCCTGACGGGCGCCCCAGCGGCGCTTCAGCCAGGCGCGCCGGGCGACCTCATCCGCAGCCGGTGGCACCTGCTTTTCGACATACTCCGCCGAACCGCTGGCTCCGCCCTCGTAGGCCTGCGAGGTCAGCTCGTGCAGGCCGTCGAGCTTCTGCTCAAAGGCGTCGTCCACCGCCACGGCGATGTCCGGGGTGAAGGGATAGGGCTTCTGGAAGCCGTCGCTCGAATACAAAAACACCGGATTCTTCTTCAGCGGTGGCACATCCGGGCAGATGAAGGGCACGGTGACCATGAAGGCGGCATCCTGGATGAGCACGCCGACATAGCGGTGGTCGGGGTGGTAATCCCAGGGGCGGTGGGCGATGACGATGTCGGCGCGCCACTCGCGGATGATGCGCGTGATGAGCTTGCGGTTTTCCAACGTCGGCAGCAGCTCGCCATCGTGAATGTCGAGCACCTGCGAGGTGACGCCGAGCTTCTTCGCGCAGGCGGCGGCCTCGGTGGCGCGGCGCAGGGCGAGCGGGCCGCCGGCTTCGCGCCAGTGACCGATGTCGCCATTTGTCACCGAGACCAGTTTGACGTGGTGGCCGAGCCGCGCCCACTTCACGGCGGTGCCGCCCGCCTTGTATTCGGCGTCGTCGGGATGCGCGCCGAAAACGATGATGCGCAGTTTGCCGTCCTCCGATTGGGCAACGGCGGCGGTGGTGAAGAGCAGGCTGGCGAGCAGGAAGAGAGCGTGGCGCATGAGCCTTCCTACGCGTCCGCCGGCGGCGAACTTCCAAGCGGGTCGCCGCCGGGCTCAGTGCGCGGCCTGCACGGCGGTGGCTGCCTTGAGCTGGCTCTGCAGCGGCTTCGGGTAGACGCCGATGACGACGATGGCGGCGGCCAGCACGAACAGCACGACACGGGTCGGTGCACTCACCGTGATCGGCGCGCCGGCAGCCTGTGCATTGCCGTACATGGCGAGCACCGGGCGCAGGTAGTAGTAGAAGCCGGCGGCAGCGCCGATGACCGCGCAGGTCAGGGCCGCCCACGAGGCGTGATCGACCAGACCGAGGAAGACAAACAGCTTGCCCATGAAACCGGCGGTCAGCGGCAGGCCGGCCAGTGAGGCGAAGGCCAGGGTGGCGGCGAGGGCGAGCGCCGGCTGGCGGCGACCGAGGCCGGCAAGGTCGCGCAGGTCGTCGCCCAGGCCGTTCTGGCGCAGGATGGCGAGCACGAGGAAGCCGAGCACGGTCATCGGCAGGTAGGTGCCGAGGTAGAAGGCGGTGACACCGGCCCCGGAGAGGTCGTAGCGCGCGGTCGGTGCGGCGGCGAGGGCGAGCAGCAGGTAGCCGGCGTGGCTGATGCTGGAGTAGGCGAGCAGGCGCTTGACGCTGGTCTGGAAGAGCGCGGGCAGGCTGCCGAGCAGGATCGTGGCGGAGCCACCGATCATCAGCAGGGCGGTGATCTCCGTGCGGATCAGTGAGTCCGGACCGGTGAAGGCCTCGACGACGCGGCTGAGCACGACGAAGCCGGCGGCCTTGGAGCCGACCGAGAGGAAGGTGGTCACCGGCAGCGGTGCGCCCTGATAAACGTCGGGCACCCAGATGTGGAAGGGGGCGGCGGCGACCTTGAAGCCGAGACCGGCCAGCAGGAAGGAGGCGCCCAGAAGGGCGGCCTGACGCGGGGTCTCCGGTTCGGCGAGCGCGGCGGCAATGCCCGCAAAGCTCATCGAGTCGGTCACCCCATAGATCCAGGCGATGCCATAGACGAGCACGCCGGTGCTGAGCGCGCCGAGGATCAGGTACTTGACGCCGGCTTCCAGCACGAGGCTGCTCTTGCGGGCGAAGGCGACCAGCACGTAGAACGACACCGTCACCAGTTCCAGGCAGACGAAGACGGTGATCAGGTCCTTGGCCGAGGCCATCCACATCATACCGGCGCAGACCAGCAGTGGCAGGCTGAACATTTCGTTGTGACGGCCTTCAGGGCAGTGACGCTCAAGGTAGCTGCGGTTTTCGACCGTCAGCCAGAGCACGGCCAGCGTCGCCACCAAGGCAAAGCCCTTGTAAAAGATCGCCAGGCTGTCGATCTGGTGGAAGGGTTTGACGAAGTCGGGCAGGGCGGCGGTCGAGGTGTCGGCAAAGGCGAACAGCAGCAGGGCCAGGGCGGTGCCGCCAAGGCTGAGGGCGGCGAGCGCGCGCCGTGGCACGTTGGGCAGCAGGGCCTCGAGGCAGAGCAGGCCGACGCCCAGCAGGACGAGGAAGATTTCGACGGCAAAAACGGACATGGTCGGGAAAGATGCAGGTTACGGGGCCGCCTTGAGCAGGTCGAGCAGCAGCCAGGGGCAGCAACCGACGACCAGCAGGGCGGCGGCGAGCAGGATCAAGGGCAGGCGCTGGGACAGCGAGGGATCGTTCATGAACAGGCCGGTGGCGGCCGTGCCCTGGAAGATGTCGCGGTAGGCGCGCAGCATGTACACCGCCGACATGACGACGCCCCAGAGCGCCAACACGACGGTCCACTGCAGCGGGCCAAAGGTGGTGCTGCCATCGCTCCCGAAGGCGCCGAGGAAGACCAGTACTTCACCGGCGAAGTTGGCCAGGCCGGGCAGGCCGATCGAGGCGAAGGCGCCGAAGGCGAAGAGGATGGCGAAGACCGGCGCATGCGAGGCCAGGCCGCCGAGTTTGGCGAGTTCGAGTGTGCCGAGCTGGTTGCGCAGGCGGCCGGCGAGCGCGAAGAGCAGGGCGATGGAGACGCCGTGGGCGAACATCAGCAGGATGGCACCCTGCAGGGCCATCTCGGTGCCGGCGGCGATGCCGAGGAAGATGTAGCCCATGTGCATCACCGAGGAATTGCCGAGGATGCGGTCGAGGGATTTTTGGGCGATCGTGACGAAGCCGACAGCGAGGATGTTGCCGAGCAGCATGAACAGCAGGGCTTTCTGCACCCAGGCGACATGCGGACCCTGCGGCAGCAGCGGCAGGGCGATCTGGATGAGGCCGTACAGACCGAACTTCTTCAGCACACCGGCGTGCAGCATGGCCACCGGTACCGGCGCCGTGGCATAGGCCGGCGCGGCCCAGCTGTGCAGCGGGAACAGGCTGACCAGGGTGCCGAAGCCGACCAGCAGGACGAAGAAGATGAGTCCCTGCTTCTCCACCGGCAGCGGGTTGGCGGCGGCGACCGCTTTCAGGGCGTTGAGGTCGAAGGTCAACTTCTGGCCGCCGCTGTATTCCAGCACCAGCCAGCCGAGACCGGCGAGCAGGACCAGACTACCGGCACCGAGATAAAGCGTCGTTTTCCAGGCCACTGCCCGGCGCGTCTCGTCGTCGGCCCGGCCGTGCAGGGCGATCATGAGGAAGGTCGGGATCAGCGCCAGCTCGTGGAAGGCGTAGATGAAGAACAGGTCGGTGCAGAGGAAGGCCCCGAAGGCGCCGGCGGCGATGAACTGCGAGGCGGTGTGGTAGATCGGCGGGCGGTCGTCGGCAATCTGCCAGACGGCGGCGAGGGTGACCAATGCTGTGAGCAGGCCGAGGATGAGCGAGGTGCCGTCGAGACCGACGGCAAAGCTGATCGACGGATTGTCGAGCACGACACGGGCGCTGGTGAAGGCGAGCCCGCCGGCGGCCGCGGCCTTGAACTTGGCGGCCGCGCCGAGCATGAGCGCGAGGTTGAGCAGGGCCGAACCGACGGAGACCAGTCGGGCGGGCGCGCCCAGCCAGACGGCGACGGCGGCGAGCAGGGGGAGCAGGATGACGATTTCGAGAAGGCTCATAGCACGTCAGTGGCCCGGGGCGGGCAGGACAAACACAACCACATAAATGACCAGAAGAATGCCGAGGCCGAGCAGGAAGGTGTAGGCCTGCAGGTGGCCGCCCTGCAGCACGCGCGCGGCCGCGCCGGCACGGCGGGCGACGAAGGCGGGCAGGCGGGAGAACAGGCCGTCGACGATGAGGCGGTCGAGGCCGGCGACGATCCAGGCCAGGCTGTCCTGCAGCACGCGCACCAGCACGGCGTAGATCTCGTCGAAGTAAAACTTGTTGGCGAACAGCGGGATGCGCACCGGGTCGCAGTCCTTGCCGCGGTAGAGCTTGAAGGCGGAACCGGCGCCGATGACCAGGGCGGCGATCGAGGCGATCATGACGGTGGCATGCTCCTCGGCGTGATGCGGCTTCATCGCCTCAAGCAGGCGGGTGACGCCAGGCACCGCAGACACCAGGGTGAGCAGGCCGAGGGCGAGCAGCGGCAGCAGCATGACGACCGGCGCCTCGACGGCGTGATGGGCCGAATCGCTGCGCGGCTTGCCGAGGAAGGCGACCACGAAGAGGCGGGTCATGTAGAAGGCGGTCAGCAGGGCGGTGCCGACCCCGATCCAGAACAGCGGGCTGCCGCCCTTGACCTCAAAGGCGACGCCGAGGATGGCCTCCTTGCTCCAGAAGCCGCTGGTGACGAAGGGCAGGCCCATGAGCGAGGCGGTGCCGAGGGCGAAGGTGACGAAGGTCACCGGCATGTGCTTCATCAGGCCGCCCATCTTCCACATGTCCTGCTCGTGATGGCAGGCGTGGATGACCGCGCCGGCGCCGAGGAAAAGCATGGCCTTGAAGAAGGCGTGGGTGTAGAGGTGGAACATCGCCGGGTGGCCGGGCACGGCCTCCTGGTGGGCACCGGCGTGCTGCATGGCGAACAGGCCGACGGCCATGACCATGTAACCGAGCTGCGAGAGGGTTGAGTAGGCCAGCACGCGCTTGATGTCGTTCTGCTGGGTGGCCATGAGCGCGGCCATCAGCGCCGTGATGCCGCCGATCCAGGCGATGGTCTGGGCGGCGACCGGCGCGGCCTCGATGAGGAAGGCGACGCGCACCAGCATGTACACGCCGGCGGCGACCATGGTCGCGGCGTGGATGAGGGCGGACACCGGAGTCGGACCCTCCATCGCGTCGGGCAGCCAGACGTGCAGGGGGAACTGGGCCGACTTGCCGACCGCACCCATGAACAGGCAGAGCACGGCGATCGTCATGTAGGTGCCCTGGGTCTGGGCGATGTGCTGCAGGGTGCCGCCGGCCAGTGCCGCGCGCAGGCCGTCCTCGCCGGCGAAGCCGACGTTGCCGTGGTTGGCCGCGAACAGCATGAGGATGCCGATCATGAAGCCGAAGTCGCCGATGCGGTTGGTCAGGAAGGCCTTTTTCGAGGCCTCGGCGGCCGAGGGTTTTTCAAACCAGTGACCGATCAGCAGGTAGGAACTCACGCCAACCAGCTCCCAGAAAATGAACATCATGATCAGGTTGCCGGCCAGAACGATGCCGGTCATCGAGAACATGAAAAGGGAGAGCGAACCGAAGAAGCGCACCCTGCCCGGATCGTCCTTCATGTACCCGAGCGAGAAGATGTGCACGAGCAGGCCGATCGAGGTGACGATGAAGAGCATGCCGCGGCACTGCTGGTCGAGCAGGGCGTCGATGGCGAAGCGGAACTTGCCAACCTCAAGGAAGGGCAGCAGCGGCACCGCCTCGGCAGGATTGGTCGAGCCGAGCATGAGCAGGCTGACCACAAAGCAGGCGGCGGCGGAGAACAGCGACAGATAGACGCCGGCGCCCTTGAGCAGGCGGTGGCCGAGAAGCAGGACGAGCGCCGAGAAGAACGGCAGCAGCAGCAGCAGCGTCGGGAGGGCGGCGAGGGAGGTTTCCTGGGCGGGCATGGGACGGGATCGAGGTTTAGCCCTGCAGCTGGGTGACGGACTCAGTTTCGACGCTCTGCTTCGCGCGATAGAGCGCCACAATGATGGCGAGACCGACCGCGACCTCGGCGGCGGCAACGGTGATGGTGAAGAAGACGAGCGACTGCGCCGCGTAGTCCGGCAGGCCGTCGGTGATGCGGAAGCGGCTGAAGGCCACCAGGGTCAGGTTGGCGGCGCTGAGCATCATCTCCAGGCACATGTAGATGATGAGGATGTTGCGCCGGGCGATGACGCCCGCCAGCCCGAGCGAGAACAGCAGGCCGCTGACAATCAGGTAATGGTTGAGGGTGATCACGTCAGTTCGTCTCCTTTTCGCGTTTGCTGAGCACGACCACGCCGACCGTGCCGACGAGCAGCAGCAGGCCGATCACTTGCAGGTGGAAGCCATAGCGCTGAAATAGGGTTTGGCCGACCAGCTTGGCGTCGGGCAGGGTGCCGGCGCGCAGGTCGTTGGCAATGGTCGGCAGCTTGCTGTATTCCGCCGCCGCTGGCAGGTCGAGCTTGGCCTCGCTCAGCGCCTGGCGGCCGGGAACGTAGCCGGTGGCGATGGCGGCGACCTGCACGGCGAGAATGGCGGCGAGCACGATGCCGCCGACAACCGCCTTCAGGTTGAAGGTCTTGCCCTGCTCGGCCTTGATGTCGAGCAGCATGATGATGAAGAGGAAGAGCACCATCACCGCGCCGGTGTAGACGAGGATCTGGATGGTCCCGACGAAAAAGGCGCTGAGGCCGATGAAGAGGCCAGCAAGACCCAACAAGGACGTGACCATGGCGATCGCGCTGGCGACCGGGTTTTTGAACGCGACGACCGCG
>CAZSBO010000156.1:0-9550 GCA_964605265.1 uncultured Prosthecobacter sp.
GAGGCAACCGGCAAGTACGGTGACACCCAGCCCTCGTTCATCATCGTCGGCATCCCGGAGAGTGTCGCCACCGCGCTGGGCAACAAGTACGGTCAAGAATCCGTGCTCACGCGCAAGGGGCTGATCTACCAGGACGGGTCGATCACGCCTGCCACCGGCATCGAGGTGTTCGAGACGGCGCCCGAGGACTTCTACACCGAGGTGCCTGGCACCGGCGCGTTCTTCAGTGTGCAGCTGGACTTCGACCAGCGCGTTCAACCTGACGGCGTGTTCAACCAGTCGCTGAGCGCTCGCATACCGACAGCAGCTGGCAGCACGAACGACGTGAACAAGGTGGTGTTGTCTGACCTGGCCGCGCTGCAGATGGCGCCCACGCTGCTGGCAAAGATCGCCACACGCCTCGGCAAGGCGGCGAGCCTGCTCACCCGTCGGCTGAAGGACCCCGACGCGCTGCTCGATGCCTACATCGACCAGATGACCGACAACCTTGTCTGGTTGTACGACCAGGTCCCGCCAGAGATTCGCGAACGAAGCAAGCTGTGGTACGACGGCGCGCGTGCGCTCGTCGACAGGGTCGTCGCGCGCTATGGCGATAAATACACCGCGCCCCAGGTGGCCGGGGTTTACGCCGTGATGTCGCCGCAGATGGACTGGTTTCAGAACGTCACGCTCGGCGACAGGATCATCGACGTCTGGTCGGCGCAGCAAGATTTTGCGTGGACAACTGAGATGGAGAAGGCCATCGGTGCCACCGCAGCAGACAAGGGTGTGGTCGACGGCATCAAAGGCAAGAGCCTTTCTGAACTGGACAACGACCTGCAACGCGCGCACTGGATAGCAGCCTACGACCTGGCGTACAACACCCGAGAGTTTCGGGTGGTCACACCTGAAGGTGACTTCGCTGATCTGTCCCGCAACACTGACGGGCGCCCGATGAAGGCGTCGTGGGCCAACGGGTTTGGCCCGATCGCCAAGGCGGTCAGTATCCTGCGCGATGGCTCGATACAGAACATCAGCGACCGGCTCGGCAAGAAGCACAAGGTGCGCAACTTCTACAACAACATCTTCGCCCCTGAGTCTGAGAAGGGGTTCGTGACGTCTGACACGCACGCTGTCGCGGCGGCGCTGTTGCTCCCGCTGTCCGGCACAAGCCCCGAGGTGATGGACAACTTCGGCAGCGCAGGGCAGCACGCCGCCACCGGTATCTTCGGGTCCTACCCGGTATATGTCGAAGCCTACACCCGCGCAGTCAAGAGAGTGAACGAGCGCGACGGCGCCGGGTTGCTCCCGCGGGAAATGCAATCCATTACCTGGGAAGCGCTGCGCGGTTTGTTCACTCCAGCGTTCAAGAGCAAGTACAATAACAAGAAGGATTCCACCACCCGCGATGCCTTCGACGGCATCTGGAAAGACTACCATGCAAAACGCCGCACAATCGACGACGCAAGGGCTGCCGTCCTCCAGCTCGCTGGTGGGATCATCCCTCCCGAGTGGCACCGACCCGGTGATGGACAGCTTGGTCAGCGATGGTCTGCCTCTTACGCGGGAGAACTACTTGCGCCGGGCGGGCCTGACGGAGCCGCTGACCGCGGAGCTGGAGGACTCGCTGCCGCCGGAGCTGTCGTTCCCGGACGCACCGAAACTGTAGACAACGCTGCCACCCAGGTAGAGCAGCGGCGCATGCGCCAGGCTGTCGACCTGGCGCTGCTTCAGGCGAAGCCGGCGGAGGGCGGCACGCTCAAGCAGTCGGCGCCAGGGGCCAAGCCAGGCGAGCTGACGATCACCGGCGTGCACTTCAGCACGCGGCAGGGACTCAACTACCTGAACGGGCAGTTCTACGGCACAGGGCTGAAGGGCGCCGAGCGCGATCGCGTGCGCAACAGCCCGGACACGCGGCTGGCGTCGCGCACCTACTTCTACATCGACGAGGGCAAGGGTGTTCGGCCCGAAGCCGGTGTTGGTGGCAACGCGCACCAGGCCACGCTCGCGAACGTCTACGACATCAACGCTGACCCGCTGAAGCTGGTAGCAGGTGGCGACATCAACGCGACCGAGACGAACATACTGAACGCAGGCTTCGACGGCTACTACGTGCGCGACGCGTTCAACCAGCAAGGCGCGGCCGTCATCATTGGTCCGGCGTCGCACGCCATCCCGGTTACGCCGATCGCCAACCCGACAACGAAGGCGCCACCGCTGCCGCCTACCGCACCGCCCGTGTACAAACGTGGCCTGTTGTCGCGCGAGGTGCAGGCGCTGGACATCAAAGCGATTCAGGCCGTGGCGCCGTCGGCGCGCGTGCGCAGCGGCAACTTCGAGGTGCTGCAGTCCGAGTTCGCCGCGGCTGCCGGCGTGGCCACGTTGCAGGGCGTCAACCTGCCAGCGGCATATGGCCAGGGCTCCGGTATCCGCGGCACGTTCCAGCCCAGCACGCTCACGATCAGCTTGCTGGAGAACGCCGACCTGTCGACCTTCCTGCACGAGACCGGGCACTTCATGCTCGAGGTACTGGCCAACGTGTCGTCCAGCGTCGACGCACCCGTCGATGTGCGCCAGGACATGGACACGGTGCTGCGCTGGTTCGGTGTGCCGAGTCTGGAGCAGTGGAACAAGCTGTCGCTGGCGGAGAAGACCCCGTACCACGAGAAGTTCGCCGAAGGGTTCGAGGCCTACCTGTTCGAGGGCAAGGCCCCGAGCCGCGAGCTGCAGCCGCTGTTCCAGCGATTCGCTGCATGGTTCAAGAACATCTACCGATCGCTGGCCGACTTCATGGCCGGCAACAACACGCAGCTGAGCGAGGAAGTGCGCGCGGTGTTCGACCGGATGCTGGCCACCGAGGAACAGATCAAGGCGAAGGAAGAGGAATACCTGTTCTCGCAGATGTTCACGTCAAAGCCGGACACGATGACGGACGACGAGTTTGCCGAGTACATGCTGGCCAACCAGACAGCCACCGGCGAGGCGATGGACGAACTGCAGGCGCGCAGCCTGCGCGACCTGCGCTGGGTTCTCAACGCGCGCAGCCGCGAGCTGGTCAAGCTGCGCAAGGGCGTGGCCGAGAAGCGCGCCGAGGTCGAAGCCGAGGTCCGCGCCGAGGTGCAGGCGCAGCCGGTGTACCTGGTGCAGCGCTGGCTGAAGACTGGCGTCAACGCAGAGGGCGAACAGAACGTCGGCGCGAAACTCAACACCGAGGACCTGCGCGACATCTTCGGCGATGGCCCTGCCGCGCCGTGGCGCTACCTGGCCACCAACATGCTCAGCAACGAACGCGAGGCATCACTGCACCCTGACGTCGTGGCGCAGATGTTCGGCTTCACCAGTGGCGAGGCGATGGTGCGCGACATCGTCGCTGCGTTCCCGTTCGAGCAGACGGTGCAAGGGCTGACCGACACCCGCATGCTTGAACGCTATGGCGACATCGCGTCGCAGCGCGCGCTCGACGACGCAGCGAACGCTGCCGTGCACAACGAATACCGGGCCCGGGCGCTGGCCACCGAACTCAAGGCGATGACCCAGGCCACGCAACCCGTGCGGGTGTTGGTTGCAGCGGCCAAGAGCTTCGCGGCACAGCTGGTCGGACGCAAACGTCTGAAGGACGTGAAGCCCGGGGAGTTTGCGGCGGCGGAGAAGCGCGCGGCCAAACGTGCGGCGCAGGCCGGCGCGGCAGAAGGCGGCACCCAGGACGCCGTCGTTGCCAAGCGCGACCAGGTGCTGCAGTTCCATGCCGCGCAGGAAGCGCGCAAGGCGTTGGAAGACGTGCGCAAAGCGCGCGAGTTGTTCAAGAAGGTCATCACCGGCAAGGACGACGACGTCGGCAAAACGCGCGACATGGCGCTGGTCAACGCGGCACGTGCAATCCTGGCCAACTACGGCTTCGGCGCGAAGGCAAAGAGCGCACACGAGTACCTGATGTTGTTGCAGGATCACGACCCTGCCGCGTACGAAGCCGTCGTTTACCGTGTCCTGGCAG
Source organism: uncultured Prosthecobacter sp. (assembly GCA_964605265.1). GTDB lineage: Bacteria > Verrucomicrobiota > Verrucomicrobiia > Verrucomicrobiales > Verrucomicrobiaceae > Prosthecobacter. The sequence goes on from CAZSBO010000156.1 coordinate 3,971, forward strand.
CCGAGCAGGCTGGCAAACCGTTCGACGAGCTTACCGTCGACGAAATGCGCGCACTGGTCGACGAGGTGGCCAGCCTGTGGTCGCTTGCGCGGCGCACGCGCCAAGTCGAGATTGACGGCAAGCTGGTCGAGCTGGACACGGCGCGCGAGGCGATCGCACAACGGCTGGACGAAATCGGGGTGCCCGATCGCATCCCTGGTGAAGGCTCTGCAGTCACCCCGGCGGAGAAGCGGCTGAGCATGCTGCAGTCCTTCGTGGCTGCCGCGCGGCGCGTCGAGCAGTGGATCGGCGCGAAGGACGGCGCCGACACGGGTGCGTTCCGCAAGTACATCTTCAACCCGATCAAGGACGCGGCCGATCTGTATCGGCGCGATCGCAACGCGTACATCCAGCGCTACGAGAAGCTGCTCAAGACGATCGCACCGACGCTCAAGCGTGGGCTGATCGAGGCGCCCGAGCTGGGCTACACCTTCGGCAAGGACTCCGGCGGCGTGGCCATGGGCGAGGTGCTGCACGCTCTGCTGCACACCGGCAACCCGAGCAACAAACGCAAGTTGCTGCTGGGCCGCAAATGGGCGACCGAGCTGCCCGACGGAACGCTGGACACCTCTGCGTGGGACGCGTTCGTGCAGCGCATGATCGACGAGGGCCGACTGACCAAGGCGCACTACGATTTCGCGCAGGGCGTGTGGGACCTGTTGGAGAGCACGAAACCGGCGGCGCAGAAGATGCACCGCGCGGTGTTCGGCCGCCAGTTCAACGAGGTGTCGGCCGAGGGGTTTACCACGCCGTTCGGCGGCTACCGTGGCGGCTACATCCCGGCAATGGCCGACCCGCGTGTCGTGCTCGACGCGAAGACCCGCGCGCTGGTAGAGGAAGAGAACCAGTCGATGGTCTTCGCCTTCCCGGCCACGAACAAGGGCTTCATGAAGTTGCGCGTCGAGTACAACCGTCCGTTGATGTTGGACCTGCGCACACTAGCCGGCCACATGGACAAGGTGCTGCTGTTCTCGCACATGGAAGGTCCGGTGCGAGACGTGCGACGAATCCTGACGGGCAAGGGTGTGGCGCAGAATTTGAGCCGTATCGACCCTGCTGCGTTCGATTCGCTGTTGACCCCGTGGCTGAACCGTGCGGCGAAGCAGTTGGTCGAGACACCAATCGCGGGCAGCAACGGCACGATGCGGTTCTTCTCCGGCGCGAGGGCCAACGCAGGTATGGCCGCGATGTTTGCCAACGTGTCCAACACCGCGCAACAGATTACCGGTTTGAGCATCGCAGCCGTGCGCGTTCCTCCGCGCCACCTGCGCAGTGCGATCGCGGCCTACATCGCGCACCCGAAGCAGGTGGCGCAGGACGTGGCCTCTATATCGCCGTTCATGGACGCGCGGATGACGAACGAAGTGGCCGCGATCCAGGACTCGATTGCCGACATTCTGCTGGACCCGAGCGTCTACGACAAGGCCAAGGCGTGGACCCGCAAACACGCGTACTTCATGCAGCAGGCCGTGGACAACGTCATCGGTCCGGTGGTCTGGCTGGGCGCGCACAACGACGCGCTCGAGCGCGGCATGTCGGAGCTGGACGCACGGCGCCACGCCGACAGCGTGGTGCGCACGACGCAGGGCAGCACGCTGCCAGAGGACGTGTCGCGCATCGAGACTGGCAATTCCTTCGTGCGGTTGTTCACGCAGTTCATGGGCTACTTCAACATGCAGGCCAACACGGTCGGGACCGAGCTGAAGAAGACGATGGACAGCGTGGGCCTGCGTAAGGGCGCAGGGCGTGCGATGTACGTGCTGATGTTCGGCGCGCTGGCGCCGGCGTGGATTGCGGAAGCGATCGCGCAGGCGTTCAAGGGCGGGCCGGGTGACGAGGACGACGACGGCTGGTATCTGGACGACTGGCTGATGGCCGTGTTCGGCATCGGCACACTGCGCACGGCGACTGCAGCGGTTCCTGTCGCAGGGCAGATCGTCAACGCCGGAGCGAACGTGCTCAACAACAAGCCGTACGACGACCGCATCGGAAACTCACCGGCCATAAGCATGATCGAGTCGACGGTGCGCGCGCCGGTGTCGGTCTACAAGGCGATCGTCGACGACGGCAGCGCGCAGAAGGCAGTGCGCGACGTGGCCACGGCGATCAGCATGATTACCGGCCTGCCGGCAGCTCCGATCGCCCGGCCGTTCGGCTACCTGGCGGGCATGGCTGATGAACGCATAGAGCCTACCGGGCCGATCGACGCTGCGCGCGGACTGGTCACTGGGACGGCCAGCCCGGACAGCAGGCAGTGAGCACATTTGACCCCGCGGCGGCCTGACAATTCGCCAACCGATTGGAGCAACCATGACCGTCGCAAACACTCTACGCAAAGCCGGGCCGATGTCTGGCAACGGCGTGACCACTGCCTTCCCGTTCACGTTCAAGGTGTTTGCCGGCACGGACGTGCAGGTCGTGGAGTTCGATGTCGCGACGAACGTCGAGACGATCAAGACCATCACGACGCACTACACGGTATCGCTCAACTCCGACCAGGACGTGAACCCTGGCGGCACCGTCAACTACCTGGTGGCGCCAGCCACAGGCAAGCAGGTGACGTTGCTGAGTGCGATCCCGGCGCTGCAAGACACCGACCTGGTAGGCGGTGGCGGCTTCTATCCGCAGACGATCGAGAACTCGCTGGACCGCCTTACCGCACTGATCCAACAGCTGCAGGAACTGCAGTCGCGGTCCATGCTGCTGCCCGTTAGCTTCAACCTGACCGCGCTGCTGCCGACGCCGACGCCGTTCAACCTCCTGGGCTGGGACGGCAGCGGCTCCGAACTGGTCAACTACGACCCCGGCAGTGTCGGCGGCGGAGGTGGCGGAGGTGGCGTGAGCGATCCGGCCACGTACCGTTACATCAACATTCGCAACTACCAAGGTTTGGTGACCGGCGGGAGCTGGACGGCAGCGTTCAACCAGGCACTGGTTGACGCGGCCGCGAGCGATAAACGCGTCATCTACTTCCCGTACGACGTCACGGACAACAACGGCAACTACAATTTCAACTCGAAGCCGAACGCGATGGGGCGCGGCATCTTGCTTGTCGGCGAAAACCCACGGCAGTTCCTTGTACGCAACTACGCACCAAGCGGAGCTGCTGCCACGGAGGCAAGCTCGTTCCTGATCTGGAACGGAGCCGACTACAACGGCTCGGACCCGAACCAGAACAAGGGCGGCGGCATGCTGAACCTTGGCGTCGGCGCCGGCAACGGCACGACGGACGGCACGGCCATCCTTGTCACCGGCGCGGACACGAACTTCCGCCCCGGCTACATGCTGTTCCAGAACATCGTGGTGTCTGTGCCGTTGGGTAGCACCGGAACCTGGGGGTTTGGCGCGCTTGTCAAAGGCGCTGGCGTCACGACAACCGGGTCGCAAGGCATGCGCGACATCACGTTCCTGGCGCTCTACCTGTTCCGTTGCACTAGCGATCCAATGCAGATCACGAACGGCGTGCACGTTCACGTTCACGGGCTGACGGTGAGCGACGGCGGCGCAGGAAACCCGAACCCGACGGTACGCGTGAACGGCGGCGGTTCTGGCATATCGAACAGCACCCAGTGTGTGCTGAACAACCTTGACATCGAAGGCACCCTGCACTTCCAGGACTGCAACAAGATTGTCGCCATGGGTTATGTCAACGTCATCAGCAGCGCGGCGTCGGCAACGCAGTGCAAATTCATCGGACACGCCAACACCAACTCGACGGTCGCTGGCACCACGGTGGTCTGACGCATGAGCGACGACTTCACGTTCAACCAGAGCGCGCCCAGCCCGCTGGAGTCCGGGGCGCGCTACGAGCGCAGGGTGGTGTCGATCCGCGTGGACGAACTCGAGCAGGCGCTGACCAATGCCGTGCGTCGCGGGATCAATGAAGCGATCCGATCGGCCACAACCGAAGAGAACATCAAGGTGTTCTGGCGTCGCGGGTTCAACGAGCTGCGCGAGCACAGCAGCGCGCACGTGCGCGAAGGGGTGGGGACTGCGGTGCTCAAATGGGGCGCCGGGGTGCTGGCCGCTGCGGGGCTGACCCTGTGGCTTAAGTTTGGGCCGTGGAAATGATTACGCTTGTTCGAAAGCACTTCCTGTTCCTGCTGCTTGCGCCAATGTTCGGCGTGCTGCTGGGGTCGTACCTATCGACGCTCGACGCGCACGACAGGATTGCGTTCTGGTGGCGGCCTGTGGTCAGCATGCGTGGCGAACTGGTGGCGCCACCAAAGGACGGGTATGCCGTTATCCGCATGAGCGGGACGAAGAACCGCGGGGTTGAATGCGCGTATCAAGGGCTTCAGGCGTTCGGCGAACGCGTCGCCGGCCCTGTTGTAGACCTTCGGATTGCGCGTCTCGACCTGCCGGAAGAAGGCGCTACGAAACCCAGCGGCGCATACGACATCGGAACGTGGCGTGTCTGGCCAGTTGACGGCGTGCAGAAGGTGACCGTCTACGTATCGCACAGCTGCAACGGAAAGCGCGTCGCAACCTTGATCGCAGAGGTGAACCTATGATCGAACTGATTGGCCTGTTGTCTGGTGGCATCTTCCGGTTGATCCCGGAGGTGCTGAAATTCTTCACCACGGTGAAGGAACAAAAGCACGAGCTGGCGATGACGGAGCTGCAGCTGCGCATCGACACGGCCAGGTCGCAGCTACGCATCGACGAAGTGCACGCCGGCGCGAATGCAGCGGAGCAGGCGACCTGGGCCAACGCGCTGCAGGACGCCATCAAGGCACAGGGCCAGCCGTCCGGCGTGGCGTGGGCCGACGCGTTGTCCGCCGGCGTGCGGCCGATCCTGACCTACTGGCACTGCCTGGTCCTGTACACGGCGCACAAGGGGGCCATGATGTACATGGCAGTGCAGGCCGGCGTCAGCGTGGCCGGCGGACTTGCAAACAGCTTCACCGACTTCGACCAGATGATCGTGGCCAGCATTTTCAGCTTCTGGTTTGTTGACCGCGCCCTGCGCCACATGAAGTGAACCAGCTGTACGACATGATCCGCCGGTTCGAGGGGCTGCGGCTCAAGGCCTACCTGTGCCCGGCCGGCGTGTGGACGGTAGGCTACGGGTCGACCGGCCCTGGGATCGGACCAGGTGTGGTCTGGACACGGGAACAAGCTGAAGAACGCATGCGCCAGGACGCCCACGCCTTCGTCAGGGCTGCCGTAGCGCTGTGCCCGGTACTACCCCGGCATGGGCAGGCGAAAACGGCTGCAATCGCCGATTTTGCCTACAACCTGGGCGCCACCAGGCTGGCCGGCAGCACGCTGCGCAAGAAGGTGAACGCCGGCGACTGGCCCGCGGCGCAACGGGAGCTGCGCAAGTGGGTGTACGGAGGCGGGGTGAAGCTGCCCGGTTTGGTGGCCCGGCGTGCCGCAGAGGCGGCGCTTCTCAATTGAAAACACCCCGTGACGGGGTGTTCTCGCGAAAGCCAGGGCGACCTGGCAGCCGAAGTATGTGGTCTGCGCGGTAGGATTCGAACCTACGACCCCTTGGTTCCAGGCCAAGAACTCTGACCAGACTGAGCTACACGCAGA
>CAZSBO010000157.1:0-9522 GCA_964605265.1 uncultured Prosthecobacter sp.
GCGGAGGGCGAGGAGAAGCTCTTTGAGCACCTGCGCCTGCTCTACAGCCGGGAGTTCATCGGCCTGTTGCGCCAGGAACTGGCGGAGCTGCGGCGGCTGGGGATGGAGTCGCTGGCGACGGCGAAGCTGGAACGGATCCAGCGGCGGTTCTGCGATCTGTCGCTGTTCGTGAAGGAGGTGAAGGAGCGGTTCAGTCGCTGGTTCAACAAGCGACGGGAGCGCAAGGGCACGCTGTGGATGGACCGGTTCAAGAGCGTGCTGGTGGAGGGCAAGGGGGAGCCGTTGCAGACGATGGCGGCCTACATCGACCTGAACCCGGTGCGGGCGGGCTTGGTGGAGGATCCGAAGGACTACCGCTGGAGCGGTTACGCGGAGGCGATGGGCGGCAGCCAGCGGGCGCGGCGGGGTTTGGCGAAGGTGACGGGACGGCCGGTGTATGGCTGGGAGAGCGCGGGCGGGGCGGAAGCCTACCGCTGCCTGCTGTTCTCCAACGGCGTCGAGATCAAGGACGCGCAGAACCTGAACGTTGTGGAGCGCGGTGTCACCGCCGAGGAGGCGCGCGCCGTGTTGCGCGAAAAGGGTAGGCTGTCGACGGCGGAGCTGGTGCGGCTGCGGTGGCGCTATTTTTCGGAGGCCCTGGTGTTGGGAGGGAAGGCGTTTGTGGAGGCGGTGTATGAGGCCAACCGCGGGCGCTACAGTTCGAGGCGGCAGGCGGGTGCGCGACCCATTGAGGAAATGGCGGGTTGGTACGCGCTGCGACGGTTGCGAAGGAATGCCGTCGCGAAGGGTGGCGGGGACGTCTCTTGAAAGAAGGGGGGCTGCAATATCTGGAGCGCGCCGGCGTTTCCGAGCGTCCATGAAGACGTCCCTTCTCCTCCTTTTTGCTGTCGCCAGCCTGATCCGTGCGGCGGACGACACTCCCCAGCTCGCCATCCCGGGCAAGGTCATCTATGAAAACAAGCTCGACGGCACGCCGGGCGCACCCTGGCGCTTTGCCAAGGGTCGCTGGGAACTCGTCGACGGCGTGCTGCGCGGTGCGGAACTGGCGGCCGACAAGCATGGAGCGGTGGCGCGTCTGCCCAACCAGCTCAGCGATTTCGTCCTTGAGTATGAATTCAAACTTGAAGGCGCCCGCACCACGAGTTTGTCGATCAACGCCCTCAAGGATCACATGGCGCGCATCCTGATCACGCCGAAGTCGGTGACGATCCAGCGCGACGACAACGATCACGAAGGGCCGGACAAGGCGGTCGTCTTCGCCCGTTTCCCGGCCGAGATTCAGCCCGGGGTCTGGCACAAGGTGCGCCTGGAGATGGTCGGCAAACTCATGCTGGGCCGTGTCGGAGAACTCGCCGCCTGGGGCGAAAGCGATCTCTTCGCCACGCCGAAGGCCGCGCCTGGCTTCACGGTCGGCGGCGAGTCGGTGGATTTCCGCAACCTGGTCATCCGTGAGGCGAGCCTGAATCCCGCCTGGGAGACTGTCAAAGCTGGCCTGCCCAAGCCCGGCGAGAAAGTGGCGCCCGCCGCAGCCAAGGCCAACAAGAAGGGCAAGAAGAAGGCCTCCTGAGTGGAATTTCGCCTTTCGCCTTTCGGTATTTGGATGCTAGTCCTGCGGCATGGCACGGACTCTCGTTCTTCTCAGTGGCGGCATGGACTCGGTGGTGGCGCTCCACTGGGCACGGCGCGAGCAGGAGGTGGTCGGCGCGCTCAGTTTCGACTACGGTTCCAAGCACAATGCCCGGGAGCTGGCCTGTGCGGCCTGGCAGTGCGCGGCGTTGGGCGTGGCGCATGAGACGGTGTCGCTGCCCTTCATCAACGACCTGTTCGCCTCCGACCTGCTGCTCAGTGGCGGCGAGATCCCCGATGGCCATTATGCCGATGAAACGATGCGGCGTACGGTCGTGCCCTTTCGCAATGGCATCCTGCTCGCCATCGCCTGCGGCTTGGCCGAGAGCCGCGGGGCGGAGGCAGTGGTGATCGCCGCGCACTCGGGCGACCACGCGATTTATCCCGACTGTCGCGAGCCCTTCATGCAGGCGATGGGGGCGGCGATGCGCGAGGGCACCTATGTGCGACTGGAGCTGATGCGTCCCTTCATTCATCTCGACAAAACCGCCATCGCCCGGCTGGGTCATGAGTTGGGGGTGGACTTCGCCCGCACCTGGAGTTGTTACAAGGGCGGGGAGCGCCACTGCGGCACCTGCGGCACCTGTGTGGAACGGCGCGAGGCCTTTTTGCAGGCCGGCTTGGTCGATCCGACCGACTATCTCGATGCGGCGCCGCTGCCGGCGGCCCCGGATCATTGACCGGGCAGGGGGGCGGGGGCGCGCGGTTCCTCGATGAAGGCAGGGGCCGGTGGCGTGCCCGGCGCTGCGCCATTGGCGGGTGTCGCTGTATTGGCCGTGTTGGCCGGCAGGCCGGGAGCGACCGCAGTGCCCGGGGCAGGCGGGCCGGTTTCGGCGGCGAGCTTGGCGGCCTCTTCCTCGGCCTTCTTTTTGGCGGCGGCGAGTTTGGCGGCGTTGGCCTTGGCCTTCTCGTTGGCCTGCTTCATGTAGGTGGCATAGTCCGGTCCGCTGCCGGTGATGGTCACGGGAGTGCCCACGGCGATCTGCCGGTAAATTTTGCCGGCGATGCCCGAGGGCATGCGGATGCAGCCGTGGGAGGCGCGTTTGCCCGGGCGTGGGATTGGGCCGATGTGCATGCCGACCCCATCGGTGGTAAGGCGCAGGAAATAGGTCATCTTGGCCGGTTCGAAACGGCCTCCAGGTGGCAGCAGGTCGCGGCCCTGTTTGAAGTCGGAATTGATCACCTTGCCATCGGCATCATAGCCCTTGCCGTAGAGGTTGGAGACCTTGTCGGCGACCTTTTCCAGCACCTTGAATTCGCCGGTGGGCGTCGGGAAACTCGGGATGCCGGTGGCGACATAGGTCCAGCCGATCTCCTCCTTGCCGTGGAACAGGCGGGCTTTTTGCTCGTCGACGTTGATGACGATGCCGCTGATCGCCTTGCCGTCGCCCTGCCATTCGTAGAGCGCGGTCGGTTTGCCCGGTGTCGGTGGGGGAGGCGGGGGCGGAGGTGGCGCGGTTTTGCAGGCGGCCAGGGCGAACAGGCAGCCGGTGAGTCCGGCCCGGACCAAGCTGGGCAGGGGGAAATTCATTCCAAGGAATATAAGTGAAAACCGCCTGCGCATCAAGACGGACTGGTGCAGAGCGCCAAAACCTGCGCCGGAGCGTCGACCAGATGGGTGGCGCCCGCGTCGCGCAGTTCCGCGGCGTCGCGCAGGCCCCAGGTGACGCCGATGCCGATCATGCCGCTGTTGGTGGCGAACTCCATGTCGATGCCGGAGTCGCCGACGTAGGCGCATTCAGCCGGGGTTACCCCGAGCAGGGCCGCCGCCTCCAGGGCCGCGGCCGGATCCGGCTTGCGCGGCACCTCGTCGCGCTGGCCGAGCACCACCGCAAAGCCGTCGCTGCCGAAGAAGTGCTCGGTCATGGGCACGGTGAACCGGTGCGCCTTGTTGGAGATGACCCCGAGCCTGATGCCCTGCCGGCGCAGGGCGGCGAGCAGTTCGGGAATGCCCTCGTAGGGGCGGGTTGCGGTTTTCCACAGCGTCTCGTAATGGCTGCGGTAGGCCGCCAGGCAGGCGTCGACGGTGGCCTCGTCGCGACGGTTCTCGGGCAGGGCGCGCACGACGAGTTGACGCATGCCATCGCCGACCATGCGGCGGATCTCGTCGGTGTCACAGGCTGGCAGGCCGCGTTCGGCGAGCATGCGGTTCATCGCCGCGGCGATGTCGGCAAGCGAGTCGAGCAGGGTGCCGTCGAGGTCGAAAAGCAGGGCTTTGAGCATGCGTTCCGCTGCCACGGGCCGGGCGGCGGCGCAAGCGTTCAGCGTCCCGAGGCGGTGTTGCCGGCCACGGGGATGACCGTGTCGATCTGCCAGACGGCGTTTTGGCCGCGGCGCTGGGCGGCCAGCCAGTTGAGGCCCGGCGTGTAGAAAATTTCGTGACCGCCTTCAAAGATCGTCACGCGCACCTGGCCGGATTGACGGCGGAAATGCAGGGGGATGGCGCCGTAGAGCGGATCGGGTTTGGCGGCCGGCCAACCGGCGGGCCGTTGTTGGGTGGCATAAAAAGCCTCGATCTGCCCCGGGTCGAGGCGGTCGCTCTCGGCGGCGACGGCATTGAAGGCGAGCAGGCTGTGGCGAAAGGGCACGCTGCCGGTGCGGCCGTCGTGCAGACCGTGGTGCAGGTCGAGGTTGACCCCGCGCGCGCCGTGCAGCCAGGTCAGCGGGCTGCGCCGGCGGGCGTCGTTGAGGCGCGCGGGCGTGTCGGGGGCGCCGCCGAGGGCGGCCTCGATGTTTTTGGCGTAATTGTCGGGTTGGCCGTCCTTGAGGTGTTCCGCATGCCAGGCGGCGACATCGCTGATGCCGACCCAGGCCGAGACGCCGGCCCAGAGGTCGGGGTGACGACCGGCCATGAGCATGGCCATGTGACCGCCGCCGCTGGCGCCGATCAGGTAGATGCGGTCGGCGTCGACCGGCCGGGACCGTCGCAGATGGGCGACGGCGTCGGCGATGTCCTGGACGGCGAGATCACTGCCCAGGGCTTCGGGCGTGCGGTTGGGGCCGCGGAAGTGAGGGAAGACAAAATGCCAGCCCTGGGCCATGCACCAGCGCGCGAAGACCGAGCCATTGGAAACCTGCCGGTAGTCGCCACCCCAGGTGTGCAGGCCGACCAGCAGCGGGCGCGCTTCGTCGCCCTTGGGCGACCAGGTCAGCACGGGTTGTTCGCTGCCATCGGCCGTGCTGCGGAGGCGCAGTTCGGTCACGCCCTCCGGCCAGCCGGGTGGGGGTGGCGCGGCGGGCAGGGCGGAGGTGGCGAGCAGGGACATGGCGGACAGCAGGGCGGAGCGCGGCGGCATGACGAGGCAAACGCGCGTCGCTCGGGCATCCTTCCGGCAGAGTCGGTGGTCAGCAGCAGCTCCTGGGCCGTGGGTCCAAACGCAGGCTTGGCCAGGGTGCCCGATCCAACTGTTTTAGAGCAGGGGAATGAACAGGCTGGCGAAGCCGTTGCGCAGGCGTTCGGCGGTGCCGAGTTGATCGAGGTCGGCGAGGGAGATTTCCGTCGCTTCAGCGCGGCGCTGGGCAAAAAGGGCCCCCAGTCCGCCGGCGAGGGCGGGGTCATGACAGAAGAGGTTGAATTCGAAATTGAGCCGCAGGCTGCGCGGATCCCAGTTGGTGGAGCCGATGCAGGCCCAGGCCTCGTCGACGAGGAAGAGTTTGGAGTGATCGAAGGGCGGCGGCGACTCAAAGATCCGGCAGCCGGCCTGCAGCAGCTCGGGATACAGCGTGCGCGCCGCCCAGCCGACCAGCGGGATGTTGTTGCGTGCCGGTGTGAGAATGTCCACCTCAAGGCCGCGCAGGGCGCAGAGTTTCAGCGCGGCGAGCAGGTTGCCGGTGGGCAGGAAGTAGGGGGTCATCACCTGCACGCGCCGGCGGGCGGCGCTGAGCGCGGCGAACAGGGTCGCGGGCATGACTTCCATGTCCTCATCCGGGCCGTCAATGATGCCGAGGGCATCGGTGTCACCCGTGCGCGCAAGCGGTGGAAACCAAGCTTCGCCCTCCAGGCTTTCGCCGGCACAGAACTGCCAGTCCTCGGCGAAGGCGCGCTGCAGTTGGGCGACGACCGGGCCGGTGACGCGGAAGTGCAGGTCGCGCACCGGGTGTGAGGGGTGGCGGTTGAGCATGTTGCCTTCGCGGATGTTCATGCCGCCGGTGAAGGCGGTGTGGCCGTCGACAACGAGGATTTTCTTGTGATTGCGCAGGTTGAGGGTGAGCAGGCGCAGTACCAGCCGGTTGGGCATGAAGCGGCGCACGGGCACGCCCAGGCGGCGCAGTTCGCGGGTGACCGGCGGCCAGGAGTAGCGGGTGCCGGCATCATCGACGATGACCCGCACTTCAACACCGCGGTTCCGGGCCGCGGCCAGTTCGGTGACGAAGTCGGCGCCGATGCCGCGCGCCTCGAAGATGTAGCTGCTCAGGCTGAGGCTGGTGCGGGCTGCACGCACGGCGTCGAGCATCGCTGGCATGGCTTCGTCGCCACTCTGCAGCGGCTCGAAACGGTTGCCGTCGACGAAGTGGAAGCGCGAGATGCGATCCAGCGTGGCGGCGAGGGCGCAGTCGGTTTCGCTGGAGAGGCCGGCGGCGCGGGCGAAGAGCGGGCAGGCCGGGGCCGGTTCGCGCCAGGCTGCCGGGCCACCGCGGTAGTGCAGGCCCTTGCGGCGCATGCGGTTGATGCCGAGCAGGGCGTACAGGCAGGCGCCGAGGCCTGGCGAAAACAGGATGAGGGCGACCCAGAAGCCGGCTGAGCGGTGGTCGCGGTGGCGGACCAGCACATGGAGAAGTGCGGCGAGACTGAGGGCGAGGGCGGCGCTGCCGAGCGCGATCAGTTCCCAGCCGGCGGCCGGGACAGGGGAGACGGACATGGCCTTACTCTAGCCCGCGGGGATCCTCCACGTCCACTGCGGCGTGCGGGAACCCGCCCGGGAGGTTCTGTCGGGAAGCAGGTGGCTGGGAGGCGTCGCAGGTGCGGCCACAAAAAAACGCCGCCGGTTTCCCGGCGGCGTCTGGAGGAGTGGGTGACTTACTGCTGCGGTACCGGAGCGGCGGGCGGTGCACCCGGCAGCTGGGGCAGGCCGCCGGCGGGGGCGCCGGGCAGCTGGGGCATGGCGCCGCCGGGGGCGGGCAATTGGGGCAGGCCGCCGGGGGCGGGCATCTGCGGAAGGCCACCGTCGATCGTGCCGGTCGAGGAGCCCATGCCGGTGGCGACGATGTTGAGCACCTGCTGCGGCTGGTTCTGGCTGGCCATGGTGAACATGTCCATGCCGCCCGACATCATTTTCGGACCGACCGAGGCACCACGCTTGGCGGCGAGCTGCTCGACGTTCACCGAGTTGTCGTTGCGGCCGATGATGATTTTGCCACCGCGCCAGGTGCGGCCCGGGACCAGCTGGCCCGCGGCGTCGCAGTTCCACTGCGGCGGCCAGCCGGCGGCGGCCGGGTTTTCGTAGACGAGCGGCATGATGCCGGTGCTGGACGTCGTCTGACCGCGGGTCATGGCCCAGTGGTTTTCACCCGCCATGAGCGCCTGGTCGAAGGAGGGCGCCTGGCCGATGTTGCCGTCCGGCATGAAGCGGCTGGCCTTGGCACCGAAGATGCGTTCATCCTGGATGATGTCCTCGGTGAAGAGGACGCGGAAGGCATCATTGGATGTGATGGCAACGCCGCCGGTCAGCGGGTTCTGGTAGGAATCCGGATAGATCGAGTTGTTGTCCTGCGCGAAGACCTTCATGGCCATGATGATCTGACGGCAGTTGTTGGACGTGCTCGTCTGGTTGGCCATGTCCTGAATGACGTTGAAAGTGGGGACCGCCAAGCTCGCGAGAATCGCGATGATGGTGATCACCACCAGGAGTTCAATGAGGGTGAAACCTCGTTGGAGTGCTCGTTTCATGATTTTAGGTGGGTAGGTTTGGTTTTATGATGGCATGTGCCCCGGGAACGGAATTTTCCCGGGAACAAGGCCATTACACCAAGCGGCCCGGCGGCTGGCGAGAAAAATCTGCGGGAAAGAGCCGGTTTCAGCGCAGCCAGGCGTCGCGATGCTCGGCCACGAAGGCGTCGTCGCTCAGGTGCGGGTAGGCGCGCTGCACCCGGTCGATCGCCTCCGCCTGCCCCGGGCTCAGACCCTCGTCCGGGTCCAGGCACCCGATCCCCTCCAGCAACCCCTGGCGACGCAGCACCTCGTGCAGGCCGGCGATACAGCCGCGGAAGCCGTTGGTGGCATCGAAAAAGGCGGCATTGGCATCGGTCACCTCGGCACCGAGGCGCAGCAACTCGGCCGAGGCCGGTTCGTCGAGGCAGCGTCGCAGCAGGGCGACCGCCGGCCGGGTCCACACTGCCCAATGGCCGAGCAGGCCGCCGCGGAAGCGCAGCTCGCGGTCGCCGATGCGGAAGGGGGTCAGCAGGTCGGCAACAATGCTGTCATCGTTGCCGGTGTACAGGGCGACGTCGCGGCGGCCGTTTTCGGCGAGGGCGCGCACGACGTCGAGGGTCTGGTAGCGGTTGAACGGGGCGACCTTGATCGCCACGACGGCGTCGATTTCGAGGAAGCGCCGCCAGAACGCCACCGACAGCAGGCGCCCCCCGACCGCGGGCTGCAGGTAAAAGCCCACGAGCGGCAGGATCTCGCCGACGGCGCGGGCGTGGTCGATGAGCGTGTCGATGTCGGCTTCGCCCAGAGCCGCCAGGCTGAGCAGGCCGGCGTGGTAACCGAGGTCGCGCAGCAGGGTGGCCTCGCGCACCGCCTGGGCGGTGTTGCCACAGATGCCGCCGATGCGCACGAGCGGGTGTTCGGCGCGATCCATCTCCTCGGCGGCGAGGGCCAGCACCGGCTCGAACAGGCCATGGCGCGGTTCGCGGATGGCGAACTGGGTCGTGTGCACGCCGACCGCCAGTCCGCCGGCGCCCGCCGCCAGGTAGTAGCGGGTCAGGGCGCGCTGGCGGCGTTCGTCAAGCCGGCGCGCGGCGGTCAGGGCCAGCGGGTGGGCGGGAATGGCAAGGCCGCCGTGCAGGGCGGTGCGCAGGTCAAAAGCGGCCGTCACGGGATTCAAAGTGCGTGGGTTTGCCGAGCGAGGCCCCGCCGCGGCGGATCCAGGCGGCGGTGGCTTCGAGCATGCGGTCGAGACCGACCGAGGGTTCGCCGAACCAGTCGATCGATTGACTGGCATCGGCTAGCCAGGCGGTGGGTGCCTCGCGACCAGTGAACTGCGGTGTCCGGCCGAGCAACGCACCGAGCCGCTCGGCCAGCTCGCGCACGGCGAGGGTTTCCCGGCCGGTGACGTTGAGGATCGCGGGCGGTGTCGAGGTGCGCGCGAGGCATTGCAGGGCGCGCGCGCAGGCGTCGCCCTGCCAGATGACATTGACGTGGCCGCAGGTCAGATCGACCGGCTCGCCGGTCCAGACCTTGCGGGCGATGTCGTGCAGCACCCCGTAGCGCAGGTCGATGGCGTAGTTGAGGCGGAACATCAGGCAGGGCGTGCCGAGGCGGCGCGAGGCCTCGGCGAAGAGGCGTTCGCGGGCGATGCAGGAATGGGCGTACTCACCCGGTGGATCGAGCGGGCCATCCTCGCGGGCACCGCCGCTTTCGACCGGCACAAACGGGTACACGCAGCCGGTCGAAAACACCACCGTGCGCGCGCCGGCATACCGTTCCGCCACCAGCGCCGGCAGCACGGCATTCATGCGCCAGGTCAGGCCGGGATCCTCGCTGCAGCCAAACTTGTGGCCGGCCATGAAGACGACATTTGCCGCGTCCGGCAGTCGCTCCAGCGCGGCGCGGTCGAGCAGGTCGCAGGCAAGCGTTTGCACCCCGTGCGCCTCAAGGCCTTGGGCCGCGGTCGCGGAGCTGAAGCGCGACACCGCCAGCACCTGTCGGTCCGCCGGCAGCGCCCGCCGCGCCAT
>CAZSBO010000158.1:0-9413 GCA_964605265.1 uncultured Prosthecobacter sp.
GTTCCCTATTCAAGCGGCATGGGCAACTTTAGGCAAGCGCATCGGTTCGGGAATGGCCTCTTTGCGTGGCGTTTCCAGTCGCAAGACAAGTGATCCGCAGATTTCGCAGATTTCAGAGAGGTCTTGAGGAGAGGTGGAAAGGCGGGGTGGGTGCAGTGCGAATGGGCGGGTTTGAGATGGCTTTCCGGGGATTCTTCCAATCTGCGTCCATCTGCGTAATCTGTGGACCTCATGCAGTGCCTTCGAATCTGCGAACCGCGGGTGTGATGGAAGCCATGCCGGCACACGGTGGGTTCTACCTCCGTGCCCTCTGCGTAATCTGTGGACTCCGAGGGTGCCTTCGAATCGGCGTCATCTGCGGCCCGCTGGAGTGATGGAAGCCATGCCGGCACACGGTGGCTGCTACCTCCGTGCTCTCCGCGTTCTCCGTGCGAGACCTTCCGTGCTGAGTCTGCCGCCCTCACTCAAATGCCAGCAGGAAGCGGCGCTGGAAGTTGAGGGCGGTTTCGACCTGGTCGATCTCGACGAACTCGTCGACCGTGTGGGCTCGGTCGATGCTGCCGGGGCCGAAGACGAGGCTTGGGATGCCGGCGCGGGCGAGTTTGCTGGCGTCGCAGCCGAAGGGCACTCCGCAGGGCGTGGGATCGAGGCCGAGCCCGGTGAGCACGGCCGCGGCGGTGCGGGTGACGATGGAGTCGATCGGCGTGTCGAGGGCTTCGTCGACCAGCAGCACGGGTTCCTCGATCTCGCCGCGAATGCCGGGGCGGCGGGCGCAGACCTCGTCGACCAGGCGGCGGTAGTGGGCGAGGGCGGTCTCGGCCTTTTCGCCGGGCAGCAGGCGGCGATCGATCTCGATGGCGCAGCGGTCGGGCACGAAGTTGACCTGCACGCCACCCTGGATGACGCCGACGCTGCAGGTGGCCGGACCAGTGAGCGGGTGGGCGTGCGCGGCCATGGCTTCGGCATCGGCCTCAAGGGCGGCGATGACCTGGGCCATGGCGCCGATGGCGTTGGCGCCGAGGTGGGGTTTCGAGCTGTGCGCGGCCCTGCCATGGACGACGATGCGGCAGCGCAGCACGCCCTTGGTGGCGGTGACGAGGCGCAGTTCGGTGGGTTCGGCGACGATGGCGGCGTCGGCACGCAGGCCCTCGCAGAGGCGGACGACGCCGCGGTAGGAAAACTCCTCGTCGACCGCGGCGGCAAGCAGGACCTCGCAGGGCGGGGTGATCCCCTCGTCGTGCAGCGAGGCAAGCGCGTGCATCATGGTGGCGAGGCCGGCCTTGGTGTCGCAACTGCCACGGCCGTACATGCGGCCGTCGCGAATGACCGGCTCAAACGGCGGGATGGTCATGCCCTGGACCGACACGGTGTCGGTATGCGCCTCCAGCACGATGCGGCGGTCGGGGTTGCGGCCGGGCAGGCGGACGAGCACGTTGGGGCGACCGGGAAACACCTCCTGCTCGCTCACCTCCAGCCCACGCTTCTCGAAGAAGGCGCGGATGTAGGCGGCGATTTCGCCCTCGCCGGGGCCGCCGTAGGCGGGGTTGACACTGTTGATGCGGACGAGGTCCGCCAGGGTGGCGATGACGGGGGACATGGCAGGAAAACGCCGTCCGCGGCGGGGCTCAGTCGGCGAAAGCCGCCTCGACGAACTCGCAGAGCACGTGGCCGGCCATGAGATGGCATTCCTGGGCGTAAGCGGTGACGGGCGTCGGCACGCAGTAGGCGTGGTGGGCGAGCGCGGCGCAGTCGCCGCCGTTTTCGCCGGTGAAGCTGACGACCACGCAGCCGCGTTCGCGGGCGGCGCGCAGGCCGGCGACGACGTTTTTGCTGGTGCCGGAGGTGGAGATGCCGACGACGACATCGCCGGGCTGGGCGAGGGCCTCGACCTGGCGGGCGAAGACGGTTTCAAAGCCGAAGTCGTTGCTGTGGGCGGTGAGCACCGAGGTGTCGGTGGTCAGGGCCAGGCCGGCGAGGGCGCGACGGTTGGCGCGGTAGCGCACGCAGAGTTCGGCGGCGAGATGCTGGGCGTCGGCGGCGCTGCCGCCGTTGCCGAAGAAGAGCACCTTTTTGCCGGAGCGCAGGGCATCGACCCAGGCCTGGGCGATGGCGGCGAGGGTGTCGCGGCAGCCTTCCAGGCGCTGCAGGGTGGCGAGGTGGCCATCGAGGTGGCCGCGGAAGAGGGAGGCGAAGTCGGACATGGCGGGTTCAGTCGGCAAAGGCCTGCAGCAGTTCCTCGCGGCTGACGCGCGCGGTGCCGAGCTTGCCGACGACGATGCCGCTGGCGTGGTTGGCGAGGTCGGCGGCGTCCTCGGCGCCGAGGCCGGCAGCGAGGGCGAGGGTGAGGAAGGCGATGGCGGTGTCGCCGGCGCCGGAAACGTCATAGACCTCGCGGGCGCGGGTCGGGATGTGGTGCGGCGCGGCGGCGCGCTGGCAGAGCAGCATGCCCTGTTCGCCGAGGGTGATGAGCACCTTGTCGACCGACCACTGGTCGAGCAGCTGGGCGCCGACCTCGAGCAGGCGGCGGTCTTCGAGCGGCGGGCCGGGCGTGCGCACGTCCTGGACACCGGCGGCGGCGAAGGCCTCCAGGCGGTTGGGTTTGACCAGCGACGCGCCGTGCCAGTTCAAGGGGTTGCGCGGCGAGGGATCGACCGTGACCAGCTTGCCGGCGGCGCGGGCGAGACCGAGCACGGTGTCGACAAAGGCCTGCGTGACGAAGCCCTTGCCGTAGTCCTCAAGGATGAGGGCATCGAGGTCCGGCAGCATGGCCTCGACGCGGCGGGCGACCTCGGCGAGTTCGGCGTCGCTGAGTTTCTCCACCGTCTCGCGGTCGACGCGCACGACGTGCTGCTGGCGGGCGATGATGCGGGTTTTGGCGATCGTCGGCAGGGTGTCGCTTTCCAGCATCGGCGCCGTGTGCACGCCCTCGGACTCGAGCAGGCGGCGCAGTTCGCCGGCGGCGGTGTCGCGGCCGACCCGGCCCATGAGGTGGGCGTGTGGGGTGAAGGCCGAGAGGTTGCGGGCGACGTTGGCGGCACCGCCGGGGAAGGTGGTTTCCTTGGTGACCTCGACGATCGGCACCGGGGCCTCGGGCGAGATGCGCCGCACCGCGCCCCAGATGAAGTGGTCGAGCATGACGTCGCCGAGCACGAGGACGCGACAGTCCGGCATGCGGCTGAGCGCGTCGCGGGCGGTGGCGGCGGTGAGCATGGCGGAAGGGGATCAGCCGCGACGGGCGCGCACGGCGGCGGCGAGGTCCTCGAGCATGGCCTCGGTGGTGGCCCAGTTGACGCAGGCGTCGGTGATGCTCTGGCCGTAGGCGAGCGGCTGGCCGGGCTTGGCGTCCTGGCGCCCCTCGACGAGGTGGCTTTCGATCATGACGCCGGTGATGGCGCGGCTGCCGGCGCGCAGTTGTTCGGCGAGTTCGGCGGCGACCACCGGCTGGCGGCGGTAGTCCTTGAGGCTGTTGCCGTGGCTGCAGTCGACCATGACGCTGGCGGGCAGGCCGCGCGGGCCGAGCTGGTCGACGACCGTCTGGATCGAGGCGGCGTCGTAGTTGGTGCCGCCCTTGCCGCCGCGCAGAATGACGTGGCAGGCGTCGTTGCCCTTGGTTTTGACGATGGCGGCGACGCCGTCCTTGGTCACCGACAGGAAGCAGTGCTCGCCGGCCGCGGCCTGGATGGCGTCGAGGGCGATCTGGATGCCGCCATCGGTGCCGTTCTTGAAGCCGACCGGCATCGACAGGCCCGAGGCGAGCTGGCGGTGTACCTGGCTTTCCGTGGTGCGCGCGCCGATGGCACCCCAGGCGACCAGGTCGGCGATGTATTGTGGCGTGATGACGTCGAGAAATTCGGTGGCCGAGGGCACGCGCCGGCGGGCGAGTTCGAGCAGCAGGCCGCGCGCGCCGCGCAGGCCGGTGTTGATGTCGTAGCTCTCGTCGAGGTGGGGGTCGTTGATGAAGCCCTTCCAGCCGACGGTGGTACGAGGCTTCTCAAAATAGACGCGCATCTGGATCTCCAGATCGGCGGCGTGACGCTCGCGCGCGGCGGCAATCAACTCGGCGTATTCGAGGGCCGACTTCGTGTCGTGGATCGAGCACGGGCCGCAGACGACGAGCAGGCGGTCGTCCTGGAGCTTGAGGATGCGCTCGGCGCTCCGGCGCGCGCCCTCGATGAAGACCGACTCCGCCTCGCCGAGCGGGTACTCGTGCATGAGGAGGGCAGGCTGGATGAGTGGCAGAATTTCTGCCACGCGGAGGTCGTCGGTCGGATGGGCAAGGCTCACGTGCTGGGGTCGGCGGAAGGTGAAACGGTGAACTTGGGCGCGTTTGCCGCCTTGGCAAGGGCGACGGCACTGGAAAAGCAGGCGCTTGCCAGCGGGGCAGGGAGCCGGCATCGGTGGCGCATGTCTTCCGCGATCCCGCGTCTCGCCAGTGCCAGCGGCGGCCTGCCCTCGGCCGTCGGCTGGGCGCACCTGCTGCTGGCCGACCGCCTGCGACCGGGCGCGCGCGCGGTCGATGCCACGGCCGGCAACGGCCACGACACGCTTTTTCTCGCCCATCTCGTCGGTCCGACCGGACACGTCCTGGCCTTCGATGTCCAGTCCGAGGCGCTGGCGGCGACGCGGGCCCGGCTCGACGCGGCCGGGATTGAGCCGGGTCGCTGCACGCTGGTGCACGCCGGGCACGAAACCCTGGCCGAACATCTGCCGGTCGACTGGCGCGGCCGTCTCGATGCGGTCGTGTTCAATCTCGGTTACCTGCCCGGGGGCGACAAGACCCGCATCACACGCGCAGACACCACGCTGGCCGCGCTGGCGGTGGCGGTTGAAAACCTGTCGGCGGGCGGACTGCTGACGGTGGCGGTTTATCCCGGCCACGAGGGCGGGCGCGAGGAGCAGCGGGTCGTGGCGGCCTGGGCGGAGAGCTTGCCGGCGCGCGCGTTTGAGGTGCAAGTGCTGCGCCCGATCAACCGCGCCGCCGCACCGCCCGAATGCTGGGCGGTGCTGAAGAAAGGCTGAACCCGCGCCGGCTCAGGGCAGGGGAGCGCCCTTGGCGCCGATGCACCAGAGCATCTTCTCCGTGCGCATGTACAGACGGCCATCGCCGATCGCCGGGCTGGCGTTGATGGCGCTGTCGAGCTTGTTGGCGGAGAGCTGCTCGAACTTTTCGCCCAGCTTGAGCACGATGAGATCGCCCTGCTGGCTGCCGCAGAAGATCTTGCCGTCGGCGGCCACCGGGCTGCTGAAGAACTTGCTGCTACCGGCGCTGCCGTTGACGCGCTCCTCATAGACGAGCTCGCCAGTGTCGAACTTGACGACCTTGAGGATGCCGCCGTCGCCGAGCAGGTAGAGCAGGTCGCCGACAACGAGCGGCGAGGGCACGTAGGGCAGGCCCTTGCTGAAGGCGAACTCGTAGGGCTTGGGTTCGCCGCTGGTGAGGTCGAGGGCGGCGAATTCCTTGACGCCGCCGCCGGTGCCGAAGGTGCAGAAGTAGCGGCCATTGTGAAGCACGCCAGAGCCGAGGCTGCGCTGCTTGAAGTCGCCCTGGAACTGCCAGTTCACCTTGCCGGTCTTCGGATCGATGCCCATGACGCCGCTGACGTTGTTGGTGCAGATCACCTCGCGCGTGCCGTCCTTGCGCTCGTGCACGACCGGGGTCGAGAAGGTGTTCAGGCAGTTGGGCACCTCCTTTTTCCAGACCTGCTTGCCGGTGGCGGCGTCGAGACCGACGAAGCAGCTTTTCCAGGTCTTCTCCACCGGGTCCTCGGTGTAGGCGCGGCCGTCGCGCTGCCAGTCGAACTCGCTGCGCACGATCATGACGCCGTCGACGACGATCGGCGAGATGCCGGTGCCGTGCTCGTGGATGTAATCGGCGACGTGCTCATTTTTCCACACCGGCTTGCCGTTGTGATCGAGCGCCAGCGCCTGGATCGTCGTGCCGGTGCTCCAGTTGATGTAGACGCGGTCGGCATCGACGTAGGGCGAGCTGCTGGCGAAGCTGTTGAAGTTGTGCTTCTTGTGCGCCGCGAAGGTCTCCTCGTGGCGCCAGACTTCCTTGCCGCTGCGGGCGTCGAGGGCGATCACCGCGCGGGTGGTTTCACCGGTCTCGGCGGTGACATAGACGCGGTCGTTCCAAAGCACCGGCGAGGACCAGCCCTTGCCCAGCTCGACCTTCCACAGGGTGGTGTCGGCGGTGACCTTGTCGGGCAGGCCGGTGGTCTCCGCCACACCGCTGCCGTTCGGGCCGCGGAAACGGTTCCAGTCCGTGGCGGCGGACACGGTCAGGGCGGACAGCAGGAGGAGGGCGCAGGTCGATTTCATGGGAAGGGCTTGTATCGTCGGGCTGGGCCGGCTTCTTTCGGGCGAAGCCGGGCGCGGCCGGCCGTTGACGGCGCGCCGGCCGCCCTTACCTTGCAGGCTCCATGGCCCGTCCGCAAGAGTCCGCCCTCGCCCTCGTCCGCAACTATTACGAAACCTTCAACCGCGGCGATCGCGAGGCCTTGCTGGCCCTGTTGACGGAGGACGTGGTGCACGACATCAACCAGGGCGCCAGAGAGCACGGCAGCGAGGCCTTCCGCGCCTTCCTCGGTCGCATGGACCGCTGCTACCGCGAGCAGGTCGTGGAACTCGTCGTCATGGCCGCGGCCGACGGCAGCCGCGCGTCGGCGGAATTTTTCATCCTCGGCAGCTACCTGCAGGCCGACGACGGCCTGCCGCCGGCGCATGGCCAGAGCTACCGCCTGCGCGTCGGCGCCTTCTTCGACATCCGCGAGGGTCGCATCGCGCGGGTGACGAACTACTACAACCTTGAGGACTGGCTCGCGCAGGTGCGCGCGCCGTCCTGACCCGCGCGCCATGTCCGCCCCCCATCCTCCTGGCGCCCACGCGGTGCGGCGGAATTTCATCTGCCACTGCCTGGAGGGGGGCTTGTACATGGGGGGCACCGCCTTCCTGGCGCCGGAGAGCGTGCTGCCAAAGATGGTCGAGATGCTCGGCGGCCGTGCTTGGATCATCGCCCTCATGCCGGCCCTGCTGCCGGCGGCCTTTGCCAGCGTCGGCATCTTCATCGCGCCGCTCGTCGAAAAGCTGCCGCGCTTCAAACCCTGGGTGCTCGTCTTCGGCCTGCTCCAGCGCCTGCCCTACCTGATCACCGGCCTGGTCCTGCTGCTCGCCGAGGAGGTTGAGGGCGCCCTGCTCACCTTCGTCGTGCTGACCCCCATCGTCTCCGGCCTGCTCGGCGGCGTCACGGTGGTCGCCTGGATGGAGATGGTCACGCGCATGATCCCCGAACGCGCGCGCGCCGCCGGCTGGGCCCTGCGCTACATCATTCAGGCGGTCATCGGCGTCTTTGCCGGCTCGGTCATCCACTACGTGCTCACCCATCACCCGGGCCGCGAGGCCTATGCCTGGCTGCACCTGGCCACCTTTGCCCTGCTGTTTGTGTCCTGGCTGTCGCAGCTCTTCCTGCACGAGGACGAGCACACCCGGCACCGCCATCCGGCGACGCCAACCGGTCCCTACCTCGCCTACCTGCGCGGCCTGCCCCGGCTGCTGCTCGCCCAGCCGGCGCTGGTGCGCCTCGTCTTCGCCCGCTTCACCGGCATGGGCTACCTGATGATGGTCGCCTTCCTCACCATTCATGCCCTGCAGGTGAGTGAGCGACCTGAGGCGGATGAAGGCCGCTTCGTCGCCGGCCAGGCTGCAGGCACGGTGCTCGGCAGCCTGTTGGCCGGTTACGTCGGTTACCATCGCGGCGGCAAGATCCTGCTGCAGGCCTCGCGACTCGTTTGCATCGCCCTCGCCCTCTGGGTCTCCCTGGCCGATCATTTTGCCGGCTTCGTGCTCGCTTACTTCGTGCTCGGCTTCGGCCTGTTCCTGGACCGGGTCGGCGACCTCACCCTCGCCGCCGAACTCTGCCCGCTGGAGCGGCGCTCGACCCTGCAGGCCGTGCTCGGCTTCTGCAACGTCTTCGCCCTGCTGCTCGCCACCCTGATCAGTGGCCAGATCTACCATTTCACCGGTTCCTTCCAGGCGGTCGCCCTCGCTGCCGCCGTCTTCGCCGGCCTGTCGATGTGGCTGCTGCACGGCATCCGTGAACCGCGCGGGACGGTGCCGCCACCGGCTTAGCGGGGGCTTTCGGCGCCTGGGCGCTGCCGGCCGTGCAGGGTGCTTGGGGACCTTCAATCTGTGCTGCGGTTCCTCCGTTTTCAAAAATACTTGACCGATCGTCTACTTGTGTCAGGCTGGACTTCATGGGAAGAACCAGCGATGCCCGCGAACGTCTGATGGAGGCCGTGATCGAACTGATCTGGGCCGGCAGCTATGGCAGTACTTCGGTGGACCACATCTGCGAGCGCGCGGGGGTCAAGAAGGGCAGCTTTTATCACTTTTTTGAATCGAAGACCGAGCTCGCCCTCGCGGGGTTGGAGCACGGCTGGGCCGAGCACAAGCGTGAGCTCGATCAGATTTATTCGCCGGTGGTGCCGCCGCTGGAGCGCATCCTGAACTGCCTGGCGCACCTGCGGCGCGAGCAGCAGGAACTGCTGGCCAAGCACGGCCGGGTGCTCGGCTGCCCGGTGCATTCGATGGGGGCGGAGGTGAGCACGGTCGATGAGCGACTCCGTCAGAAACTGCAGGAGATCCTGGCCCAGTACATCCGCTACTTTGAGAGCGCCATCCGCGACGGCCAGGCCGAGGGCAGCATCAGCGCCCGGCATCCGGCGGTGGAACTGGCACGCATCCTGTTTGCCTACAGTGAGGGCCTGCTCCTGCACGCCCGCATCTGGAACGACTTGAGCCATCTGGATGAGCTCGAGTCCGGCGCCCGCATCCTGCTCGGCGCCGAGACCCCAACCTGATTTTTTGAAACTGAATTAACCAACCGGTCAACTTCAACTCCCGTGAAACTCCATCTGCTGCTTTTTCCCGCCCTGGTCCTGCTGACGGCCTGCGGCCAACCCCAGAACGCCGCCCCGGCCGGCGCCATGCCCCCCGCCTCGGTCACCCTCGCGCCGGTGGCGCAGGAGGAACTCGTCGAATGGGAGGAGTTCACCGGGCGCGTCGAGGCGGTGGAAACCGTCGAGCTGCGCCCGCGTGTGTCGGGTTACATCACCGAGGTGCATTTTGAAGCGGGATCGCTGGTCCAAAAGGACACGGTGTTGTTCACCATTGATCCGCGCCCCTTCATGACCCGGCGCGACGGCGCCAAGGCCGAGCTGAGCCGGGCCGAGGCGGTGGCGAAGGCGGCGCGCCAGGAGTTTGACCGCGTGTCCGAGCTGCTGGCGGCGAAGGCGATCGCGCCCGAGCAGGCCGAGGCGAGGGAGTCGGCCTGGCGCCAGGCTGAGGCCGCGCAGGCGGCCGCCGCGGCCGGGCTGCGCTCGGCCGAGCTGGAGCTGTCGCACTGCGAGGTGCGC
>CAZSBO010000159.1:0-9282 GCA_964605265.1 uncultured Prosthecobacter sp.
TGTCGGTTCTGTCGTGTCAGGCCACGGTTGACCCCGCCGGACGTTGCCGCTACGAGAGCGGCATGAGCCAGCCTCACGTTGCCATCATCGATTGGCGGACCGCGCCGCAGGACGAGGACCAGTCCAGGGTCGAAAAAGAGATCCTGGGCGATGGCATTCGCCTGACCCGCCACCTGTGCGACAGCGATGCCGATCTCGACGAAGAGGCAGCAGCGGCCGATACCATCATCCTCTGGCACAACCTGCCGCTCACGGCTGCCGGCTTGGCGCGGCTGAAGCGCTGCCGGGCGGTCATCCGCAACGGGGTCGGTTATGACAGCGTCGACACCGTTGCGGCGCGCGCACTCGGCATCGCCGTCTGCAATGTGCCGGATTACGGCACCGAGGAAGTTGCCGACCACGCCATCGCCCTTGCCCTGGCGCTTTGCCGCCAGTTGTTCCCGCTTGATGCCGAGGCGAAGTCGCTCGGCTGGACGATCCGCGTCGGCGAGCGCCTGCGCCGGCTGAGCACCCTGACGTTTGGTGTTGTCGGTCTCGGTCGCATCGGCACCGCCGCCGCCCTGCGCGCCAAGGCGCTCGGCTTCCGCGTCGTTTTTTACGATCCCTACCTGCCGAACGGGGTGGACAAGGCGGTCGGGCTGTCCCGCGTACGCACGCTCGACGAGCTGCTGGCGTGCAGCGAGGTGCTGTCGCTGCACTGCCCGCTGACTCCCGAGACCCGTCATCTGATCGGCGCGCGCGAGCTGGCCCTGCTGCCGGAGGGGGCCTTTTTGGTCAACACCGCCCGCGGCGCCATCGTCGAAAAAGCCGCCGTGCTGGCGGCCCTGCGCTCGGGTCGGCTGGCCGGGGCGGGGTTGGATGTGGTCGAGGACGAGCCGCTGCGCACGCCCGCCGAGGCGACCACCCCGAACCTGATCGCCACCTGTCATGCCGCCTTTTGCAGCGTCGAGGCCAAGGCTGAGATGCGCCGGACCTCGGCGCGGCTGGCCCTGGCTGCCGTCCGTGGCGAAGCGCTGGAGAATGTCGTCAATTGAGGGAGAGGCACTTGCTACAGGGCGGCGGTGGCTCGACGGCGTGCCGTGGTTCCGTCCTGGCCTGTGAAAATCCTTCTGGGAGGCGAAAAATCTCCTTGCGAAAATGCGGCCTCGTGGTTTTCTGCCTCTCCCCATTCCCCACTCACACCCGCCGACAAGGCGTCGGTAACCGAAATCCAACATGAGCGAAGCCACCACCAGCCCCCAGACGTTTCAACTGCACGACAAAGACACTGGAAGTTCCGATGTGCAGGTTGCGATTCTGACGGAGCGCATCAATTACCTGACCCAGCACCTGACGGTCCACTCCAAGGACCATTCGACGCGCCGCGGTCTGCTGAAAATGGTCGCCCGCCGCCGCAAGTTGCTGGATTACCTCAAGGTGACCGCCAACGAGCGTTACCTGAAGCTCCTCAAGAGCCTGAATCTGCGCCGCTAACCGCCAAATTTCCGAAGGGTGATGCAATGCATCGCCCTTCGCGTTTCGGGCGGTCCCTTTTCCGTCCGGGAGTCATCGTGACAGGACGCATGATCGTCCGCTACGTTCCCGCGTCCGCGCCGCCGCCCGACCCACTTCGGCGAGTCCCTGCTTTTTTCCCGCGCCTGTCGCGCGCTCGGTGACGCCTGCGTCCCCACCTTTCCCCAAACCCAAAACACAACACAGCCAAACCATGGCCATCCACAAACAAATCGCCCA
This sequence comes from uncultured Prosthecobacter sp., assembly GCA_964605265.1. Taxonomy (GTDB): domain Bacteria; phylum Verrucomicrobiota; class Verrucomicrobiia; order Verrucomicrobiales; family Verrucomicrobiaceae; genus Prosthecobacter. The sequence goes on from CAZSBO010000159.1 coordinate 1,732, forward strand.
GCTCGGTGCTGGCACCATTGAAATCGAAACCGGCAAGCTTGCCAAGCTTGCTGACGGCGCCGTTACCGTGCGCCTCGGCGAAACCATCGTCATCGTCACCGCCGTCTCGGCGACCAAGATCAAGGAGGGGCTCGACTTCTTCCCGCTCTCCGTCGAATACAAGGAGAAAGCCTCCGCCGCCGGCCGCTTCCCGGGCGGTTACTTCAAGCGCGAAGGTCGTCCGACCGAGAAGGAAATCCTCACCTGCCGCATGACCGACCGCCCGCTGCGGCCGCTCTTCCCGAAGGGTTACCTCTACGAAACCCAGATCGTCGCCCTGCTGCTCAGCGCCGACGGTGAGAATGACTCCGACATCCTGGCGATGAACGGTGCCTCGGCCGCCCTCTGCGTCTCCGACATCCCCTTCGCCGGCCCGATCGGCGCGGCGCGCATCGGCCGCGTCAACGGCCAGTTCGTCGTCAACCCGACCCACAGCCAGCGTGAGTTCAGCGATCTCGACCTCGTGTACGTCGGCAACAAGACCGACGTCATCATGATCGAGGGCGCCGCCAACGAACTGCCCGAGGAAGAATTCGTCGCCGCCCTGCGCTTCGCCCAGGACGCCATCCAGCCGATTATCCAGGCCCAGGAGGCCCTGGCCGCCGCCGTCGCCAAGCCGAAGCGCGTGGTGCCGCTCATGCTCGCCCGCGACGAGCTGCTGGAAGTCGCCTACCAGGTCGCTGGCGACCGCATTGAGGCCGCCCTGTACCAGCCGAGCAAGGTTGCCCGCAGCAAGGCCGTTGGCGCCCTCAAGGACGAGGTCGAGGCCGCCATCAAGGCGAAGTACCCCGAGGCCACCGGCTTCGAGATCAGCCAGGCCTTCGACTACCTGCAGAAGAAAGCCTTCCGCATTTCGATCCTCGACAAGCTCAGCCGCTGCGACGGCCGCGCCATCGACCAGATCCGCCCGCTTTCCGGCGAGGTTTCCGTGCTGCCCCGCACGCACGGTTCGGCGCTGTTCGCCCGCGGCGAGACCCAGGCCCTGGCCATCGCCACCCTGGCTCCGGCCGATGAGGCTCAGGAAATGGACACCTACGCCGGTGGTCCGGACAGCAAGCGCTTCATCCTGCACTACAACTTCCCGCCCTTCTCGGTCGGTGAGTGCGGACGCTTCGGTGGTCAGAACCGCCGCGAGATCGGCCACGGCGCCCTCGCCGAACGCTCGATCGAGCCGGTCATTCCGCCGAAGGAGCAGTTCCCCTACGCCATCCGCATCAGCAGCGAAGTCATGGAGTCGAACGGCTCAACCTCGATGGCCTCGGTCTGCTCGGGCGTCATGGCCCTCATGGACGCCGGTGTGCCGCTCAAGCGCCCGGTGGCCGGCATCTCCGTCGGTCTCGTCACCGAGTTCGAAGGCGAGCAGATGAAGCGTTATCTGACGATGATGGACATCCTCGGTTCCGAGGACCACTTCGGCGACATGGACTTCAAGCTCTGCGGCACGTCCCAGGGCGTCACCGGCTACCAGCTCGACCTCAAGCTGCCGGGCATCCCGCTCAGCATCCTGGAGGAGGCGGTCGCCAAGGCCCGCAACGGTCGCACCGAGGTGCTCGCCGCCATGGCCGCCGGCATCAGCGAAGTCAAGCCGCTCAGCCCGCATGCGCCGCGCATTGAGATCATCAAGATCAACCCGGACAAGATCGGCGAACTGATCGGCCCCGGCGGCAAGAACATCAAGGGCATCCAGGCCGAGTCCGGCGCCGAGATCAGCATCGAGGACGACGGCACGGTGTACGTTTACGCCACCCGCAAGGAAGGCCTGGAGCGCGCCATCGAGATGATCAATGGTGTCTCCCAGGAAATCGAGCCCGGCAAACTCTACACCGGCAAGATCGTCAGCACGACGAACTTCGGTGCCTTCATGAACCTCGGCGGCAAGAAGGACGGCCTCATCCACATCAGTGAACTGGCCGACTTCCGTGTCAACCGCACCGAGGACGTCGTCAAGGTCGGCGACATCGTCACCGCCAAGTGCCTTGGCATCGACGAGAAGGGCCGCATCAAGATGAGCCGCAAGGCCGCCATGAAGGAGAAGGACGCCGCCGCCCAGGCGGAAGGCGAAGCTCCTGCTGAGGCCTGATCTGAACCCATCCCTCGAGGCTGCCGCCGGATTTCCGGCGGCAGCTTTTTTTGTGTCGGGATCTCGCGGCCTGCGCTGGGAAAGCCTTGAAGCAGCGGGGGGCGTCCCTATGGTGTGGCGCATGGCAGATTCCCTCCCACCCGCGATCGGCATCATCGGCGGCTCCGGCTTGTACGAAATCGACGGCTTTGAGCAGCCCGAAGAGATCGAGGTGATCACCCCTTTCGGCGCGCCCTCGGACCGGCTGGTCGCCGGCATGTATGCGGGGCGCCGCGTTTTCTTCCTGCCGCGCCACGGTCGCGGCCATCGCATTCTGCCCACGGAGTTGAACCACCGTGCCAACCTCTGGGCCCTGCGCTCGCTCAATGTCCGCTGGATCATTGCCGTCACCGCAGTTGGCAGCCTGAAGGAGGAATATCGCCCGCGGGATGTCGTGCTGCCCGACCAGTACTTCGACCGCACCAGCCGGCGCGACCAGCACACGTTTTTTGGCCGCGGCATCGTCGCCCATGTCGGCTTTGGCGAACCCGTCAGTGCCGGTCTGCGCGGCCTGCTGCGCAGCGCCGCCACGGAATGCGGCGTCCGCGTTCATGATGGCGGCACCTATGTCTGCATGGACGGCCCGGCCTTCTCGACCCGCGCCGAGTCCGAGGTCAACCGCCGGCTCGGTTTCGATGTCATTGGCATGACCAACCTGCCCGAGGCCAAGCTCGCCCGCGAGGCGGAGATCGCCCTCGCCACCCTGGCCATGGTCACCGATTACGACTGCTGGAAGACCGATGAGGCGGACGTGACCGCGGAGTCGGTGCTGGCCCACGTCCAGGCCAACGCCGCCATGGCGAAGCAGATCCTCGCCCGGGTCCTGCCGCAGGTGCCCGCCGTGCCCGACTGGCCCGAGCATCGCGCGCTCGACACCGCCCTGGTCACCGATCGCAAGCTCTGGCCGGAAAAAACGGCGCAGAGCCTGAAACCCCTGCTGGAAAGGTTCCTCTGACATGCAACTGCCCGACTGTGTCCATCTAGCCGGTTCGCCGGCCTATCCCATCTACGAAATCCGGCATGCGCGTGCGACCGCCCGCATCGCCGTCCATGGCGCCCACCTCATGGAGTGGACGCCGGTTGGACAGGCGCCGGTGCTTTACCTGAGTCCGGATGCCGTGTTGGAGCCGGGCAAGGCGATCCGTGGTGGCATCCCGGTTTGCTGGCCCTGGTTCGGTCCGCATGCCGATCCGCAGCGGCCGATGCATGGCTATGCCCGCATCCTGCCCTGGCGACTCGTCCTCGCCGAGGCGGATGAGGCCGGCGTGCACCTGGTCTTTGAGCTGGAAGCCGGCGAAGCGGGCCAGCCCTGGTGGGAATTCCGCCTCGCGGCGCGCTTGGAGATGCGCATCGGCGATGCGCTGGAGGTGGTTCTTGCCACCCACAACACCGGCGATGAACCGCTGCGTTTGGAGGAGGCGTTGCATACCTATCTGACCGTGGGCGACATCACGCGCGTGGTGGTCAGGGGGCTGGAAGCGGCCTCCTACCTGGACACCGTGGGTGAGCGGGTCATGCGCCGGCAGGCGGGCGACGTTCTCTTCGATCGCGAGGTCGACCGCCAATACGCCAGTACGGCCGCCGTGGCGGTGGAGGATCCGGTGCTTGGCCGGGTGCTCGTCGTTGAGAAGGAGGGCAGCGCGACGACGGTGGTGTGGAATCCGTGGATCGAGAAATCGAAGCGGCTTGCCGACCTGCCCGACGAGGCCTACCTGGGCTTTCTCTGTGTTGAGGCGGCCAACGCTGGTGACGGTGCCGTCGACCTGGCCCCGGGCATGGAGCACCACCTGCGCACGCGCGTGCGTCTGGCCTGAAATCAGGCCGGCTGCACGGAGAAATCGGCGTCGTCGAGCGAGCGCAGCACGAGTTCGCGCGGCACGCAGGTGTCGTCCATTTCCAGGCAGCGCAGGACGCCGTCGGCGACCTGTTCCGGGCGCAGGAAAAGCTGGCGCGGGGCGGCGCGTTCCGAGGCCTCGTCCCAGAAGGCGGTGTCGACCCCGCCGGGCAGCAGGGCGGTGACGCGGATGCGGTGGGGAGCGGCCTCCTCGGCCAGGCCCTGGGTGAAGCCGCGCACGCCCCACTTGGCGGCGCAGTACACGGTTTCGCTCGGGATGCCGCGCAGGCTGGCGGTGGAGATGATGTTGACGATGTGACCGAGGCGCTGTGGCATCATCGCGCGCAGGGCGGCCTGCGAGCCGAGGATGGTGCCCTTCAGGTTGACGTCGAGCATGAGATCGATCTCGGCCTCGCTGTAGTCGGCGATCCAACGGTGGCGGGCGAGGCCGGCGTTGTTGATCCAGACGGCGATTTCGCCGAGGCGGGTGCGTGCCTGGCTGACGACGCGCGCGAGGTCGTCGGCGCGGGTGACATCGGCGGTGATCGCGAGCGCGCGGCCTTCGGGCAGCGACGCCTCCGCCGCGGCGAGGGCGGTGGCGTCGAGGTCGACCAGCACCGGCAGCGCGCCGCGGTCGGCGAGCGTTTTGGCGATGGCAAGGCCGATGCCGCGGGCGGCGCCGGTGATGACGCAGACTTGATCCTGAAGGTTCATGGCGTGGGCAGAGGGGGGCTTCAACGCCACTCGGCGGCGTGGCGGGCGAAGGCGGCGTCGGCGCGCTGCAGGGCCTCATCGACATCGGCGGCGCTGTGGGCGAGGCTGAGGAACCAGAGGCCGCGTTCGATGGCGCGCACGCCGCTTTCGAGCAGGCAGCGGCGCAGGTGCGCCCAGCGCGGCGCATCGTGGCGATGCACGTAGTCGCGGTAGCTGGTGACGAGTCCCTCTTCAGCGCCGGCCTTGAGCATGACGGTGTGGAAGACCAGGCCCGGGCCCTGCGGACGCAGGGGAATGCCATGCCGGTCGGCGAGCGCGCGCAGTTGCTCCATGAGGCGGCGACCCAGATCGATGATCCCGGCCGGATGGGCCCGGCCCAGCGCCAGGATCTCGTCGAGACACCACTTCGCGGCACTCAGGCAGAGCGGGTTGGCGTTGAGGGTGCCGGCGTGCACGACCTCGCCGCTGAGAATTTTGGCAAAGGCCTTCTCCTTGCCGACCAGGGCGGCAAAGGGCACGCCGCCGCCGACCGCCTTGCCGAGGATGGTCAGGTCCGGCACGACGCCGTAGTGGGTCTGCGCGCCGCCGGCGCCGAAGCGGAAGCCGGTGATCGTTTCGTCGGCAATCATGAGCATGCCGTCGCGGTCGCAGAGCTCACGAATGGTCTGCAGCAGGCCGGGCACGGGCTCCATGCAGCCGGTGTTGCAGAGCACGGGCTCGAAGACGATGGCGGCGATCTGGCCGCGGAACTCGTCGACCTTGCGGCGCAGGTGCTCGACATCATTCCAGCGCACGACCACGAACTGCTCCAGCACCTCCGGGATGACGCCCTGGCTCGGGTGCAGGCGCGCCGGATGCTCGTCGTCGCCCCAGCGGTCGGGCGGCGGCGCAAAGCCGACCAGGCCCTCGTCGGCCCAGCCGTGGTAGTGGCCCTCGAACTTGAGGATGAGCTTGCGACCCGTGTGGGCGCGTGCCAGGCGGAAGGCGGCGAGCACGACCTCGGTGGCCGAGTTGTTGAAGCGCACGCGCTCGGCGCCGGGGATCATCTTCTGCAGGCGTTCGGCCACCTCGATCTCCAGTTCGCACTGCGCCGCCCAGTGGGTACCCTTGCGCGCCTGCACGGCGATGGCCTCGGCCATGCCGGCGGGGGCGTGACCGTACAGCAGGGCGCCCTGGCCGGTCTGGAAATCGATGAATTCGTTGCCGTCGACGTCCCAAAGGCGGCAGCCTTTGCCGTGGTCAAAATAGAGGGGCACGGGCACCTCCATCTTGCGGATGCCACTGTTGATGCCGCCGGCGATGCTGCGCTGGGCGCGTTCGAAGAGTTCCTGGGAGCGGGTGAACATAGAAAGAGCAATAAGCCGCGAGTGAAGCTCATTCTTTCGCGCTTGTCACGGCAGGCTTCAAGACGAAGGAAAGATCGACCTGCGCCGCAACGTCCCAGTGGGTGCGGATCAACCTCCGCGGCAATCATGCGACGCAGACTTCTGCTCCCCGTCCTGGCAGCCCTGCTGCCGGTGGTGGCGTTGGCCGGGCAAACGGAAAACTGGCCGCAGTTCCGCGGCGTGCAGGCGGACGGCCTGGGCGAGGGCGCCACGCTGCCCGAATCCTGGAGTGCCACGGAGAACGTTGTCTGGAAGGTGCGCGTGCCCGGCTGGGGCTGGTCCTCGCCGATCGTCTGGGGCAACCGGGTGTTCGTCACCTCGGCGGTGGGCGAGACCGAGCTGCCGACGCCCTCGGTCGGCGGTTACCCCGGTGGCCACATCGGCAGCGGCGAGGTGCACCGCTGGATGCTGTTCTGCTTCGACACCGAGTCGGGGCGCCTGCTCTGGGAGTTTGAGGCCCACCGCGGCATCCCGCCGCAGCCGCGCCACCCGCGCAGTTCCTTTGCCAACGAAACGCCGGCGACCGACGGCAAGCACGTGTTCGCCTACTTCGCCAACATCGGCCTTGTTCTGCGTCGATCTCGAGGGGAACAAGGTCTGGGAGCGGCGCTGGCCGAGCTGCCCGATGCGCGACGGCTGGAACACCGGCTCCTCGCCGGTGCTCGGGGAAGGCCGTGTGTTCGTGCAGAACGACAACGAGCAGGAGTCCTTTGTCGAGGCGCTCGACGCGGCCAGTGGTCGCACGCTCTGGCGCGTGCCGCGCGAGGAGCGCAGCACCTGGTCGACGCCCTACCTCTGGGACAGCGGCGCGCGCCGCGAGTTGGTCACCATCGGCATGAACCGGATTCGGTCCTACGCCCCGGCCGACGGCAGCCTGCTCTGGGAACTGCGTGGCACGGCCGGCCTGGTCAGCCAGATCCCGCTGGCCAAACACGGGCTGCTGTATGCGGGCGCGGGCTACCACTATGGACCGCTGTATGCGATCCGGCCGGGCGCGCGGGGCGACATCACCCTGCCGGCCGGTGAGACAAGCAGTGACTGGGTGGCTTGGTCGCAGAAGCGCGGTTCCAGCATCCATCCCGGCTACCTGATCAGCGGCGACCGCCTGTTTGTCTGCTACGACTCCGGTCTGCTCGGCTGCTTCGACGCAAAAACGGGCGCGGAGTTGCTGGCCAAGACCCGGCTCGACACCAAGGGTGGCCGCTTCTACGCCTCGCCCTGGGCCTACAACGGCCGGATCTACCTGCTCAACGAAAATGGCGACACCTGGGTGATCGAGGACGCACCGACCTACCGGCTGGTGCGCAAGAACTCGCTCGGTGATGTCGCCTGGGCGACGCCGGCGATCGCCCGCGGCAGCCTGTTTCTGCGCACCTATGCCTGGCTGTTTCGGCTGCAGCAGGCGAATGACGAATGACGAATGACGAATGACGAATGACGAATGACGAATGACGAATGAC
>CAZSBO010000160.1:0-9234 GCA_964605265.1 uncultured Prosthecobacter sp.
TGGCTCTTGCGGCGGTGCAGATCACTGCCACTGGAACGGCAACCGAGACCGACACAGCGCTGGCGCTTGCTGGTGTCGCGGGAACCGCGCCGGGTATCGCCAGCGAGTCCGATACTGCATTCGCGCTGGCCGCGGTGCAGAAGCTCGTCGCCGGCGCTGCTCTGGAGGTCGACACGGCACTGGCACTCAGTTCGCCTGCGGGCGCGCTGTCCAACGCGGAGTTCCGGCAGATGTACGACTGGGTCAATGAGCTTGCGTTGATACACGGATTGATCGCTGCCAGCCCGCTGACGGTGACGCCGACATCGCGCGACGCAGGCGCGGTAGATCAGACAATCAGCACCGTCGGCACAACAACCACGGTTACGCGCGTATGAGCATCAATTCCCGCGCAGCGGCAATCCAGGGCATCGGCTTCACCCCCATCTACGTGGCGGTGCAGGGCCTGATCGCGTTCATCGCAGGGGGCGGATCGACCTGGATTCCGATCTACTACAGGCGCCGCCGGCGCATGTGAGCACATATCGCACCTGACCGCGCATACAGTACGTGCACATGGAACTGACCGACGAAACCGACGAAACCGACGGAGCAACCGATGAAGACCTGAAGCATCGCAAGAAGGCCGAGAACGCCGCCAGAACTGCGATCGAGGACATCAAGTGGTTGATGTCCAGCCCGAGAGGCCGACGCATCTTCTGGTGGGTTCTGCAGATTGCGGGGGTGTTCAAGACCTCTTTCCCGTGCGACGCCAACATGGCGTTTCGCGAAGGCGGCAGGAACATCGGACTGGCACTGCAGGCCCGCGTGATTGAACACTGCCCGGAGCAGTACATCGCAACGCTCAACGAACACAACGGAACCTGACATGACAGAAGCAAACGCCCCTGCCGACACCAGCACCACACTCACGCCGCCAGCCGGCGACGCGACGCTGCTGAACGACAAGGGCACCCCGGCCGACCAGCAGCCCAGCGGCGCGGCGGACGACAAAAAGACTGACGGCGACGCCGGCAAGGACGACAAGGGTGCCGATGCGCCCGCGGAGTACAAGCTGGCGGCGCCCGAAGGCGTGGAGCTGGACGCCGAAATGGTGTCCGAATTCACGAGCATCGCCAAGGAACTGAAACTGTCGCCAGCGGACGTGCAACGCATCGCGGATGTGGCCATCAAACGGGCCCAGAAGCAAGCCGAGACGACCGCAGCCACGGTGAAGGAATGGGCGGACCAATGCAGGGCTGACAAGGAAATCGGAGGCGACAACCTCGATGCCAACGTCGCCATCGCGCAGAAGACCATCGACACCTTTGGCACACCGGAATTGAAGGCGATCCTCGCGCAGTCCGGATGGGGCAACCATCCAGAATTCGTGCGGCTTGCCTACAAGGTCGGCAAAGCGATTTCCGATGACACTTTCGTCAAGGGCGGGAACCCTGGTTCCTCCAATGAAGGAAAGTCCCTCGCGGAGCGCATGTACCCAACCCAAAAGTGAAAGTGAAATACCATGGCAACTATCGGTAATGGCCAACTGACCCTGGCCGACTGGGCGAAGCGGCAAGACCCCAACGGCCGCGCGCCGGCGGTGGCTGAACTGCTGTCGCAGACCAACGAAATCCTCGAAGACGCCGTCTTCAAGGAAGGCAACCTCCCGACCGGCCACCGCGTCGTGATCCGGACCGGGCTGCCGACCGTCTACTGGCGCATGATTAACGCCGGCGTGCCGACCAGCAAGTCCACGACTGCACAGGTCGACGAAGCCTGCGGCATCCTGGAAGCGCGCTCGCACATCGACGTCGAACTGGCCGCGCTCAACGGCAACACCGCCGAGTTCCGGTTGTCGGAAGACACGCCGTTCCTGGAGGCGATGAACCAGACGATGGCCTCGACCTTGTTCTACGGCAACCCGTCCGCGGACCCGAAGACCTTCACCGGTCTGGCCACCCGCTACAGCGCCATTGCCGGCGCGGCCAACGCCCAGAACGTGCTCTCCGCGGGCGGCTCCGTCGGCGGGCAACAGACTTCGGTGTACCTGGTCGTGTGGGGCAACGAGACGGTGTTCTGCCCGTTCCCGAAAGGCTCTACCGCAGGCCTGAAGCACCAGGACCTGGGCGAAGAGTCGGTGGCCGACGCCAGCGGCAACTTCTACCAGGCGCTGCGCACGCTGTACACCTGGAAGAACGGACTGGTCGTGAAAGACTGGCGCTATGTCGTGCGCATCTGCAACATCGACATCCCGGCGCTGGTGGCGCTGACCGGCACGCAGGCTTCGACTGCGTCGACCGAGCTCATCAAGATGATGGCCCGGGCGATCGACCGCATCCCGAACATGGGGATGGGCCGCGCTTGCTTCTACGGCAACCGCACCATCACGTCGCTGCTGCGCATCCAGGCGCTGCAGAAGTCGACGAGCGCGCTCGGTATCACCGACGCCATCAACCAGTTCGGCCAGGCAGGCAAGCAGCTGAACTTCCTCGGCATCCCGGTGCGCAAGTCGGACCAGTTGCTGAACACCGAGGGCGTGGTGGCCTGATCGCAGGCACGGCCTAGAAATCAAACCGGAGAAAACCATGATTCTCGACAAACAAAACATGCTTTCCGAAGCGCAGGCCGTTACCGCCACGGCGGTATCGACCAACACCATCGACCTGGGCGTCGCTCGCGACCTCGGGCCGGGCGAAGAGCTGAGCATCTTCATCACGGTGGACGAGGCGGCCGTCTCGGCCGGTGCGACGACGGTTGACTTCCAAGTCATCACGTCGGCTGCTGCCGCGCTGACCACCCCCACCGTCATCGCGGAGCTGCCAGCGATTCCGAAGGCCGACCTGACCCTTGGCCGCAAGGCCATGGAAATCAAGGTGCCGCGCGCAACGCTGTTGGCGCAGCCGATCGGCCAGCGCTACCTGGGGTTGAACTACGTGGTCAACACGGCCAACTTGTCCGCGGGCAAGTTCACCGCCGGGTTGGTCATCGACTTCAACGACCAGGCCAAGAACTACCCGATCGGGTACTCGATCACCTGATCGGCTGACTGAACCATCGGAGACTGAAGCGTGAACACCTACAAGCTGCTGGAACGGGCGTACCTGAACAACCGACTGTGCGAGGCAGGGGAAATCGTACGCCTCAACGACAACCCGAAAAAAGGCGGGCACCCTGTCGGCGCGTGCGCCGTCCCTTGCGACGAGAACGGCAACGAAGTCGTGCGACGGGGACGCAAGGCGGACGAGTCGGTGGACGACATCGCCTGATCCGGCAGCTGCAGGTGCACACGCACGAAGGGGCAGGGGGCAACCCCTGCCCTTTTTTCATTGAAAGGGCCACGCCATGACGTCACAAGTATCCATCTGCAACATCGCGCTGTCCCACCTCGGGAACCGTGCGCGTGTTGCATCCATCGCCCCGCCGGACGGGTCTGTCGAAGCCGATCTGTGCGCGACGTTCTTCCAGCCCGCGCTCGACGAACTGATCGAAATGGCAGATTGGTCCTTTGCGCGCAAGCGCGCGACGCTGGCGGTGCTCACCACCAACGAGAGCGACCTGTGGACTTACGCCTACGCGCGACCGTCCGACTGCATGGTCGAGCGGCGCATCGTGTCCGGCAACCAGACGGTGTACGAAGAGGACAGCGCGACCTTCGTCGTCGAGGATGGCAAGATTTACACGAACCAGGAAAACGCGAAGCTGATCTACACCCGGTCCATCACCGACGTGTCGATCTTGCCGCCGACTTCGGTGACTGCGTTCGGCTACCTGTTGGCCTCCTACCTGGCCGGCCCGATCCTGAAGAATGAAACAGGCGCCAAGGCTGCGGCAGACCTTCGCACCGCGGCGCGCGCTGCCGCTGCGCAGGCTGCCGCACGCGACGCGAACCGGGATCATGTCGCACTGCAGAACTACCCGTCCGGCCTTGCTGCACGCCACGGTGTGAACCCGCAAGGGCAGGCGCTCGGCATCGACGCGCTGGTCACGCCAGGGAGCGGATATGCCATCGTTTAAGACCCTGGTGCGGTCCTTCGCCGGTGGGGAAATCACGCCCGAAATGTATGGGCGGCTGGACAACGTCAAGTTCCAGACCGGGCTTTCCCTTGGCCTCAACGGCTACGTGCTGCCCCACGGACCGTTCGCGAAGCGTCCCGGGTTTGCCTACGTGAATGTCGCCGGCAATTCAGCTGCAGCGGTGCGAGTCATTCCGTTCGCGTTCAGCTCGACGCAGCAGATGGTCATCGAGCTGGGCGCCACCTACGCGCGGTTCCACACCGGCGGGGCATCGCTCGGTGTCGGCACCCCGGCAGCCTACAGCGGCGCCACGGCCTACACCCCAGGGGACCTGGTGGCCAGCGGCGGGTCGAACTACGTGTGCATCGCCAACACCACCGGCAACGCGCCCCCGAACGCGACCTACTGGTATCTGCAGTCCGACACCGAGTACGAGCTGCCGACGCCTTACGCGGCGGCGGACCTGTTCAAGATTCGGTACACCCAGGACGCCGACGTTCTGACCCTGACGTGCCCCGGGTACACCACGCGCGAATTGCGGCGCCTTGGCGCCACGAAGTGGCAACTGAGCACCCCTACCCTAGGCGCGGCCGTCGCGACGCCAGGCGTGCCCACTGTGGTGTTCACGCCAGGCACCGGAACCGCGGCCCCGAAGAACGTCTACTACAAACTGACCGCGGTCTCGGCAGACGGCAAACAGGAATCGCTGCCGGCCGGGCCCAGCGCTGGAACCTTGTGTGACCTGTCGCTGCCCGGCGCCAACAACACGGTCAGCTGGTCGGCCAGCACCGAGCCGACGCCAAGCTACAGGGTCTACAAGGCGGTCAACGACAACGACCGGCTCTACGGCTTCATCGGCGAGACCGTCGGAGTGGCGTTCACCGACGACAACATCATCCCCGACTATTCGCGCAACCCGCCGGCGAGCACGATCAGGCTCGACACCAGCGGCAACTATCCGACCGCTGTCGCGTACTACGAGCAGCGGCGCTTCTTCGGCGGTACGGCCAACAACCCGCAGAGCATTTACGGCACCCGCACCGGGACCGAGAGCAACCTGTCGGTGTCGGTCCCCAGCAACAGCGAGGACGCGCTGTCGTTCACCATCAAGGCGCGCCAACAGAACACGATTCAACACCTGGTGCCGCTCAACGACCTGCTGGCGCTTACCGTGGGCGGCGCATGGCGCATCTTCTCTACGGACGGCGCGCTGTTGCCGGACACCATCGCCACCAAGCCGCAGACGTTCTACGGGGCCAACGCTGTGACGCCAGCGCTTACTGGGCACTCGTGCCTGTACGCAGAGGCGAACGGACGGCGCGTGCGCGACATCGGCTACTCGTGGGAGGCGCAGGTCTACACCTCCGAGGACCGGTCCATCATGGCCCCCCACATGTTCCTCGATTACACCATCGTCGACATGGCGTACAGCAAGTCGCCCGAGCAGCTGCTGTGGTGCGTGCGCTCGGACGGTGTGATGTTGAGCATGGCCTACGTTCCAGAGCACAAGGTATTTGGCTGGACGCGGCACAACACGCAGGGCACGTTCGAGAGCGTGTGCGTGGTGACAGAGAACAACGAGGACGTGCTCTACGCCGTCGTGCGACGCACACTCGCCGGTGGCGCCACGCGCGTCATTGAGCGCATGGCCACGCGCCACTTCGCCGAGCAGGAAGACGCGTTCTATGTCGACTGCGGCCTCACGTACAGTGGCGCGGCCGCGACCTCGATTACCGGTCTGACGCATCTGAACGGACTATCCGTTGTGGCGCTGGCCGACGGAGCAGTGGTCGGGCCCTTCACGGTGTCGGGCGGCGCCATCACACTACCCGCTGCTGCCGAGAAAGTGCATGTCGGGTTGCAGTTCGACGCAGACATGCAGCTGCTGCCGCTGGCGCTCGAGAACCTGGACGCCGGCGGGCAGGGCACGATCAAGGGCATCGACTACGCATACGTGCGCGTCGACAACTCCGGCGTCTTCAGCGTGGGGCCCGCCTTCGATCGGCTGACCGAGGTGCCGATCCGCACGGACGAACCCTACGGCTCGCCCCCACGGCTGCAGTCGCGCACCATCGACATCCTGGTTGAAGCGGACCTGACGCTGGACGCGCAGCTGTGCATTCGCAGCAGCGCGCCAGTGCCGATGACAGTGTCGTCGATATCTATGCGGGTCTCGGTCGGTGGCTGACACCGGCGTGGCGGTGGTCGAGTGCACCGATGATGCGCTCGAATACATCAGCGAGAATCTGCGCCCTGGCGACCGCGACGAGGTGCATGCAGCGCTCGGGCACACCCGCTATCTGGAGGCGCTGCGTGCATCAATGCGGGCGTCCGATAGCGTCGCCGTCGCGGTGTCAGCATACGGTGAACCGTTGGCGGCGTTCGGCGTCTCGACGGTGTCTGTTCTGTACAACATCGGCTCGCCGTGGCTGCTCGCAACGCCCCGCGCCAGTGCACACCGGCGAGCACTTATGGCGGGCGGGCGCGCCTACACTGCGCTGATGCTCAAGCAGTACGCCAGGTTGGAGAATCACGTCGACGCGCGCAATACGGCAGCTGTTGCGTGGTTACAACGGTTGGGGTACACCGTCGAGCCGGCGCGGCCGCACGGCGCGCTCGGGCTCCCGTTTCACCGTTTTTCGATCGAGAGGTGACGCATGTGTGTCGAAGCCATCGTGGCGTTCGCGTCCAGCGCATCCAGCGCGCTCGCCCCGTACTCGACGCTGCTGTCGGTTGGTAGCGCGGCCGCCGGCGCCGTCGGCGCGTACCAGCAGGCGCAGGGCCAGAAGGACCTGGCCAAGTACAACGCGTCCGTGAGCGCGGCCAACGCAAAAGTGGCCGAGTTCAAGGCCCAGTCCGCGCAGGACAACGCGCTGCGCGACGCAGAGAACCTAGGCCGGCGGCAGGCTGCCATCCGTGGCAAGCAGCGCGCGGCGCTGGCCGCCAACGGGCTGGACCTGAACGACGGGTCCCCCGCAGCGCTTCTGGCCACCACGGACTACTACGGGCTGGAGGACCAGGCCACCGCCGTCAACAACGGCAACCAGCAGGCGTGGGGACTGCGCGCGCAACGTGATTCGTACTCCGCTGACGCGAGCATGCAGAGCGCGCGCGCCAGCGCTACGAGCCCGTTCTCGGCAGCTGCAGGCAGTCTGCTGGGCTCGGCTGCGAAGCTGTCCAGCAAGTGGATCGACGACGGCACTATCTCAACGCGGCGCAGCGCGTGGTCCTGGCCTGTCGGAGCGCAGTAACCCATGCCGATACGCGTCCCATCCTACGAAGGCCCGAAGGTCGAGCGGGCGAACCTGGCCGGTGGGGAGAACACCAGCCGGGCGGTCCCGATCGAGCGCGGGCAGACGGCCAACCTGATCGCCGGCGCGCTTGGTGCGGCAGCCGACATCGGCGATCGCGTCCAGCAACGGCGCGACCTCGACGAGGCGTTCCGGGTCGAGACACAGGTCATGGCCGACTACTCGGCGTTCGAGCAGAACCTTCGCAAGACGCGGCGCGGCGCGAGTGCCGTTGGCGTAGTCGACGAGGTCGATGGGTGGTGGGCCAAGGTCGACCAGACCTACGGCAAGGACGTGTCGCCACGGGTCAAGGAACTGACGCAAAAGAGCCTTGCCCGCGTGCGTGCGCAAGCGATCGAGCGCATCGGCACCTACCAGATGGGCGAGGAAGACCGGGCCCAGGTCCAGTCGTTCAACTCCGTCAACGGGCAGGAAATTCAGAACGCCATCACCGACGGGAAGCCTGAGGTTATCGCGGCCGCGCGCGCGAAGATCGGCGATGCGGTGCGCGTGTTCGGAGCCACCCGCGGGTGGGGTCCGGACGAGGTAGCCGCCGAGACGCAGAAGTGGGCGAACATGCTGCATCAGCAGGCGCTCGGTGCGATGGTCGATGTCAACCCAGCTAAGGCGAAGGAATACTTCGAGGCGAACCGAAAGGAAATCGATTCGGCCAACCATGCGCGCATCGACAGCATGATCGGCAAGGCGGTTGCCGAACGCAAGGCTGTTGACAACGCTGCAGCGTGGGCCGCACTCCCATTCGAGGAAGCGATCGCGAAAGCGCGCGCAATACCGGACGAGGACGAGCGCAAGATGTCCATCAGTGCGGTGCGCCAGCTGCAGGAAGAGAAGACCATCGCGCAAGGCCTGCGCGAGAAGGAAGTCTCCGACAAGGTGTGGCAGCAAGTCGCGAACGGCGTTCCGATGGCCAAACTGCCAAAGGCGCTGCTCGAGCAGATGGACGGGCGCGAGCGCGTGCAGGTCAACGCGCACTACGAAGCCGAGCGCAAGCGCCGAGTGACCGAGGCGCAGGGCAAGGCGGTGAAGACCGACATGGCGCTGTACGAGCAACTGATGTCGCTGCCGCCAGACCAGTTCCGCAGCGTGCAGTTCAGCACGTTTGCCGACCGCATATCGCGCGGGGACATGGAGCAGCTGATAAACCGCAAGGCCGCACTGAAGGACCCAAAGCAGGCCAACGACGTCGCGACCACCGAGCAGCAAATGGGCAGCTACATCAATTCGATGGGGCTCAAGGACGAGAAGAAGGGTGTGTTCCAGAAGACCGCGTACGACGAGTTCAACCAGTTTCGCGCGGCCAACAAGCGCGAGCCGAACTACGAAGAGCGCCAGAAGATTCTCGACCGGCTGTCGACAACGGACGGAGGCTGGTTCGGGCAGAAGCGATTCTTTGAACTGAAGACGGCCAAAGAACGGAACGCGCTCGTTGACGACGCGGTGCCGGCCGCCGAGCGCACCGAAATCATCAAACTGCTGCAAGACCGAAAAATCCCGGTCACGGCGCAGACCATCCTCGACACCTACCTGGCCGGGAAGCGCCGATGACCGATTACGCCTCCGTCATCGACAAGCTGTACCCGCAGCCCCCTGCGGATTCGCCACTGGCCACGCAACCGGCGGGTGCCCCCGCGGCTGAGCCGCCGAGCCCCGCTGGCACTCGCCGCAGCCCGTATGCGGACATCGTCGACCGTATGGTCGAGGATCGCAACGCGCGGCTGCGCACGAGCGTGTTCGGCGCCAGCGCGGCCAACCCCGACACGGCCGCACGTGCGCGCAAGATCGCCGAACGCACCGGCATGGCGCCGGATGCGGTCGAGCGCAACCTGCCAACCGCCGAGCGCCAGGTCCTGGTCGAGGACGTCGACCGCTACACGGCCGACACCCCGGCGCTGCGTGCGGCGTACGGTGACCCGTACTTCGCCAAGGC
>CAZSBO010000161.1:0-9206 GCA_964605265.1 uncultured Prosthecobacter sp.
ATCTCGGGGTGCTCGGCGGCCAGGTTGCGGGTTTCGCCAGGGTCGGCTTCCACGTCGTAGAGCTGCAGCGGTGGCAGGCCGCGCGTTTCGGCCTCCTTGTCTTTGGGAGATCCCCAACCGCCGGAACCCGGACAGAAGCAGAGCTTCCACGGACCCTCTCGCACGGCAAAGCGGCCATCGATGCTGTGATGAATCAGCGCGCGGGGCTTCGCCTCAGCGGCAGGATCGAGCAGGGAAGGCAGAAAACTGACGCTGTCCTCGCCCGCGTCCGCAGGCAGTTCGACCTTGAGCAGGTCGGCGCAGGTGGCGAGCAAATCGGTCAGGCACACCGGTTGCCGACTGATGCTGGCCGCTGCGACCCGCCCGGGCCAGCGCACGAACAACGGCACACGGTGCCCGCCCTCCCAGATGTCGGCCTTGTAACCGCGGAAGCGTTCGCTGGCGAAATGACCGAGCTTCTCGAGCCTGTCGGTACCGGCTTGCGGCGAGCAGCCGTTGTCAGCGCTGAAGAACACCAGGGTGTTGTCGCTGAGCCCGAGGCGGTTGAGCACGCCGAGCATCTCACCGACCACGGCATCGGTCATCTGTACAAAATCGCCGTAGTCACCCAGGCCGCTCTTCCCCTGCCACTCAGCGGATGGCACAATGGGCGTGTGGGGGGAGGTCAGCGGCAGGTACAGGAAGAACGGCTCGCCTTGCTGCGCCGCCCGTTCCTCCAGCCAGTCGACGGCGCGTTCGGCAAGGCGCGGCAGGACTTTGACGTTGTCGAGCGACTCCGTGACGCGGTCGCCCTCGATGAGCGAGCCCAGCGTGCGCGCGTTCGAGCAGCCGAAGAAAACCTCGAAGCCGCGTGTGGTTGGGCCGCCGAGAATGCGCGCACCGACGGGCAGGCCGCCCCGGCCCATGGCGGCTTTGGCGCGGTTGCGAGCGGCGGGGGCGTTTGACTGAAACCCCAGGTGCCATTTGCCGATGCAGGCGGTGGCGTATCCGTGGTCGCGCAGCAGGCTGGCGATGGTCAGGCGGTCGGCGGCGATGAGCGGCTCATCGTTGCCGCCGTCGAGCACGCCGCGCTGCAGGCGCGTGCGCCAGGCGTGGCGACCCGTCAGCAGGCCATAGCGGGTGGGGGTGCAGACCGAGGAACCGCTGTGGGCATCGGTGAAGGTCATGCCCTGGGCCGCGAGCCTGTCCAGATGAGGGGTGGCGATTTTGCCGCGCTGGGGATTCAGGCACTGGACGTCGCCGTACCCGAGGTCGTCAGCGAGGATGAAGACCACATTGGGGTTGTCGCCGGCACTCAGCAGACCGGGGAGAACTAGGGCGAAGAAGAGCGCTTTCATGGGCGGAAAGGTTGCCCA
This sequence comes from uncultured Prosthecobacter sp., assembly GCA_964605265.1. Lineage (GTDB taxonomy): Bacteria > Verrucomicrobiota > Verrucomicrobiia > Verrucomicrobiales > Verrucomicrobiaceae > Prosthecobacter. Next base: position 1,356 of record CAZSBO010000161.1, read on the forward strand.
TCAAAAGCGCACGTCGGTCACCCAGATCGGGCTGGCGCCCCTTTTCAGGCCATGGTAAAAGTACAACTGCCAGGTTTCATCGCCGTCGGGCAGTAACCAGGGGTAGCCGAGGTCCGTGTGCGGATCGCCTTCGATTCGGGGGAACTCCAGGATGACACGCTCGCGCTGCCATTCCAGCGTGCGCGCGTCGCCGCGCCAGAGCCAGATGCGACTGTTCTGCGCAGCCCCGATGGCGCGTTCGGTGGTGAGCACGAAGACTTCCTCTGGTCGGCGTGGATGGGTCACGGCGCAGGGCGCGGCCAAGCGCGCGGTCGCCGGGTTTTCGGCGTCGAAGGGGCTTGGACTTGTGGACCAGGTTTGGCCCCGGTCGTCGGAGACGGCGAGGAACTGTCGCCCCTCCGCGCCCGGCAGCGCGCCCTTGCCGCCGCGCAGGAAGGCGAGCAGGCGGTCGCCCGCGGACACCAGCACGGGTTCGACGGCATAGACCTCGCTGATGCGCCGGGGTTCGCTCCAGGTGCGACCGTGATCGGCGGAGTTCGCCAGCCAGATGCCCTGGGTGAGGGGCGCAGACCCCGCCCGGTAGTGACCGATCGCCACCAGGCCGGAGCCTTCGACCGGCAGCAGGCTGCCAAAGACAGAGCCGGTCTTGTTGGGGCCGAGGGTGGAAGTGTCGGTGGGTGTCCAAGTCACACCGTCGTCGGTCGAGCGCCAGCCGAAGACATGGTTGGACTCATTGGCGGTGTAGGCCATCGCCAGCAGTGCCAGGGAGCCGTCATCGGCGACGCCGAGGGTGAGGTTGCCGCCGGCGGTGTAGTCGCGACCCGGACCAAATTCGCGCAGGATCTGCGGGCTGGAAAAACTCCGGCCGTTGTCGGTCGATCGCGCCACGGCCGGGCAACCGCCGCCGTGGAAGCCATGGAAGGTGCCGGCGATGCTGGCAAGAATCAGGCTGCCTTGCGGTGTGCGCACGACCTTGTTCCAGGAGAGATGGGCGAAGCGCGGGTCTTCAGGTGCGGGCAGGGCGACACGCACCGCCGCTCCGCTTGGGTTGCGTGCCGCCCAGGCCGGCACTTCTGCGAGGCTTTCCTCGACGCGGATGTCGTCGATCTCAATGCCCTGCGCGCCGCCGTTTTGCATCCACAGCAGCTTGCGCTTGGTGGCATGGAAGCAGGGGCGTTCCAGGGGGTGCGACCACGTCACGGCGCCCTCGAGGCGCACGGTCACCTGTCGCCCGCGGAACTCCAGATGCACCTCGCACCAGTCGTTGTCGGCGAGATCCAGTTTTTCCGCCGGCAGCATTTCGTTGAGCCGAAAGGCGCCGCTGACCGGATCGGCGGCGCGGCCCTGTTTCTGGCGCTGCGGATGATTCGGGTCCTTGGAATGCGAGTCCACCTGCAGTTGCACGGCGTTGCGCAGCAGCTTCACCCGCAACATGTGATCGGTGCCGCCGAAACCGTCGTCACCATCGACAAAAAACCACAGCCAGCCGTCCGGTCCAAGGTGGCGGTAGCGGAAGCGGATCGACAGATCGGTGCCCGCCACTGGCAGGTACACCATGGGTGGGTACTTGCCGCCGCTGGCACCGCGCGTCCACAGGGCGCCGTCGCGCACCTCGGTGTTCTTGTTCGGGATGGGCGTGGTGAAGCGCTTGGCGTCAAAGGTGTCGCCAAAGTCCTCCTGAAAGCTGAAGGGCGCGGCGGTGGCGAGCAGGGGCAGGGCGAAAAGCAGGGCGAGGGATTTCATGGCGGGGATTTCCAGAGCGGGACGGCTGCGCCCTTGGCGGGGTGCAGGATCAGCGAGCGCAACTGCAGTCCGCCGGGCGGGGCGTGCAGGCGCAGATGGATGAGGTTGTCCGTTTCGGGCAGTGTCACTTCGATGTCCTGCCAGGCGTCGCCGGCGGTCAGGTCGAAGCCGACGCGATGGCTGGCGACGAAGTCCTTCTGCCTGGCCGTGCGCCAGGCCAGGGTCGCCTTGCCCGCGATGCTCGTCTTGACTGACAGTCGCGCTCTCACCGGGCCTTGGACGCGGAACTGGCTGCGGGTCAAGAAGGCGTTCCTGGCGTCAGCCTCCGGTTGCAGAACGAGCACGCCGTCGCGAACCAGGAGTTTGCCGTTGCGGGCCAGCCAGCCGGCGGCGGGATCGGTCGGTGCTTCCGCCTTGGCGCGCAGGGTTGGATCGACATGATCGGCGAAGAAGCCGCGGTCCTGCTCATTGAAGGGTTCGGCCGGACCGGGGCGATGCAGACCCTGACTCCAGTCGTTCAGCAGTGCTTGGAGGCGCGCGGCCAACTGCGGTTGTTCGGCAAGGCGGTTGCGGGTTTCACCTTCGGGCTCGGTGACATCGAAGAGGTAGCTTTCCTCCTTGCCGAGCTGGATGAATTTCCACGGAAACTCAAGCACGGCGGCCTGCGAGCGCCAACGCCAGAACAGATGCTCGTGAACAGGTCCATTTTTTTGACCAGTTAAGTGCGGCAGCAGGTCGACGCCATCCAAATCCTTCAGCGTGCCGGCCTCGCTGGCATTGGTCTGGCGGGCCAGAATCGTCGCGGCGACGTCGAGCGAGCTGACCGGTTGGTCGAAGACCTGGCCGGCGGGCAGGGTGCCGGGCCAGGCGGCGACAAAAGGCACGCGCACCCCGCCGTCGGTGAGCATGCCCTTTTCGCCGATGAGGGGGCGGTTGAGCGAGCCATCCCATGCGCCGGTCTTCAGCGGGGCACCGTTGTCGGCGATGTAAAAAATCAGCGTGCGCTGCTCCTGGCCGAGTTCACGCAGCTTGGTGCGCAGGCGCCCCAGCCCCTCGTCCATGGCCGCGATCATGGCCAGGGCCTGGCGTCGCTGCAGCGGCAGGTGGGCGGGCGTCTGCGAGAACCAGGGCTCCGGGGATTCCAGGGGCACGTGCGGCGCGAACCAAGGCAGGTACAGGAACCAGGGCTGTTCCGGCTGGCGCGCCCGTCGGTCGAGGAAGGCGAGCGCCGCCTCGGTCTGCGAGCTGATGCGAAACCGCGGATCCTGAACGAGGCGAGGCGCGTCGGGGTACGGGCTGCCGTCGAGCGCATGCGAGGAATGATACTGGCGCATGGCGCCGCACCAGTACTCGTCAAAGCCGTGCGCATGTGGCAGAAAACGTGGATCGACCTTCTGGCCGCCGCTCTTGGCATCGCGACTCAGGTCCAGATGCCATTTGCCGCTCATGCCGGTGAGATAACCGTGGCGCTTGAGTCGCTCAGGCAGGGTGAACACCTCGAGCGGCAGCGGTCCCCGAGTGTTGTCGTCGACCCCGAAGCGGTTCTGATGCTGGCCGCTGATGACACCGGCCCGCGACGGCACGCACTGCGGGCCGGTGACATAACCGCGCGTGAAACGCACGCCATCGCGGGCAAGTTGGTCGGTCTGCGGCGTGCGGATGTCGGGATCGACCCCCTGGGCGCCAAGATCGGCCCAGCCATGGTCATCGGTGAAGATGAGCAGCATGTTCGGCGGTGGTTCGGCGGCGGCGAGCGTGCCGGCGAGCAGGAGGAAGGACAGACGAAGCAGCATGGGAATCAGGGCCAGGAAAGAAGAGCGCGGCCGTTGGTGTCGAGCAGTTGCAGGTTTTGCAGTCGCACCTTGCCGGCGCCCGCGCAGGGATCGAGGCGCAGGCCGTGCAGTCGTTCGGGGGTGTCGAGGGTCAAAGCGTGCTCATGCCACTGGCCGTCGTGAACGACCGGAAACTCCAGATGGCGCCCGCCGGGCAGGCGGGTTTTGGGATCGGTGGTGAAGTAGAGTTCGCCGCCGCCGCTGGCTTCACTTTGCAACTCGAAGCGCAGTTGGTATGGGCCGGGTTGGCTGACCGTGAGCTTTTCGAAAGCCAGGCCGGGGTCCTCGCCGCTGCAGTTCAGAACGAGGACCTTGCCTTCTGTCGTCAATTGCGTGCCGACCCGGGCGCGGATGCCGGGGGTCGCGGCCTGGCGCTTCGGCACGGCGCGGGCCTCAGGTCCGCGCGAGCTGGTCACGGCGCCGTTGTGTCCGCGGTAGTCCGACCACTCGCGGTGGCGGTGGCCGGTGGCTTCGGTGGCGACCGGGGCACGTTCCTTGGCAGGGGCCTGCAGGACATCGGCAGTCAGCGCATGCCATTGCTGCGCCATGCGCTGGACGCGCTCCGGCTCTTGCACGGCGAGATCCTGCAGTTCCGTGCGATCCTTGCCGAGGTTGTACAATTCCCAGGGCTGACCTTGAAACGACACAAGTTTCCAGTCGCCCTCGCGCAGGGCGCGATCGCTGCTGAACAAAAAGTGCAGCGGAGGCCGGGGTGACATCGGTCGCCCCTCCAGAAGCGCACGCAGGGACACGCCGGCGAGCGGGGTCGGTGTGCGACCGGGGAAGTCCGACGGCATTTCAGCCCCGGAAAGATCGGCGAGCGTTGGCAGGACATCGACCAGGTGGGCGGGTGCATGCACGATGCTGCCCGGCGGGGTTTTCAACCCGGCTGGCCAGTGCACGATGGCCGGGGTGGTGATGCCGCCCTCGAACTGGTTTTGCTTGTAATAACGAAAGGGCGAATTGCGCGCCCAGGCCCAGCCGGTGCTGTCGCTCCAGGACGTCGTGCCATCGAAGGGGGCGGCATCCTGACCGGTGCTGCGCCGGTCGTAGGGACAGGCGCCGTTGTCGGAGAAAAACAGGATGACCGTGTTGGCGAGTTCGCCCTTGGCTTCGAGGTCGGCGACCAAACGACCGAGTTCCTGGTCCACGCGATCGATGAGGGCCGCGTAGGCCGCCATGCGCCGCGCCTCCCAGGCGCGGATCTCGGGTGTGAGATCGTTCCAGGCCGGAATGGATTCGGGACGCGGGGCAGGCTCGACCTCGCGACCGAAGAGGTTGAGTTCCTGCTGCTTCGCCAGTCGGCGCGTGCGCATGCGGTCCCAGCCCTCGTCGTAGCGTCCGAGGTACTTTCGGTAATCGGCCTCCAGCGGCTGCAGCGGCGCGTGCGGGGCGTTGAAGGCGAGGTAGAGGAACCAGGGTTTCTTCTCGCTGCGCGCCTCGGTCAGAAACGTCAGGGCGTGGTCGACGTTGGCGACCGTGGTGTAAAACCCCTGCGCCGGCACCTGCCAGGGCTGGCCGTTGAGGCGGAAACTGTTGTCGCCCTTGTAGTAACTGCAGGCGCCGGACAGGTGCCCGAAATAACGATCAAAGCCGAAATCGGTCGGCTGCTTCGACAGGTGCCACTTGCCGGTCATGGCGGTGAAGTAACCGGCCGGCTTGAGCACTTCCGGCAGGATGACCGCGCGACGCAGGCTCTCGTCGCCCGCCTGTCGGCACCAGCGACCGCTGAGCAGGCTGACTCGCGAGGAATGGCACTTGGCGGTGTTGTAAAACTGCGAGAAGCGCAGGCCGTTGGAGGCGAGTCGGTCGAGGGTCGGGGTGGCGATCTCCGAGCCGTAGCAACCGAGGTCGGAAAAGCCGAGGTCGTCGGTGAGAACGACCAGGAAATTGGGTCGGTCCGCGGCAGGGCCGGGCAGGGCGGCTAGGACAAGCAGGAGCAGCAGCAAGCGCATGGCGTGACAACGCGGGTGCGATCGGTTTGTGTCAGCCGATGCGGCGGGGTTGAGCGGTCTTCAGGCGAGGATTTTGTCGATCACCTTGCTGGGTTCGACGCCGGTGAGGCGGAAATCGAGGCCGGCCTGGCGGAAGGTGAGGCGTTCGTGGTCCATGCCCAGCAGGTGCAGGATGGTGGCGTGCAGGTCGGCGACATGAACCTCGTCCTCGACGACGTTGAAGCCCATCTCGTCGGTGGCGCCGAGGGTGACACCGCCCTTCACGCCGCCACCGGCCAGCCACATGGTGAAGGCCTGCGGATGGTGGTCGCGCCCCATGCTGCGGCCGAGCGAGACGCTGGCCTCGACCATCGGCGTGCGACCGAACTCGCCGCCCCAGACGACGAGAGTGTCGTCGAGCAGGCCGCGCTGCTTGAGGTCCTTGATGAGGGCCGCGCAGGCCTGGTCGGTGGCCTTGCAGTTGTTGCGGACGTTGCCCTCGACATTGCTGTGGGCGTCCCAGCCCTCGTGGTAGATGTTGATGAAGCGGACGCCGCGCTCAACCATGCGCCGGGCCAGCAGGCAGGCGCGGGCGAACGAGGGCACCTTTGGATCGCAGCCGTAGAGCTGCAGGGTGGCTTCGTCCTCGCGGCCGAGGTCCATCAGTTCCGGGGCCGAGGCCTGCAGTCGGTAGGCCATCTCGTAGTTGGCGATGCGCGTGGCGATCTCGCCGTCGCCATCAAGGCGCAGTCGTCGATCATTCAGCGCGTTGATGAGTTCAATCGTGTCGCGCTGGGTGGCGGGAGCGACACCGGTCGGCGTGCTGACATTGAGGATGGGATCGCCGCTGTTGCGGAAGCGGGTGCCGGAATGCACGCTCGGCAGGAAGCCGCTGCTCCAGCAGGCCGCGCCGCCGCTGATGCCGCTGCCGGTGCTCATGACGACGAAGCTGGGCAGGTCGCGCGTCTCGGCGCCGAGGCCGTAGGTCACCCAGGAACCCATGCTCGGCCGGCCGGGCTGGGCAAAACCGGTGTTCATGAAGATCTGCGCCGGCGCGTGGTTGAACTGGGTGGTGCGACAGGACTTCACGATGGCCAGTTCATCAACGACCGTGGCGAGATGCGGCAGCACCTCGGAGAGTTCCGCGCCGCACTGGCCGTGCTTGGCGAACTTGAAGCGCGGGCCGAGCACCGCCGCATCGGGACGGATGAAGGCGTAGCGCTGACCGCCGATCACCGAGGGCGGCAGCGGCTTGCCCTCGTACTTGGTCAGCATCGGCTTGGAATCGAACATCTCCAACTGCGAGGGCGCGCCCGCCATGAACAGGTGGATGACCGCCTTCGCCTTCGGCCGGGCATGCGGAGCCGCCGCCACATTCGGTCCGCCGGCGGCGCCCCGTGCCGATTCCGCCAGCAGCGAGGCCAGGGCGATCTTGCCCGTGCCGACCGCGCAGTCGTGGAAGAAATGACGGCGGGTGATTTGGGACGAGGGATGAGCGATCGGGGATGAGGGATGGGGGCTCATGGGGAGGGCGGCGGTTGGTGTTTTGTATCCACACCACGGGTGAAGGCGACCAGCTTTGCGATGAGGGTGTGGAGGCGTGCGGTCAGGTCGTGGTACAGAGCCTCATTCTTGAGGGAACCTGTTTCCCAAAGGGTGGCGAGATGATCCTCGGTTTCGCGTGCGGAGCCAAGGGCGTAGGTGAGGTGACGGACAAACTCCATTTTGTAGCGCCGCTTGCCGTAACCTTCGACGATGTTGGCGCGGATCGACTTGGCTGAGCGGCGCATCTGAGACCCTTGTTCATGCAACTCAAAACGAGGCAACTCTGACAAGGTCATGCGTTGCACATCAATGGATAGTGATCGGGCGAGTTGCCAAACTTCCAAGTCACGATAGTCCATGGTTCGGAGGGGTGGCGTTTATTTCTGAAATCCCTGATCTCTTATCCCTCATCTCTCATCCTTTATGGATGCGTAATGGCTTCGTCCAAATTCAGTGCCGCCCGGCACACGGCGGTCCACAGTGCCTCGCCCTCGACTTGATGGGCGCGTTGTTTCGCCAGGAAACTCTTGAGCAGTTCCAATTCCTCCGCGGCCGGCGGGCGTGTGACGCAGCGGCGGAAGAGATTCGTCAGCCGGGCCTCGTCGCTCTCGGACTCGGCCATGACCTGTTTCGCCATGGCCTGGGCGGCTTCGAGGAACATCTGGTCGTTGAGTAGCGTCAGGGCCTGCAGCGGGCTGTTGGAGACGTCGCGGCGCGCGAGGCAGGCTTCGCCGGTGGGGGCGTCGAAGGTGGTGGCCATGGCGAAGGGGGCCGTGCGCTTCATGAAGGTGTACAGG
>CAZSBO010000162.1:0-9136 GCA_964605265.1 uncultured Prosthecobacter sp.
TCCGATCAGCCCGAAGAGATCCGCAGTGAAGCCCAAGCTCGGTCACAATCCCGGCGGATGGCGGGCGACGTAGCCGGAGATCGGCCGGCTCTTCGTCGACCAGCGCGGGCCCTTGCCCTCGCCATTGTAGCCGGTGTCGAAGCGCATGCCGGCGACAATCAAAAAGCAGTGGTGGCCCTTGCGGGTGTAGAGGGTGATGTGGCGACCCTCGCCCTTGCTGCCGAAGTGGCGCAGGCTGGTCGAGGTGCCCGGTCGGTTGAGCGCTCCCGCCGCCGCGAGCACATAGGAGGCCGCGCCGGAACAGTCGTAACCGTTGTCGACAAAGCTGCGGTGGCCACCGCCATACTTGTAGGGCAGCCCGGCGATGCGGTTGCCGGCACTGATCGCCCGCATCACCTCCGGTGGCAGGCCGGCCGGCGGCACGGCCTTGCCATGAACCAGCACCGCGGTTTTGCCGGGACGGTACACGTAGTTCCACATCTTCGGGCGACTCGCGCAGGCGCCGAGCAACAGCACGGCCAGCAGCGCAACACTTGCCCGGATGACAATCATTAAGTTAGCTTAACAAAATTCATGCCCTTGGCAAGCCGCCATTGAGCCGGCGCGGTCTCGGGCTATCGTGAAGGGTGCGCATTGCCGAACTGTTTTATTCCCTGCAGGGCGAGGGCGGCCTGATCGGCATGCCCTCGGTCTTTGTGCGCACCTCCGGCTGCAACCTGCGCTGCTCCTGGTGCGACACCCCCTATGCCTCCTGGAACCCGGAGGGCGCGGAGATGCGGCCTGAGGACATCCTCGCCGCCGTGAGCCAACACCCGGCGCGCCACGTCGTCGTCACCGGTGGCGAACCGATGCTGGCCAAGGACATTCACGAGCTGCTGACCCTGCTGCGCGACGAGGGGCTGCACGTGACCCTGGAAACCGCCGGCACGGTGCCGCCCGAGGGCGCGCCGGTCGATCTGGTTTCGCTCAGCCCCAAGCTGGCCAACTCCACCCCCGATGCCGAACGCGCCGGCGCGGCCTGGGTCGAGCGCCACGAGCGCACCCGCCTGCAGCCGGCTGTGCTGCGCGAGTGGCTCGAACAGGCCGAGGACTACCAGCTCAAGTTCGTCATCGCCGACGCGGCCGACCTCAAGGAAATGCAGGCGGTGGTCGCGTCGATCGGCGTGCCGGTGCCGCCGGAAAAAATCCTACTCATGCCCGAGGGCACAAGCGTCGAGACCATGCGCCAACGCTACGACCTGCTGGTCGAAGCCTGCAAGACGCACGGCTGGCGCTTCAGTCCGCGCCTGCACCTGGAGCTGTTCGGCAACCGACGCGGCACCTGAGCAGGCCGCCGGCAAGACCGGTGCAGATCACGCCCACCAGCAGCCAGGCAAGAGGAAACCCTGCCGCGCGCGGCACGAGGATGACCGGACCGGTCTCGCCCTCGATGAGCAGTCGCCACTGCGCCGGCTCGTCCGTGGCCGGTCGCCAGAGCAGAACGTCGTGCAGGTTGCCACTGGGCACGGCAAAGGCCACCTGCTCCGCCGGCGTCCGCCACTCCCAGACCGCGGTCACCAGGCGGTGCGGCTCATCGGTCGCGGGGGGCGACTGAAACGCCGGCGCCTCGGGATCCCAGCGGTCGCGCGTTTCAACCCGCACCGGCGCCAGATCGGCCAGCGGCCGCAGGCCGGCCTCCGTGCGCACCTGCAGGCTGCCGCGCACCGCCGCAACAGCCGCGGCTTCATCCGCGAGCAGCGGATTGCCCACCGGATCGGCGGTGATCTCGAGTCGCACGATGCCTGCAACGGCCTCGACACGCGCCAGCAAAAACTCGCAGCCGTGGCCCAACGCAGGCAGGGGGCCCAGAACGGCGCCCCCTGCGAGAATCGTGAACTGGAAGATGCGACGGATCATCCCTTGCGGTTCCAGCGCAGCACGCGGCCGAACACGTTCCACTCGGTCTCCAGGATGTTGCCCTGGTTGTCGAAGGTGATGCCGTGCGGCGAGGTGACCGTGCCCTGGCGCCAGTCCTTGGGTTCGACCTTCGGCGTGTTGGTCTGGCCGGGCGTGTCGTTGGCACCGAGCTCGGCGACCAGCTTGCCGGCCTTGTCCCAGACGCTGACGCGGCCGGCGATCTCGGCCACGCACATGAGGTCGCCATGGAAGGAGGCGCTGCTCGGGCGGCGCAGGCCCTCGCTGGCGATGACCTGGATCAGGTTGCCGTCGAGGTCGAGGTGCAGCAGACGGTTGTTGCCGCGGTCACAGGCCAGCACACGCGCCGGCTCGAAGCGGCGGTCGATGAAGACCTTGTGGGTGTTCGCCAGCTTGAGCGGCTCGACCGGACCCCCGAAGACCTTCTTGAACTGACCGGCGCGATCGAAGACGAAGATCCAGCTCTGGCCATAGCCGTCGACCACGTAGATGTCGCCGTTCGGCGCGACGTCACAGTTCGTCAGCGCCAGCCCCTTCGGACCAGCCTTGCCGGCAGGAAAGGCGCTGGTCGGGATTTCCAGCACGATCGTGCCGTCGAGCTTGGCCTTGATGACGCGCTTTTCACCGAGCACGGCGGCGAACAGGAACTCCTCGCCCTGGTCCTCGCGGATGACGAAGCCGTGCAGGGTCGCCGGCAGCGGCAGGGCCTTGATGAACTTGCCGTCCGCTCCGTACACCTGCACGCCGCCGTCCTTGGCGTCGGGACCCTGGACGCTGACATAGAAGTTGCCGGCACGGTCGCAGGCGATCTCACCGTGGCCGTTGCCGATGGTTTCCCGGCCGGGCGGCGGCTGGATGAAGTTCGGCACGAATTCATAGGCGACCTCGCCGGCGGCAGAACCGAGGGCGAGCAGGCTGAGCAGGAGGGAGCGGATCATAGGCAAGGCTACCCAAACGAAGCGCGGGGCCGGCATCAATCACCCAGGCATGGAGAATCCGGGACAGCTCACTTCTCCAGCGACATCAGCTCGATCTTGCGGAACCACACCGGCTGGCCCTCGGCCTGCAGGGCGATGTGGCCGAAACCGAGCTTCACCCCAGCGCCGGCGGCGGTCAGGTCGGCGGCCGGGGCAATCGTGCAGGCGGGATCAAGCACGGGACGCTGGTAACGCAGCACCTCGACCCCGTTGATGCGGTGGATGATCTCGTCGTGCCCGCGCACTTCCATCTCCGCACGCACCCACTCGCTCGCGGCAAAGGTCGGAGAATTCGACTGGGCGATGTGTTTGGTGAACAGCTGACCCTCCCTCTCCACGTGCGTGCCCGGCGTGCAGAGATTGCCCGTGGGCCGCGGCCCCTTGCCTTCATCGGCAAGAAACTGCATTTCCAGGCTTGCCGGGAAACCCTGGTCGAAGCGCATGCTCTGCGGCGGCTGCGCATGGAGCATGACGCCGCTGTTGAGGTTCACGTACTTCGGGGCATCCGCCATCCGCGTGCCGGTGAAGCGATACTCCAGGCGCAGGCGGTAGTGTGAGTAGGCGAGGTTCGTGAAGAGGTGGCCGAACTGCTGGTCAAAGGTCTCGTACCCATCGTAGTCGACCTTCAGGATGCCATCCTCGACGCGGAAGGTGTCGGCGAAGTTTTCGCCGAGCGGTCGCTTGGCGATTTTCACCGTCCAGCCGGTCAGGTCTTTGCCATTGAAGAGTGAAATCCATTCCCCCTTCTCCTCGGCAGTCAAGGCAGCCGTGTGAACGAAGAGAACAACAAGGGTGGCACAGGCGTAGCGGATCATGCCTGCCACTGTGTCGTGATGCCCGCGGTTTCCAACCGGAAGATGCCAGCACCGCCCGAATGCCACAGACTGCTTCCCTGCGCCTTGTGGCACCGGGTTTGGCGCTCTCCCAGCCTCAATCGACAAAGAGCATCTCGTTGGAAGCGAGCAAGGCGTGGGCGTATTCACTCCAGGCTTCGGGCTCGGCTTCGCGGCCGCTGAGGAAGCGGCTGGCGGCGGTGATTTCGACGGGCTGAGGCGGGCGCTGGAAAAGACGTTCGTAGACGGCCTCGACGCGCTCGGGCAAGGCACCCGGCTGGGCCTGCAGCCAGGCGGCGAGGCGGTCGGCCTGCTGCTGGAAGAAGGGTGAGTTGAGGGCAAACAAGCCCTGCAGCGGCGTCAGGGTTTCGGTGCGCCAGGGGCTGTGCGCGCCGGGATCGGGCACGTCGTGCAGGCGCAGCATGGGGTCCATGTCCTGGCGGTTGGAGATGCCATAGAGGGAGCGACGCGTGTTCGCCGGATCGCTGACCGCCAGGGCCGGGCCGCCAAGGCGGAGGTCGAGGGCGCCGGCACCGGCAAGCAGGGCGTCGCGCCAGCTCTCCCAGTCGAGCCGGCGACGCGGCATGCGCGCGTAAAAGTGGTTGGCCGGATCGCGCGCCTCTGCGGCGGCCGCAAGCGAACTCTGCCGCCAGGCGGCGGAGGCGAGGATCTCGCGGTGCAGCCACTTGAGCGACCAGCCGTTGTCGATGAAGCGCGCGGCGAGGTCGTCGAGCAGCTCGGGATGGCTGGGCGCTTCGCCGAGGTTGCCGAACTCGCTCGGCGTTTCGACGAGGCCGCGGCCGAAGTGATGCTTCCAGACCCGGTTGACGATGACGCGCGCGGTCAGCGGCGCCGCCTCACCGACGATGGCCTGGGCCAGTTCGTAGCGACCGCTGCCCTGCGTGAAAGCGCGCGGCTGGCCGTCGGCACGTGGGAAGGCCGAGAGGAACCGGCGAGCCACAACCTCCCCCTCATCGTTCGGATTGCCGCGCTTCTGCAGCGCCAGATCGCGCGCCATGCCCATGCGGTAGTCGAGCTTGGTGCCCTTCTTGTTGTCGGCCTCGACGACAAACAGTGCCGCCTCCTCGACGGCGTTGGCCATCGGCATGTCGTAGTGCGGGGTCGCTTTTTTGACGAGGGCGATCTTCTCTTGGAGTTCGGCGCTGCGCGCAGCGGGCGCCTTGGCCTTCTTCAGCGCGGCGACCTGCTTTTCCAGTTCGGCAACCACCTCGCGCGCCTTTTTCACCGGCGCCCAGAAGGTGTCATCCATCATCGGGCGCTCGCTTTGGCGCACGCTGGCGAAGACACCGGCGAGCGCGTAGTAATCGGCCGCGGTGACCGGATCGGACTTGTGATCATGGCAACGCGCGCAGGCGACCGTCAGGCCGAGGAAGGTGCGGGTGACGGCATCGACGTGCTCCTCCCACTCGTCGGCGACGGTGGTCTTGATGATGTCGGGCGGCAGTTGCAGCTCCTTGAAATAGGTGGGGCTGAGGCCGAGGAACCCGAGTGCCGGCAGGTCCTGCGGAGCGCTGTCGGGCAGGAAATCCGTGGCGAGCTGGCGCAGCACAAAGCGGTCGTAGGGCAGGTCCTCGTTGAAGGCCTGCACCACCCAGTCGCGATAGAGATGCGCGTAGCGGGTCGAGGTCAGCCAGGTCGGCAGTTCGTCCGTGTAGCGGGCGAGATCGAGCCAGTGACGGGCCCAGCGTTCCCCATAGTGCGGGCTCTGCAGCAGGCGATCGATCCGCGCCTCGTGCGGCAGCGCCGTCAGGGCCGGATCGGGTGGCAGGCCGGTGAGGTCGAAGGCGAGGCGGCGCGCCAGCGTGCGCGCATCGGCCTCGGGGGCTGGCTGCAGCCCCTCGGCCTCCATGCGGGCCAGCAGGAAGCGATCGATCCGCGTGCGCGGCCAGGCCGTGTTCCGCACCGGCGGCGGCTCGGCGCGACGCAGCGGCGCGAAGGACCAGGGCCGCGGCGGTGGCGCTTCCGGCTTGGCCGCAGGCAGGCCCTCGCCGGCCAGCAGGCAGGCGGTGAGCAGGAGCAGACGGAAACGCATGGCGGAGACAGTACAGCGCCGGCGGCCCGACGCTTTCAGGCAGGTCTCAGGTCAAGGAAAAGAGGAGCAAATCGGCAGGCGGGGCGGTGGGTGTGTTTTCGATCCGTCAGAACGGGCCAGCACCCTCCGGCGGACTTGGAAAGATCGCCCGGCAAGACCGCGGTTGCCGCAAACGATGAAACGGGTTATTTTCGAAGGACTGTTCTCCATGAGTGCGTCTGACTTTCACTGCTTCCGCAGCGACCCGCTGACACGATGGCGGAGCATTGCCAAAGTTCTGGCAGAGCAACCCGAGGCTTGGGGTTGGGCTCAGGCCAACATAGAGCGTTGGCTGAGTCAGGGGCGCTTGCATCCCGGTCCGCTGCTTGAATGGCGCGAACGGTTGCTGCAAGCCAGCCAGGAGCAGGCCAAGCGCGATGCCCTGCTGGAGACGCTGCGGCATCCTCCCGCAGATGCGCACCAGGATCAGCTCCGCTCCTGCTCCCCCTTCGTCGGCGGACCTTTCCCCAAAAGCCTGCTGCCTGCATGAATCTTAGCTCCCTCCAGCACCTCCTGCGCGCCGTGAGTGCACTCGCTGAGGATTGCCAAGTGCTGGTACTGGGATCGGCTTCGCTGCTGGCCTCCTTTCCGGACTTGGGAGATGGCACCGAACCGCTTACCGCGACCTACGATGCCGATCTTTGCCCACAACCTTTTGATGAAACAATCGCACGCCTGATCCATGAAGCGCTGGGCGAAGCCGGGGCCTTTCATGTTCGCCACGGCTACCATGCCGATGTGCTTAGAGACTCCATTTTTGAGACACTGCCACCGAATTGGCGGGAACGCCTCGTGCCCGTGCCCGGCTGCACAGGGGCACTCGCCCTGGACCCGCATGACCTCGCAGCCACGAAGCTGTGGGTGGGCCGCGACAAGGACATCCAATTGGTTCGCCACCTGGCACAAACGGGCCGCCTGACTCGCGGCATCGTAGAACAGCGCCTGGATGCCATTCCCAAAACCGAACGCCAGATCATCACCTCTGAGCGAGCGCTTCAGCAAGCTTTCGAGGACCTGTGCTAGCATGGATAAGAGCGCCGGATTCTGGATCTGATCTTCTCGGAGTTCCTCTCTGGATGCACCATTGTCTGGATGTCGCCCCAGAGGAACCAACCCACCCTCGCAAGACGCAGTGGACAAGGGCGCGGAATGCCGGATAGGGGACGCCATGAGTCCTGCTGAACAGTTCCTCGATCATTCCGCCGCCCTGCTCGATCGCGTGCGCGACCAACTGCCGGAGATTCGCCAGGCAGCCGACCGGTTTGCCCAAACCATTCTCGCCGGCCAGATGGTCCATGTCTTCGGCTCCGGCCACAGCCGCATCCTGGTCGAGGAAATGTGGCCGCGCTACGGCTCCTTCCCGGGTTTCAATCCAATCGTCGAGCTCAGCCTCACCTTTCACAACCTCGTGGTTGGCGCCAACGGCCAGCGCCAGGCGATGTTCTTGGAGAACGTCAGCGGCCTGGCCGCGCGCATCCTGCGCAACTTCGACCTCAAGGCGGGCGACAGCGCACTCGTCATTTCCTCGAGCGGCTGCAACGTCGTGCCGGTGGAGATGGCCGAGGAATTCCAGCGCCGCGGCGTGTGGGTGGCCGCCCTGGTGTCCAGCGCCCATGCCGAGGCCAGCAGTTCGCGCCATCCGGCCGGCAAGAAGCTGCAGGACTTTGCCGACCTCGTGCTCGACACCGGCGCACCGGTCGGCGACGCCATGGTGCGGATCGACGGCCTCGACACGCCGGTCGCGCCCGGCAGCACGATCGGCGGCTGCCTGATCGTCAATGCCATCAAGGCCGAGGTCGCCCAGCGCCTCACCGCCGCCGGCCAACCGCCCAAGGTGCTGACCGCCGGCGCCCTGGTCGGCAGCGAACGCGCCACCGCGCTCTTTGAAGCCGCCTATGACGAACACGCCCGCCGCCTGGCCGGCTACTATGCCGGGCTGGGAGTGTAGCGGGAATCTCAGATCTCAAATTTCAGATTCCAGATCCGGTGGCGGCTTTCGCCGCGATCTCCCATCTCCCATCTCCCATCTCCCCTCACCCCTGGCCCGTCGCGCGTTTCCGGTGCTTGCGCACCATGCCCATGTCCTTGAGTTTGCGCTGCAGGGTGCGGCGGCTCATGTTGAGCAGTTCGGCGGCTTCGCTGCGGTTGTTGCCGCTGCGTTCGAGCGCCTGCAGGATGAGCTGCTTTTCCATCTCGTGGACGTCGAGTTCGGCCTTCGGTGCCGCCGGGATGGCAGGTGCCTGGGCGGCCGGCAGAACGGCCGTGGCCGGCGTGCGCCAGCCGAGGCCGCCGGGCTGCGACAGGTAGGCGGGCAGGTGCTTGGCCATGATGCGGCTGCTGTTGCTCATCACCACGCCATGCTCGATGGCAGCGCGCAGTTCGCGGACATTGCCCGGCCAATCGTAGCCCATCAGCGCCGGCAGGGCATCCTCGCCGAGCGGCTTGGCCGGCTTGCCATTGGCGGCGGCGAGTTCCTTGAGGAAATGCGCCGCCAGCACCGGGATGTCGCCCTTGCGCGTGCGCAGCGGCGGCATGGCGATGGTGACCACGCGCAGCCGCCAGTACAGGTCCTCACGGAACTTGCCCTGCTCGACCATCTTCGCGAGGTCGCGGTTGGTGGCGGCGATGACGCGGACATCGACCTTGATGGGCTTGCTGCCACCGACGCGCTCGATGGTCTGCTCGCCGAGGGCGCGCAGCAGCTTGACCTGGGTTGAGGCATCGATCTCGCCGATCTCATCGAGGAAAAGCGTGCCGCCGTCGGCGAGTTCGAAGCGACCGATGCGGCGGTCCTGGGCACCGGTGAAGGCGCCCTTTTCGTGGCCAAACAATTCGCTCTCGAGGATCTGCGGCGACAGCGCCGCGCAGTGCACGGTGACCAGCTTGGTTTTCGGCCGGCCGCTGAGGTTGTGAACCGCACGGGCGACGAGTTCCTTGCCGGTGCCGCTTTCGCCCTCGATGAGCACGGTCGCACGGGTCGGTGCCACCTGCTGGATCGTGTCGAGGATGGGCCGCAGGGCGTCCGACTTGCCGATGATGCCCTCGACCGAGAATTTCTCTTCGACCTGCTGCTTGAGCACGCGGTTCTCCTTCTCCAGATGGCGGCTGCGCAGGGCGCGTTTGATCAGCAGTTCCACCTCGTCGAGGTTGAGCGGCTTGGTGACGAAGTGGTAGGCGCCGCGGCGCATCGCCTCGACCGCGGTATCAACGCTGCCATAGGCGGTCATCATGATGCAGACCGGCGGCTGCGGCAGGGCCAGGGCTTCGTCGAGCAGCTTCATGCCGTCGTCGGCACCGAGCCGCAGGTCGGTGAGCATGAC
>CAZSBO010000163.1:0-9082 GCA_964605265.1 uncultured Prosthecobacter sp.
TGCGCGCTCGCCGCCGCCTGGCCCGCCCCCGGCCAGGCTCCCTCCGGCGAGCCGGCCGGCCGCTGGCAGGCGCCCAGCCCGGACGGCCGCCCCTGGAAACACGCCGGCACCGGCCTGATCTTCCCCCAGTTCCTCGGCAACTACCGGCTCGCCGGCGAATTCGCCTACGAGGCAGGCGGCGTCTTCCTGCGCTATGAAAACGTCGAGGAACGCGCCCGCGCCGACGTCTTCCTCTTCCCCACCCGCGACCCGCTGCCGTCCCTCGAGGACCAGCAGCGCCGCATCCTGACGGAAATGGACGGCGTGGTGTCCGACATGGAGGCCATGGTCCGCAACGGCCGCTACAAGAACCTCGACACCGGCGAACTCGTCGGCGGCGAACTCGAACTCTGGCAAAAGCAGTCGCTGCCGATCGCCACCCGCCAGCTCACCGCCACCCGCCTCGGCACGGCCAAGCAGGGCGCCGTCGAGGCCATCCTCAAACTCTGGATTGGCATCACCGTGGTCGAAAACCACGTCCTGACGATCCGCCACATGCGCCCGGCCGACGCCGGCGCCAGCGGCGAACAGTCGATGAAGGACTTCGTCGGCCTGATCTTCCAGATCATCAAGGACCCCTCCCTGCGCGGCCACCTCCAGGAACTCATCGCCGCCTACCTGAAAAAACCGCTCTCCGAAGACGGCGAACAGGCCGCCGCCGCCGTGCTCGCCTACCTCAACCAGGCCCCCTACTTCCCCATCAACATCCCCGAGGATCCGGTCGGTGGCTGGCTCGCCCACGCAGAAAAACAGGCGCCTGGCACCCAGGACCACCTGCTGCGCGCCTTCATGCTCGGCAGCGCCAAGGCCGCCTTCGCCGAGGGCGACGCCTTCGCCTGCCTCGACGCCGGCGCCCGCCAGTTCGCCGTCATCTACCGCGAACTCGCCCGCCAGCACCCCAGCATCACCCTGCCCGAGGCCGACTCCTTCGTCGCCGCCGCCGAAAAGGGCCTCGGTGCCGAATGGCTGAAAGACCGCTCCTTCCTGACGAAGTAATCCCCCTCATGAAAGCCCTGTTTCCCCTGCTCCTCGCCCTGACCGCCGCCCAGGCCGCGCCGCTCGACCCGCACCTCGACGCCGTACGCGCGGTCGGTCGCGAAGGCACCGGCAACGGTCCCGCCGCCACCGCCTGGCAGGAACTTGCCAAGGCCGATCCCGCCGCCCTGCCCGACATCCTGCGCGGCATGAACGGCGCCAACCCGCTTGCCGAAAACTGGCTGCGCGCCGCCGTCACCGCCGTCGCCGACCAGGCCATCGCCGCCAAAACCCTGCCCGTGCCCGCCCTGCAGGCCTTCCTGATGGACACGAAAAACAGCCCCGGACCGCGCGTCGTCGCCTTCGATCTGCTGCAGCGCGCGAACCCCGAGCTGGCCGACCGCCTGACGCCCTCCCTGCTCGAGGATCCCAGTGCCGAACTGCGCCGCCACCCGGTCGCCAAACTGCTCGAGGCCGGCGACGGCGCCCTCGCCCAGGGCAGGAAGGACGCCGCCAAGGCCGCCTTCCAGCAGGCCATGGCCAGCGCCCGCGACGAGGATCAGATCAACGACCTGGCGAAAAAATTGAAGGACCTCGGCGCCCCCGTCGATCTGCCCCGCCACTTTGGCTTCCTGATGAACTGGAAGCTGCTCGCCCCCTTCCCGAACGTCGAGCGCAAGGGTTTCGACAGCGTCTTCCCGCCCGAGCAGGGCATCGACCTCGCCGCCGAATACGAGGGCAAGGCCGGCGCCAGGGTGAAATGGCAGGACTTCACCAGCCAGGATGACTACGGCATGATCGACTTCAACAAGCCCTTCACGATGCTGAAGGAGGTGACCGGCTACGCCTACACCGAGTTCAACGCCGCCGAGGCGCGCGAGGCCCAGATCCGCCTCGGCTGCAAAAACGGCTGGAAGGTCTGGTTCAACGGCGAGCTGATCTTTGCCCGCGACGAGTACCATCGCGGCGCCAAGCTCGACCAGTACAAGCTGCCGGTGAAGCTCAACAAGGGCAAGAATACGATCCTCGTGAAGTGCTGCCAGAACGAGCAGACCGAAACCTGGACCGTCGAATGGCAGTTCCAGCTGCGCGTCTGCGACGCCACCGGCACCGCCATTCTTCCCGTGCCGTAAGCGCGGGGCGAAGGGTCGGGAGCGTGCGTTGTATCCGTGCTTCACCCAACGGCACCCACCAAGCTGCAAGGGCATTGCCCCCGTCCACTGAGGCGCACCCAACGTCGGCACTCTGGGACAGTGTGCCCCACTTGGCGGCAGACCCTCAGCCGGCTTTGTCCACGTCAGTGGTTTCGTCTACCGATGCAGGGATACTGGCCGTCGCCTAGGAATCAAGTGCGGCGGGCCAATACCGTCCGAGTTTGGCTAGCCAAGGCTTCAGACCCATCTTGCGAAGGGTCGCAAAGCGGTCGAGGGCCTTGGCCAGCTCGTGCAATTCAGGCGACATCCAGGCGATGATGTCGAGGATGGCCTGATGCCGTGCATCGAGATCCCGCCAGTGCAGGATACGTTCGTGATGGAAAACTCGGTTGCGGAGGTCGCGGATGTCCTGCCAGCGCCGGTCCAGCCTCGACAGGTATTGTTCCTTGCGGGGAGCATGAGGAAAGGCGTTCCGCGAAAGAAATGAGCCGATGCCTGTGCGGGCATGAGCGTTGTTGAAGAAGCCGGTCCAGAATCCGAAGGTGAGTTCAGCGATGATTCGACCTGATGTGACCGGTTTCCGATTCGTCCGCAGGGTGTCCTTGGCGTCCGTCACCTTGTCCTGCTGCCACGCGGTCAGTCGTGCGACCGGCGAGTCATACCAGACATCGGTGCCGCAGCGGGCGGTGAGTTCCCGATGCACGGCATTGCGCAGCGCGATCTCGGAGAACTGAAGTGCGGCGTAAAGCGACTCGCTCAGGGCCATGTTCAACAGATAGCGGGCGAGAGTCCGCTGATGATCCGCTCCGTCCCGCCGGTAGGCGTCGAGGCGCTCCGTATGGAGGATCGCCTCAATGGACTGAAAAAACGCGGTGTTCATGGTCCCGTGCTCCGGGAAGCGACCTGAAATAGGGTTTGACGCGTCTGCTCGCAGAAGGCATTTTGTTCTTGTTGACCCCGAGATCCCTTCCTTGACCGCTTGCGGTTAAGAGGCCTCGGGGTTTCTTTTGGAACGGTCAGGACTTGCGACGAATGAGGCATGGTCGGGACAAAAACGAGATGCTGCCGGTCAAATTCTCGCCCATCAAATCACTAGAAACATACTTAGGCAAGTTCATCAGATTGGAAAATACCGCGCATTCAAGCGGTGCCGAAGCCCGAAGCCGCGGCGATGGTGCAGGCGCCCCATCAGTGGTTCCTCTAGCGTGCCCGCCAAGCCGCGGGGTCACTGCCCCCGCCCACAAGGGTGCCCCACCGGCTGGAGTCCGCGTGCACGGCAAGTCTGCGCGGGTTCGTCAGGCATCCTCCCGGCCACTGGCGGCGAATTCAACGAGGGCCGCCTTGAGTTGCGCGGAGCTGAAGGACCTTTTGATTTGGGCGATCGCCTCGTTCGCCAGCCGATCGCAGCGTTCGTTGCCGGCGTGGCCGGCGTGACCCTTCAACCAGCGCCATTGCACGTGGTGCCGGGAGGCGGCAGCATCCAGGGCGCGCCACAGGTCTTCATTCTTGACCGGCTTTTTCGACTTCGTTCGCCAGCCATTCACCTTCCAGATGGCGAGCCAGGCCGTGACGCCATTTTTGACGTACTCGGAGTCGGTGAAGAACTCGACCGCGCACGGTTCCTTGAGCGCCTGGAGCGCTTCGATGGCGCCGCGCAGTTCCATGCGATTGTTCGTCGTGGCGGGCACGCCGCCACTCAGCTCGCGATGGTGGGGACCGTAGGACAAAACCGCCGCCCAGCCCCCCGGCCCCGGATTCCCGTGGCAGCCGCCGTCCGTATGAATGACCACTTTTTTCATCCGTTCGATGGGCGCAACGATTCCAGATGACAATCCGGAAATCCGCCGGCGCTCGAGGTTGGGTTACTGGGGTGCACGCCGAACTGTTCCGTGAGTTTGTCAGGCCCTTCAAGTCGAGCCTTGCCTTTTGACACCGCCCGGCCCCCTGTCTTCGCCTTCCGCAAGGCCGCGGAGTCACTGCCCCCGGCTACATGGGGGCTGCCTCACCCGAAATGCACGGCATCGACCGGCGGCAATTCGGCGCTCAGGCGCTGCCCAAGGCGAGCGTCCGGCCATCGATTCAGTGCAGCTTCTCGCCACGCTGCAGCATGGCGAGGAATTCCTGCAGCCGCTTGGCGCGCGTTTCGGGTCGCTTGGCGGTGTGCAGGCGGTGGTAGATGGCGTAGCGGTTGGCCTTGTTGAGGCCCTCGAAGAAGGCGCGCGCCTTCGGTCGCTTCGCCAGCGCGGCGAGAAAATCCGCGGGCATCTCAAAGGTGCTGGAGGAGGCGTAGGCCTGCTGCCAGCGGCCGTCGGCCCTGGCCGCCTCCACCACGGCCAGGCCGGCTGGCTGCAACCGCCCCTCGGCCTGCAGTCGCTCGACGCGCGCCACATTCACCTGCGACCAGATGCTGCGCGGCCCGCGCGGGGTGAACTTCACCAGCCACGACACCTCGTCGTGCGGTCGCGCCTGGCCGTCGATCCAACCCCAGCACAGCGCCTCGTCGACCGCCTCGGCATGCAGGATCGTCGGCTGGCCACTCGCCTTCTTGAAGTAGCGCAGCCAGATGCCCCCGTGGTCGGCATGATGCTCGCCCAGCCAGGCGCGAAATTCGATCGCTTCGGCGAAGCTGAGGATGGGTTTGTCGGCGGCAGGCATGGCGGGTCAGCGGCGCGGCGGCAATCTCAGGACGATGCCGCCGAACAGCAGGGCGGCGAGATGGGGCGCGTCTTTCATGGCTGCGGGGGTTCTCAGGCCTTCGGCGCCGCGCAGTTGATCATCCAGTGGATGCCGAACCTGTCGGAGAAACTGGCGAAGTAGGCGCCCCAGAACATGTCCTGCAGCGGCATCTCCACCTTGCCACCCTCGGCCAGGGCCGCATAGAGCCGCTCGGCCTCGTCACGGCTGTCGGGCTCCAAATTGATGTGGACGTTGTTGCCGGCCGTGCAACGAAAGCCCATCGACTCCGGCGCATCGGTGCCCATGAGGACGTGCCCGCCGAGGATCGGCAGCTCGATGTGCAGGATGAGGTTCTTGTCCGCCTCGGACAGGGGCGGTTGACCGGGGCAGCCCGGTCCGTCGCCGAAGCGGGCGATGGCGCAGGAATACTCGGTGCCGAACACGGAACGGTAAAAGGCAAAGGCCTGCTCGGTCTGGCCGGGGAAATTCAGGTAGGTGGAGACACGGGGCATGGCGGTTGGGATTCAGGGTTGGGGGGCGGTGACGACTCTGCCCAGATTGGCAAAGCCTTCGTTGAACTGGTTGAAAATAAGTTCCTCGCGCCCCATCGGCAGCACGCGATCAAAGGCGTGCCGCGGCGCCGGCCCCTCGCGCAGCCAGAGCCGTTCGATCACATCCGCCAGCGGCGGGGAGGGTCGCAGGGTTTGATAGGGCATTATCCGTCGAGAAAAAACAAGCCTGCATTTTCAGCACCCTCACCGCTCATCCGAGCCACCGCCATGCTGGCGCCACCAGGTGCGCATGAGGGCATGGGAGGCAATCGGCAGGGTCAGGAACAGCAGGGTCATGGCCAGCAGACCCTTCAACGCCACGGCCCAGTCGGCGGCATCGACCGCCACCGCGGCCAGCAGCAGGCCGAGCCCCATGGCCGCCGCCTTGCCGGCGGCCTGCATGCGCGCGGGAAAACCCTCCATGCGGACGAGACCGACCGCGGAGACAAGGACAAAAAAGCAGCCGGCCAGCAGCAGGACCGCCTTGAGCAATTCAAGCGCGAGGGTCATGACGGTCCTCCGGTGGGGTGGGTTGGCGGTTGCGCACCTCCAGCGCGCGGGCAAAGGCGATCGTGCTGAAAAACAGCACCGCGCCGAGCAGCAGGATGGTGTCGAGAAAGACCGCCTCGCCGCTGCGCACCATGTTGATGATCATTGCCGCGGCCACGACCACCGCGGCGAGGTCGATGGCGAGCACGCGGTCGGCATCGGTCGGGCCGCGCCAGAAGCGCCAGAAGATGAGGCCCAGGGCCGCAGCCAGCAGGGCGCCGCAGGCGGAGGTGACAAAGGATTCCAGGGTCATGGCAGAAGGCGGTCGAGTTCATCCTGCAGTTGGGCGATCTCGCGACCCAGCCGCGCGGCATTGGCCTCGGTGTCGCCGCCATACAGGCTGTGAATGACGCAGGAGCGGCCGTCATCGGCGACATCGACGAAGACGGTTCCCGGGGTGAAGGTGATGAGGTTGGAGAGCAGCAGCAGCTTCAGCTCGCTGCAGGGCCGCAGCGACACGCGCACAAAGGCTGGATCGATGGCCGGGCGCGGCGACAGCACATCGCGGGCGACCTGCAGGCTGGAACGCACGACCTCGCCGGTGTAGCGCAGGAGGAAGAGAAGCAGGCGCAGCAGGATCACGGCGCACCTCCCTTCCGAACAGCCTCGACGTAGCGGGCCGGGTTCACCAAAACATCGGCGGCGCGATCGGCAAAATCGAGCAGCGGCTGGGGGTGCAGCGACAGGGCGACGGTGGCAACGGCGAGCAGCAGGCAGGCGGCGAGCCCGGCGCGCGGCCAGGGCTGCGGCGCGGGCGCGTCCGCAGGCGCAGCCTTCCAGAAGGCCTCCTTCCAGATCTTGGTCATCGAATAAAGGGTCAGCAGACCGGTGGCCAGGGCCGTCAGCACCAGCCAGCCTTCGCCAAGTCTGAGCGCCTCGCGCAGCAGGGTGAACTTCGCCCAGAACCCCGACAGCGGCGGGATGCCGCCGAGCGACATGGCCGGGATGAGGAAGAGCAGGGCGAACCAGGGCGCGCTCGCATACAGACCGCCACAGCGCGCCAGCACGGTCGAGCCGCTGCGCGCGGCGATGACGCCGCCGAGGAAGAACAGGTTCGCCTTCACGAGGATGTGATGGACGATGTAGAAGACCGTCGCCGCCAGCGCCGCGCGTGTGCCAAGCGCAAGGCCGGCGACCATGTAGCCGATCTGGCTGACGATGTGGAAGGACAGCACGCGGCGGATCTCCGTCTGCGAGGCGGCACCGAACACGCCGACCAGCATGGTCAGCACCGCCGTCCACCAGAGCAGCGGCTGCATCCAGCCGGCATGCACCGGAAAGACCAGGCTGAAGACGCGCAGCATCGAGTACACGCCGACCTTGGTGAGCAGGCCGGCGAACACCGCGCCCAACGCCGGCGGCAGCGCGGGATAGGAGGCCGGCAGCCACATGAAGAGCGGGAAGACCCCGGCCTTGATGCCAAAGGCCACCAGCATGAGCACCGCCGCCCCCTGGGTGCCGGCCGCCGCCTCCGGCGTGCCGAGCTTGAGATGCAGGTCGGCAAACCCCAGCGTGCCCGCCTTGCCATAGAGCAGGCCAAGCGCGATGAGAAACAGCACCGAGGCCGCGAGGTTGATGACGACGTACTTGACCGAAGCCTCCACCGCCGCGCGCCCGCCGCACAGGCCGAGCAACACAAAGGAGGCCATCAGCATGACCTCGAACCAGACGTAGAGATTGAAGGCGTCGCCGGTGAGGAAGGCGCCATTGACTCCACCCAGCAGGATGAGCAGCAGCGGGTGCAAACCGCGCGCCTCCAGCGGCTCGCTGCGCTCGCCGGCCAGCCAGAGCGCGCCGGCGAAACCGATCAGGGCACAGACGGCGACCATGAGCGCGCTGAGCGGATCGGCCACTAGGCTGATGCCGATCGGAAACCCCCAGCCCCCGGAGTGCACAACCTGTAGGCCGCCATCGGCCGTGCCGGCAATCAACCCCGCGCCGGCCACGCACAAACCGGCGGTGGCGATCACCGTCACCGCCCGGTGCAGGCGGTAATGACGACGGCCCGCCAGCGCCTGCAGGGCGGCGCCGAAAAACGGCAGAAGGATCGGGGCGACCACCGCCGCCGTCATGCCGATTCCTCCCGGTGCAATTCCTCGACATCATCGGTCCCCAGCCGCGTCTGCGCGCGCATGACCAGGGCCAGGGCAAAGGCGAGCAAACCGAAACCGATGACAATGGCGGTCAGGATGAGCGCCTGCGGCAGCGGATCGGCGTACCCGGCCGCGGGCACCGTGCCATCGGCACCGAGGATCGGCGCGCGATCGCGGCGCAGGCCACCGCTGACAAAGATGACGAGATTGGCGGCGTGGCTGAGAAACATGATGCCCAAGAGCACCTGCACCAGACTGCGTCGCAGCAGCAGGTACACGCCGAGGGCGAACAGCAACCCGGTGAGAATGGACAGCAGGGTTTCCATCGCCCGTCACGCTAGCAAGCGACTCGGCCGCGACAAGCAGCGATGCGGCGAATCGGACCGTCACGAGCGGTCGCGCCCCGCCGCCTGCATGAACAGCGAGGCGATCTTGAGGGTCACTCCGGCGACCGTGAGAAAGACGCCGGTGTCAAACAGCAGCGGCGTGCCAAACTTGAGCTTGCCGATCACCGGCAGCCAGATCGAGCCGCCCCAGAGCGCCTGAAAAAACTCGCCGCCCGCCAGCGGCCCGGCAACGGCGGAGATCAGGGCCAGCAGCCAGCCGAGGCCGATGAGCTGCTGCGGATCGACCCAGAGATTGAGGCGCGGCGTCGCCTGCTCGACAAAGGCGGGCAGCAGCAGGGCCATGGCCAGGACCAGCCCGCCGATGAAGCCACCGCCGGGATCGTTGTGCCCGCGCAGCATGAGCAGCACGGCCAGCCCCGCCAGCAGCGGCGACAGCACGCGGGCGGCCAGGCGCAGGATCCGGCTGGTCATGGCGCGCCCTCCTTTCGTTCCGCTTTTTCGAAGCCGTCCTCGGCCGCCGGACGCATGCGCACCAGCGCGTAAATGCCCAGGGCCGCCACGCCCAGCACGACGATTTCACCGAGCGTGTCGAGCGCCCGGAAATCGACCAGGATGACGTTGACGACGTTGCGGCCATGCGCCTCGACCAGGCTGCGCGCCATGAACTCCGGCGCGATGCTCTCGTGCAGCCGCACATG
>CAZSBO010000164.1:0-9076 GCA_964605265.1 uncultured Prosthecobacter sp.
CGTGCACGTCGCGGTAGAGTTGATAGAGTTCGGCGTACACCGCCTGGTTTTCCGGGATCGGCTGGAACACGCGCTCGCGCACAGCGGTGACACGGGCCTGCAGTTCACCGAGTTCGCCGGCCCCGGCGGCGACCGCACCAAAGACGGCCGCACCGAGCGCGCAGGTCTGCTCGCTCTGGCTGACCTTCATCGGCTTGCCAATGACGTCGGCATAGATCTGCATGAGGGTCGGGTTCTTGATCGACAGGCCGCCAGTGTTGATGACTTCGTCGATCTGGACGCCGTGTTCCTCGACGCGACGGATGATGGTCAGGGCGCCGAAGGCGGTGGCCTCGATGTAGGCGCGGTAGATCTCGTGCGCTTCGGTGTGCAGGGTCTGGCCGAGCAGCAGGCCGGTGAGACGGGCATCGACGAGCACCGTGCGGTTGCCGTTGTTCCAGTCAAGCGCGAGCAGGCCGCTGGCGCCGGGTTTCTGGGCGGCCATGGCTTTTTCCATGGCGACGAATTTCTCCCCGACCGTGGCTCCGTAGCTGTCAGGCACGAGGTGGTTGACCAGCCACAGGAAGAGGTCGCCGACCGCGCTTTGACCGGCCTCGATGCCGAAGAATCCCGGCAGCACGCTGCCGTCGACAATGCCGCAGACGCCCGGGATGTCGGCGAGCGGGGCGTCGTTGCGCGCAATCATGAGGTCGCAGGTGCTGGTGCCAAGGATCTTCACCAGCGTGCCCTCGCGGATGCCGGCGCCAACCGCGCCCATGTGGGCGTCAAAGGCGCCGACGGCGATGGCGATTCCCTCCGGCAGGCCGAGTTTGGCGGCCCATTCGGCGCAGAGGCTGCCCGCGCGGGTGTCGGAGGTGTGGGCCTCGTCGTAGAGACGGTCGCGCAGATCGGCCAGGGCCGGATCGAGGAGGGCAAGAAATTCCTTGTCGGGCAAACCGCCCCAGGCAGCACCAAACAGGGCCTTGTGACCGGCGGCGCAGACGCTGCGCTTGAGCGTGCGCGGGTTCGTGTCGCCGGCGAGCACAGCCGGCAGCCAGTCGCAGTGCTCGACAAAGCTGTAGGCGGCGGCAAAGACCGCCGGGTTGCAGCGGCGCAGGCGCAGGATCTTGCTCCAGAACCATTCGCTCGAGTAGATGCCGCCACACTTGGCGATCATGGCCGGCCGGATCTCGCGGGCGAGCGCGGTGATCTCGGCGGCCTCGGCATGGGCGGTGTGGTCCTTCCACAGCCAGACCCTGGCGTCGAGCTGGTCCTTGAATTCGGGCAGCAGGCCGAGCGGCGTGCCGTCGCGGTCGACCGGGATCGGCGTGCTGCCGGTGGTGTCGAGGCCGATGCCCACCACCTGGGCGGGATCGAAACCGGGCACCGTCGCGCGCGCCTGGTCAAGCGCGCCGCGCGTCACGGCGACCAGGCCGTCGAGGTAGTCCTGAGGATTCTGCCGCGCCACGTGCGGGTCGCGCGGGTCGAGCAGCACGCCCATCTCGCCGGAGGGATACTGAAACACCATCGATCCGACTTCGCGGCCATCGGCCAGGTCGATGAGGAGGGAGCGGCAGGAGTTCGTGCCGTAGTCGATGCCGAGGGCGTACTGTGTCATGCGGTCGCCACGATAGGAAGCAGCGACGGTGCTGGGAAACGGAAAATGCAAAAAGACGCGGCAGCCAACTGCGGCTTGGCCGCGCCGCTTCGCGCTCGACAAGCGTAACAAAGTGCGATTTGCTCCCCTTCCCGATGAGCCAGCCCGCCAAGGACACCGTGTTCCTGCGCAACTACCATGCCACCCCCCTGGAGTGGCAGCGCGACCTGTTCTACTGCGTGGTGCGCGGCGGTCATCTGCGCGGCGGCACTCAGCATCGCATTGAGCGCGACACCTATCCGGGGCATGAATTCATTCTCTGCCTGAGTGGCCGCGGCTGGGTGCAGGTGGCAGGACGACGGCATGAGGCCGGCCCCGGAGATCTGCTCTGGGTGAATTGCCATCACCCGCACCAGTACGGCTCCGTGCGCAGCGACCCCTGGGACCTGTACTGGATCCGTGTCGAGGGTCGACCGCTGGACCGGCTTGCCGAACTGCTGGAGGCGCGCGTGCGACCGGTGTTTTCCGGCTTCGGCACCGAAGTTGCCCGCGCCGCGTTCGAGCAGGTCTTCGATCGCCTGGAGTCCGGTCGCCCCTGCGACGCCGCCCATGTCAATGCCGCCGTGGCCTCGCTGCTGGCCGCGGCTTTCGAATCCCGCCTGGGCGATGCCCGCGAACTGCGCCCGGAACTGCCACAACCGGTGCAGCGGGCGCTGGAACGCATGCGCCTGTACTTCCACACGCCCATCCGCGTCGCCGATCTGGCGGCGCTGGCGGGCATGAGCGAGTCGCACTTCAGTCGCCAGTTCAAGGCCAGCGTCGGCACGAGTCCGATCGACTGGCTGCGCCGCGAGCGCATCAACCAGGCCAAGCGCCGCCTGGCGGAATCCGACGACGCCATCAAGGAGATCGCCCGCCAGGCCGGCTACACCGACCAGTTCTTCTTCAGCAAGGACTTCAAGCGCATGACCGGCCTGACCCCCAGCCAGTTCCGCGACCAGGAACGGCAGTGAAAGATTTCAAATCTCAGATCAGGGTCCAAACTTTAAACCTTCAACTTTAAACCCGGCACTTCCTTCCGGGCGAGCGTGTGGGCGAAGGGGCCGCCGGTGGCGAGGTTGTACTGGCGGATGGCGGTGATCCAGAAAGGGGCGAGCTCGTGCTCGGCGGCCGACCACAGGCGGTAGTGCAGGTTGGTGACGGTGTCGGTGTCGTGGATCATCGCCTTGATCTCCTGCGGGGTGAGCGACTGCGGGCCCTGCTGGATGAGGCGGGCGGCGATTTCATCGAGGTAACCGCGTGAGACGTCGATGTTGCGACGGCGGCGCAGCAGGGAGACGTGCAGGCCGTTGATGTAGGGATCGAGGAAAACCTGCATGAGGCCGTGGAAACGCTCGAGTTCAGGCTGCAGGCGCAGGCGGCCTTTGACCTCGTCGAGGTTCTGCTCCATCGCCTGCAGCACACTGGGCGGCTCGGCCTCCTCCGGGGTGAGGAAGAGGTTGAAGCGTCGGCCCGTGCGCGTGCCGGAGATGAGCACGGCGACCGGGATGGCGAGCAGCAGCGACACCAGGATCGGGCTGATCCAGAGCAGGAAGCTCGGCGAGACCCACCAAGCGACAACGCCCCAGGCGAGACCGAGCACGGACACCGGCCAGAAGTTGAGCAGGACCTCCACCCAGTCGACGCCGCCGTCGAGCTTGCGGCGCTGGGTGACCCAGCGCACGCCCTTGCCGAGGATGGTGTAGAGGACGAAGCGGCTGTGAAAGATCATCAGCACCGGGGCCAGCAGGGTGAAGACCACCGTGTCGAACAGGCCGCTGAGGAAGGTCATGGCGCGCATGACCGGAGTCTTGAAGACGCGACCGGTGATGAGTTCGTCGAGCAGGATGGTGGCCTTGGGCAGGAAGATCAGCGCCGCGGTGAGGCCAAGCAGGATCTGGGCGGCCAGGCCGGACTGCGGGCTTTCACGCGGCAGCGGGGTCGCCGCCAGGAAGGTGGCGAAAACGAGGAAGGCCAGCCAGAGCAGCGAGCTGGCGTAACTGAGGATGCCGTGCAGGAAGTTGATGCGGCTCATCGGGTGCCAGCCCTTGGCAAACAGCAGCCAGAAGTGCTGCATGTTGCCCTGGCACCAGCGGCGGTCGCGCTTGAGCATGTCGACCAGGGTCGGCGGCCCCTCCTCGTAGCTGCCGCGCGGGGTGTTCAGCAGGCGCACGGCATAACCGGCTTTGCGCATGAGGGCGGCTTCGACGAAGTCGTGGCTGAGGATGTGCCCGCCGAAGGGTTCCTTGCCCGGCAGGGGCGGCAGGGCGCAGTTCTTGATGAAGGGATCGAGACGGACGATGGCGTTGTGCCCCCAGAAGTTGGCCTCACCGCACTGCCAGTAGTCGAGTCCGGCCATGAAGGCGGGGCCGTAGAGGGCCTGGGCGAACTGCATGACCCGGCCAAGCAGGGTCTCCGAACCGATCTGCTTCGGAAAGGTCTGCAGGATGCCGATGCCCGGATTCTTTTCCATGATGCGCACGAGTGCGGTGAGCAGGCCACCGGACATCAGGCTGTCGGCATCCAGCACGACCATGTAACGGTAGCGGCGGCCCCAGCGACGGCAGAAGTCGCTGACGTTGCCGCTCTTGCGGTTGATCGGCTTGCGCCGCTTGCGGTAGAAGATGCGACCGAAGGCATCGAGCTGGCGGCAGAGTTCCAGCCAGGCGCTCTCCTCCTCGATCCACTGGCTGGTTTGATCGGAATCGCTGAGGATGAAGAAGTCGTAGTTGGCCGCCTGACCGGTGGCCTCGAGCGAGAGGTAGATCGAGCGCAGGCCCTCGAAAACGCGGGTGACGTCCTCGTTGTAGATCGGCATGACGATGGCCGTACCGGCGGTGATCGGCTGCTCGTGTTCCTCGGGGGTCAGGCTGCGCCAGAGGTCGAGCGGGTCATGGCTGGGCCGGTTCATCAGCCAGACGCCGAAGAGGGCGGTCCAGAAACCGGTGTTGAGCTGGTAGTACAGCGGCACGAAGGCCGCCAGCAGCGCCCATTCCGACCAGCGCATGCCGTGCTCGGAAAGGTAGACGAACATCAGCCAGACGCCGGCGATGGTGCCGAGACCGACAAAGGAAAAGAAGGTCGCCCGGCGAATGCGCGCAACGCGACGCGGCGGCAGTCCCTGGCTGGGACTGAGGAGGGTGGTGTGGGAGCCGGCGGCGCTCATCGCAGCAGCAGATAGAGGTAGCCGAGCACCGAGCCGGCGATGGTGATCAGCAGCGCGTAGCGCAGCATCGGGTGACGACCGAGGGTTTCAAAGGTGTCCTCGGCGACTTCCGAGACGATGCCGAGGTCGATGTCGCGCGGGGTCATTTTGGAGACCTGCATGCCGGGGCCGGAGGTGCGCACCGCGGCGCGCATGGCCTCGGCCATGTTCTCGGGCAGGTTTTCGTCGTCCAGAAAGAAGTGTGGCCAGCGCGCCGGGCCACCACTGAGGTAGAAGCCGAGGCGACCGGCCGCCTCGATCTGGGCATCGCTGAGGTTGAGGTCGCGGTAAATCGTGCCGAGCCAGTCGCGCAGCATGAGCCGGGCCTGCTCGATCGAATGCGCGGTCGGCGTGCGTCCCGGTTCCCGGGCATGCGCCTCGGCGGCGCGGCGCAGCGTCTCCAGAATCAACTGCGTGCGGCGGATGCGGTTGTGCAACTGGTAGGAGCGAAAGTAGTCGGCGAGACGCGCGTAGGCCTCGTTCCACTCCTCCTCGGTGCCCGTGGCGGGCGCGAACTGGATGTTTACCGCCTCCATTGGTACTGCCAGCGTTCGGAGATCACTTCGGCGCCGTCGTGCAGCTCGCAGGTCAGCTCGAGCTGAGCGGTGTCGGCGGGCACGTCCAGCTTGAAGAAGGCTCGCCAGCCGCCGGTCTCGGCATTGGCCATGACCCGGGCGTCGAGCAGCTTGGCCGCGCCCGGATTCACCCGCACCTGCGGCAGCCAGCCCTCGGGTTTCGCCTGCGCCGGCTTGCCGGGGCTGAAGTCGAGCACGTACAGGTGATCGTCGGAATCCATGACAAAACCGCGGCGGGTGGCCAGCACCTTGCACAGGCTGCCAGGTTCATGGCCGCCATGCCAGAGCAGGCGGTATTCGAAACGCAGCGGCTGATCGGGCGACTCCGGCAGAGACTCGGGTTTCCACATGGCGACGATGTTGTCCCAGGTCTCCTCGCCGGTGGGCAATTCCACCAGCACGACCGAACCCTTGCCAAAGCCGCTGACCGGCTCGACCCAGACCGAGGGTCGCTGGTGGTAGCGGGCCTCAAGATCCTGGAAATGCGCGAAGTCGCGGTCGCGGCCGGCCAGACCAAAACCCTTGAGCCGGTCCGTCTCGAAGAAGCTGAGCCGGGTCTCGCGCCCCACATCAAGCGGTCGCCAGATCGACGGTCCATCGGCGATCTCGATCTGCAAGCCGTCGGAATCGTGCACTTCCGGACGGAAGTCGTAGGGCTTGGGGTGGCTGTTTTCGCCGTACCAAAACATGCTGGAGAAGGGGGCAATGCCGAGCATCTCGACTTTGCGGCGCAGGAACAGCGTGCCGCGCACCTGCATCTCGGTCGTCCGCCCCGGTTTGGCGGTGAACTCGTAGGCGCCGGTCAGGCTCGGGCCATCGAGCAGGGCCAGCAGGCGGAAGCGGTCATCACCCGGGCGCGGCTTGGCCAGCCAGAAGCGGGTGAAGTCCGGGAACTCCTCGGGCGCGCCGCCCACCGTGTTGACGGCGATGCCGCGCGCTGAGATGCCGTAGCCGAGTTCCGTGGTGACGGCGCGGTAGTAACTGGCGCCCATGAACACCAGGAACTCAAAGCGCCGATCCAGGAAGCGGTCCGGCGCTAGGACGCGGAAACCCGCATAACCGGCGGGATTGGCCACCCCTTCCGGTACGGCCAGCTCACCGTAGTCGAACAGGCCTCGGTCGAAGGCCACCGGGACGGAGGCGGCGGCGGCGAGCTGATGGAAGCGCACCGGCTTCTTGAACATCCAGCCGGGGTGGAAGAACTCGACCCGAAACGTGTCCCCCGCCCCACCGAAAAGGGCGCGCTCGGGCCGGAAGCGGATCTGCCGGTGGCCATCGTAGTTGAGCTTCTCGAAGAACGGATCCAGGTCATGCGGCACCGGTTCGTGGGGGCGTCGCGCCAGGGCACCGGCGAGCCCCTCCAAACCGGCATGGTCCGTGACATCTTCCGGCCGTGGCTCGGCGGCGGGGGCGAGGGCGGCCAGGCAGGCCGCAAACAGAACGGCACGTCCTGCGGGAAGGTGTTGACTCATAGGGGCTGCAAGCAGCGAGACCAGATCATGCCACAAACCGCCCGACCGTCAACTGAGTCTGCAAGAAAGACACCCGACACAACGTACGGCGGCGTCCGCTCCGGTTGGAGCGAACGCCGCCAGCGGAGTTGGAAGAACCGAAACTCAAGGCTGCAGTTTACGGGCGACATGGACGCCGCCCCCCACAGACAACGTGGTCAGGATGGTGCCAGCGTCATTGATGCCCGCTCCGCGGCCACCACCGCCACCGCCCGCAGCCGTGCCATCGGCATGAATGCCCATGGCATAAATCGTCGCCGGTGCGGCATTCACCGTGGTGGCGTCGCTGGTGCAGAGCACGCAGGTCAACGAACCGCCCGGCAGGGCGCGCCAGAGCGCCGCCCGACCGCTGTTGTGCGTGGTTTGCAGCGCAATGGCACCGCCTTCGCTAACGGACAGTCGGTTCATCAACCGATAGTTGCTGCCCACTGCCGGCGCCGGGCTGCCGATGCAGGCGAGCACATGGATGCCTGCTGTCTGCGTCCAGCGGCAGAGGGCACGATCGGTCAGGAAAATGACCTCGTCCTCACCGACGGCGTAAAACGCGCGGAAGCTGCGGACAGGTATGCCCCCAATCAGCGTGACCCCCTCGCGGGCGACCAGCCTGGAAGTGCCGCCCGCGATGGAGAGCAATATCATGTCATTGCTGGTGGTGACGCTGGTTGAGGTCTTCAATCGTGCCTGGACAGCGTGAGCACCGGTCGCGGAACGCGCCACCCCCTGCAGAGCCAGCAGGGTTTGCCCGCCGGTGTCCGGCGCAACATCGCCTTTGCGAACAATCACTTCCAGTCCCTGTTCATTGCCGTCCAGCACAACCTCGTTGCGCAGACTGTTTGTGCGCTGGGTGGTGATGGTGGGATGGTTTTGCAAGCCAGCGATGAAGGCAACCCCGTCGCCTGCGCCAGACAGTTTGGTGGACACGTTACCCAACCAGGCCGGGTCGCCCGTCAGGGCCGACAGATCCGAGCCCTCACGGGCAAGCAGGCTCAGAGTTCCCGACTCTTCCTGCCAGATCGCCGTATCAGTCTTGGTCGTGACGCCGGCACCGGATAGGCCGTTCGAGAAATACCAGCGACCCTCGGCATCCGCCACCAGGCTACTTGCGACCGGTTTAAGCTTGCCACCGCCGGGCAGGCTGTCGCCAGTGCGCGTCAAGCCTTCAAGGTCCACGCCATTTTCCGACAGGAAATAGCCCTGATCCTGCAGGACGGCCGAACCTGCAATGCGGTCATAAAAGACCGTGTGGCCGAGATCATTGAGGTTGAGGGCCGACTGTAGACCGAGAAGGACACTGGCGGTGCCGGCCTCCACACTCATGCTTTCGCGGGCGATGACCCGCAGGCCACCGCTGGCATCTGTGAGCAGGAGCACATCATCGCTGGGGAGAATATCACCGGTACCCACTTTGCCAGAGGCATGAAAGGACACTTCACCCAGTTGGTTGATGACACCTGGCATTGGACGGTAGATGCATCCGCCACCGACAAGCCCCTGCGCCTCCGTGAGTACCTGATCGGTCACCGCGAGTTCATCCGCAGGCAGGGAGGCTTCAAAGGTAAGCACCACCTGCCCATGAGCGCCACGGCCACCCTCCCTTGGCGTGTTGGCCGTTACGCGCGAGCCGCCGCCACCCCCGCCTGGTGTGGTGCCAGCATCGCCATTTCCCGCATGGTCCTCACCATTGCCACCTGCACCACCACCGGCAGGTGCGGCGCCACCCATTCTGCCGCTGCCAGGATTGCCTGCAGTTGCGGGACCCGCTGAAGAACCGCCGCCGCCGCCATTGCTACTGGCACCATTGGCACCGTTGCCGCCATCGTACTTCAATGCGCCCACCCCACTCGCCGCAGCGCCGCCAGCGGCGCCTGTCGAGGTGTTGTCGCCGACACTATCCCCTCCCTTGGCCAGCACCGTGCTGGTGTTCAGGAAGTAGGAATCACCTCCGGCGGCGGTTGAGCTAGAACCGGCACCGACGTGAACCGTATAGCTCTGTCCCGGAGTGATCGCGACAACCCGGCGCGAATAGGCGCCGCCACCACCGCCACCCGCAAAGCCGTTGCTTGAGCGCGAGCCGCCTCGGCCGCCAGCCCCCCAAACCTCAACCTGCACTTCCGTAACGCCGGCCGGCGCCGACCAGGAAGTCGAACCGGGATCCGTGTAGGAAACAGAA
>CAZSBO010000165.1:0-9053 GCA_964605265.1 uncultured Prosthecobacter sp.
CGTCCCGCAGGCGGCCGACATTTCAAGGTTCCGGCGCTGTCTTCAGCCGCTCCTGAAGGTGCACGCGGAAGGATTTGCCG
Organism: uncultured Prosthecobacter sp.; assembly: GCA_964605265.1. Lineage (GTDB taxonomy): Bacteria > Verrucomicrobiota > Verrucomicrobiia > Verrucomicrobiales > Verrucomicrobiaceae > Prosthecobacter. Next base: position 81 of record CAZSBO010000165.1, read on the forward strand.
TCGAGCGTCAGGTCGGCGAGCACGGCACGGCCGTCGAGCACGCGCACCTCGGCGAGCACGCCCTTGGCGCTGCGCAGGGATTCCGCCAGCCAGCGATCGGCCTCGGGAGCGAGTTTTTCGTTCAGGTAATAGCGGTCGAAGGGCCACTCGAAGTGCGCCTCGCCCTCGTAAGCCCAGCGCACATGGACGCGCACAAAGCGGCCGGTGGCGGGTCGCTCGCGTTCGAGCCGGGTCACGGTCGCAAGGCCGTCGGCACCGACCTCCAGCAGCGCGTAGGCCGGTCCGCGATGGGACACCAGCTCCTTGTCCGCCGGCGCCTCGTTGATCTCGGGTCGCACCGCCAGGTAGCGGCCGCGCAGAGGGTCGTAAGGATCCGGGGCGGTGCATTTCAAGCGGATCAACTCGCCCTCGGCGAGCACGCGCTCGTACTGACGCACGGCAGCGAGCGGCACCACCCACTGGGCGAGCACGGTGAGGGCGAAGAGCACGAGCGGCAGTGATTTCATGCGCTCACCTCCCGCCGGCGCCGGCTCATGAAGAAGTTGAAGGCGAGGAAGGCGCTGCCGACGAGGATGAAGGCGAGGCCCTTGGCGAGCAGGGAGAGGTCGCTGTCGGCCATGCGCGCAATCACCAGCAGGCTGAGGACGGCGGCGCCGAGGCGGGGGGCGGCCGGGCGACCGGCGAAATCGAGCAGGATGAGGGTCAGACCGACCAGCGACAGATGGGCGGTGAAAAGTCCGGCCAGCAGCGTGCCGCGCGGCGCGGTCGGAAAGACGGCATGCACCAGCAGGGGTAGCAGCACCACGGAAGCGACGGTCAGCACCGCCCAGCGGCGCTGACGGACGGCCAGGGCGGTCAAGCCGGCAAGCAGGGTCAGCCCCACCCAGCCCACCGGCAGGCGCAGCAGGGCCGGCGTGCCGCGCAGCAGGTCGCGACCCACATCGCTGAAGGTCGAGGCGAGGCCGAAGCCGAAGAGCCAGAGACCGCCGAGCACAACCTGCGGCTTGCGCGCCAGGGATTCGGCCTGCCCACGGACCGTGAGCGGCAGCAGCACGAAGCCGGCGGCGAGCAGGGACCAGAGCAGTGGCAGGGCGTGGCTGCGGCCGTTGAAGACTTCGCCAGCCTTGACGGCGGCAGCGGCGGCAGCGCCAAAACCGAGCGCGGCGCTGATTGCGATCAGCCAGCGCATCACCGCGCCGGGCGCCGGCTGTCGCCACCAGCGCGGCAGCAGCGCCGCCAGCAGCAGTGGATAGAGCAGGGCGCCTTCCCGCCAGGACATGCTCCAGTCGAACCGGCCCAGCGTCCAGATCGTAATGGCGACCAAATAAAACAGGGTCACGGCCTCGGAACGCAGCAGCCAGGCCAGCGGCAGGGCGAGCAGGAACCAGGCACGCAGGAAATCCGGCCAGTCGCCGCCGAGGTGGTAGATCTGCGAGACCAGGGCGATGCAGGCCCCGGCGGCCAACGCCTGCAGCAGGGCGGCGGTTTCGCGCCCCCAGGCCGCTGCACCTCGGCGCAGCACCTGCCAGGTGAAAATCTGGGTGGCCAGCAGGGGCAGGAAGGCGCAAAGCAAGCGCACTGGCCGGGAGAAATCGTCCCAGTTGTGGCCGAGGATGGCGATCAGGCCGGAACCGATCAGCAGGGCACCGAGGGCACCCAGCAGGATCTGACCGAGGCCAGGCCGACTGGCATCCACCGCGTAACGCTCGCGCAAACGCCCGGCCGCCTCGGCCGTCAGCAAGCCCTCGCGCTCCCAGTCTGGGATCTGTTCCAACAGCCAACGCTGGCGGGAGGCGCTCATCAATGTCGGCATTTGGCCGGACAACCGCCGGATTGACAAGAAAAAACTTAGGCAAATCGGCGGATGGGACCACCCTTTTGTCAGCCCCTCACCACGGCAGCGAGTAGGTCTTCACCGTGGTCATGAACTGGATCGCCTCGATGACACCTTCCTTGATGCCGAGACCGCTGTCCTTGACGCCGCCGAAGGGACTGAGCTCGAGGCGGTAGCCGGGGATTTCGTTGATGTTGACGGTGCCGGCCTTGATGCCCTTGACGGCGGTGATGGCGGCTTCCATCGAGCGGGTGACAACGCCGCTGCTCAAGCCGTAGGGCGTGGCATTCGCGTAGGCGATGGCGTCGTCGAGGTCGCGCACCGGGAAGATCGGCGCGATGGGACCAAAGCATTCGGTGGTGCCGAGCACGGAATCGCGCGGCACCGCGGCAAGGATCGTCGGCTCCAGCAAGGCGCCGCGCCGGTGTCCACCATGGAGAAGACGGGCACCGCGCGTGGTGGCATCGTGAATGGCGGCTTCAAGGGCTTGCGCGGCCGCCTCATCGATGACGGTGCCGACCACCGTGGTTTCGTCGGCGGGATCGCCGCAGGTGTAGGTCTTGGCGAGCAGAAGAAAGCGCTCGGTGAAGTCGGCAAGCACGCCCTCCTGCACGAGCAGGCGGCGCACGGCGGTGCAGCGCTGGCCGCTGTTGCGGAAGCAGCCTTCACAGGCGAGTTTGGCGGCGAGATCAAGATCTGCGTCGTCGAGCACGATGAGCGGCGAATGCCCGCCGAGTTCCAAGCAGGTTTTTTTGTAGCCGGCGGTGGCGGCTATTTCCCTGCCGACCTTGGCGCTGCCGGTGAAGCTGACCAGGGCCACGCGCTCGTCGCGAATCAGCGGGCGCGTCACCTCATCGAGATCCCCGTGCAGGCAGCTCAGCAGGTGACCGGGCAGGCCGGCCTCGTAGAGCAGTTCGACCAGGCGCACGGCGGTGAGCGGAGTCTTTTCCGAAGGCTTCAAAATGACCGGCGCGCCGGCGGCAATGGCGGGCGCCAGCTTGTGGGCCACCTGGTTGAGCGGGTGATTGAACGGCGTGATGGCGAAGACCAGCGGCAGCGGCTCGCGCAGGGTGTAGATTTTCCGTGCCTTGCCGGTGGGCGCGATGTCGCAGGAGAAAATCCGGCCGTCGTCACGCAGGGCCTCCATGGCGGCAAAGGCGAAGACATCGCAGGCGCGACCGACCTCGTAACGCGTCTCGCGCAGGCTCAGCCCAGCCTCGGCAGTGATGAGCCGGGCCAGCTCCTCGCGGCGGGCCTCCAGCAGATCGCGGGTTCGATTCAGGATCTGGCTGCGCTGAAAGCGGGTGAGCGGTTCGGCCGGCGCGAGATGGGACTGGATGGCCTGTTCAACCTGCGCGCGTCCGACCGCCGCCACGCGACCGACCGGTTCGCGGTTCCAGGGATTGCAGACGTCGATCCACGCCTCGGTGGTGACGGCCTTTCCGGCGAGGTAACTGGGGAGGGAGAGCATGGGCAGGCAGTTGGAATTCGATGCCAGTTCAGGGCAGGATGGCGACGCGCTGCCACTGGCGGCGGCGGGTGAGATCAAAACCCTCGTTGAGCTGTTCGAGCGGCAGGGGCGGGCTGGTGAGTTTCTCGAAGGGCAGGCGGCTGTGTGTTTGCGCGAGGAAGTCGAGCCCCTCGGCCAGATGCTGAGGCGCGTAGTTGTGGACGCCACGCAGGGTCAGGCACTTGCGCAGCACGGCCTCGCCGGTGAGATTGAGCTGGGTTTCGGGATGCACCATGCCAGCCCAGACGTAGTGACCGCCGGGGCGCAGGGCGCGGATACCCTCGGGGATGACGGCGGAACTGCCGGTGACTTCGAGCACGAGGTCCACCGGAGGGATTTCCCTGCCCAGTGGCAGCGGCGTGCCGCCGAAATCGGCGACCCGTTCCAGTCGCTGCGGGCTGAGGTCGGTGCAGAAGACCTCGCGCACGCCGCGATGACGCAGCCAGGCACAGGCGTAGATGCCGAGCAAACCGCCACCCTGGACGAGGGCGCGCTCGCAGGGATCCGGCAGGATTGCCAGCGCGTTGACGATGGTGGCGAGCGCGCAGTTCGCCGGCGCGACGATGGCATCCGGCAGGGCCTCCGGCACCTGCAGGATCCCTGTGCCGGGACGCAACACGATGTGGCTGGCATAGCAGCCGTTCAGGCCACTGCCATCGCTGAGCGCGGCGTGACCGTACTTAAAAAGCTGCTCGCACTTCTGCGGCAGATGCCATTGCGTGCAGGGGGCGCAATGGCCGCAGGAATCCGCCAGCGTCCACGTGACCCGCTGGCCGATGACGACTTCCGCGCGCGCGCTGGCAACAACCCGCCCGACGGCCTCATGGCCAAGCACACAGGGTGTCGGTGCGGAGCGGCGGCCCTCAGTCGTGTGCAGGTCGGAGCCACAGATCGTGGCCAAAGAGATGGCCACCAGCACTTCACCGGGGAGAAGTTCGTCGGGCAGCGCGGCGCTGCTCATTTGGAAGGGTTGATGGGCTCCCTGAAAAAGTTGGACGCGGGCGGATTGCATCGGCGGCTTAAAAAGCGGGTTGGATGTTGGAATGCCTTCTGGTAAGTTCACGCTCATGAACACGATTCGAACCGAAGTGGAAATCACGACGGACGGCGGCTTGAAGCTGCTTTCGCCGCTTCCGGCTTGACTGAAGCCTGGCCGCGCTCAAATCCTGGTCATGGTGAAGGATGATTCCACAGGGGTGGCGAAGCCCAAGCGAGCGAAACTCATTGCCACGCCGGAAATGCTGGCGGCACGAAAGACGACGCTTGACGCCGTGAGAAAACTCAACCCTTACCGCGACATCACGGACCCTGTGGCTTGGCAAAAAGAGATCCGCCAAGACAGGCCGCTCCCCTTTCGCGACTGACCTCTCATGCTGCTCGACACAAACATTGTGATTTATGCCTGTAAACCAGGCGGCGAATGGCTCGAGACTTGGACAAACGGTCCGGAGACGGCCCTGGCGAGCGTGACTCGAATCGAGTCGCTGGGGTATGCCGGCATCTCGCGCAATGAGGACGACTTCAAGCACATCGAAGGATTGACGATCATCAATCCCTTTGCCGTGGACTGAATATAGAGGGCTGACTTTCATCTCCGGATCAGCAGGGCCAGCAGCGCGCTGCACAGGGCGGCGACGGCGACGAGGGGAAAGACCAGCGCGACGCTTTCGACGCCGGGGGTGCTGGCGAAGGGGTTGTGCTGGATCATCCAGCCAATGAAGGGCTCGCCGAGACCCGCCATGGCATAGGCGAAAAAGTTCATCATGCCGACCGCGGTGCCGGCGCGTTCGCGCCCGAGCAGATCGGGGGCGAGCGCCCAGAAGGCGGATTGCGGACCGTAGGCGAAGAAGCCGGCGAGAAACAACACCGGCACGCCCAAGCGATGTCCCGCCGGCAGCAGATACATCGCCAGGGCGGCGACCGCGGCGAGCAGCATGAAGCTGGCGATGACACCGCTGCGGCGCGAGTCGCAAAAGCGGTCGGAGATCCAGCCGCTGGTCAGGGCGCCCAAGGCCATGCCAATCGGCAGGGCGATGCTGATCCATTTGCCCAGGGGATCCGCTTTAAAATCCTCGCCAAGGAAATACACCGGCACCCAGATGAGCAGGCCGTAGCGCACCGTGTTTTGAAAGCCGATGGCGAGACCCGCGAGCAGCAGGCGACCGTTTTTCAGGGCGATGCCGTAGCGCTGCCAGGCGGTTTCCCGGAGCCCCTCGGTCACTCGCACCTTCTCATCCTCGTGGCTGTCGGAAAAACCGGCATCGCTGGGCCGATCACGGGCGATGAACCAGACAACCAGCCCGCCGAGCAGCATGAGGATGACCGGCAGACGGAAGATCCAACGCCAGTTGAGTTGCAGCACATCGAGCACGAGCAGGGAGGTGGCGAACGACAGCACCGAGGACAGGCCCGCCGCCAGCACATAGAGCCCGAAGGCACGACCGCGCTCGTGGGCACCGAACCAATTGGATACCAGCCGACTGCCGGGCGCCCAGCCCATGCTTTGGGCCAGGCCGTTCAAGCCCCAGGCGGCAGCAAGCGACTTGAAGCCGATGCCAAAGCTGGTCAGCCAGTTGAGGGCAAAGGAGGTCACCGCCCCAAGGCACATCATGCGGCGGCCACCGAAGACATCACCGAGGTTGCCGTTGATCATCTGCCCGGCGGCGTAGGCCCAAAGCATGGCCGCGCTGATCCAGCCGAGCGTCTGCTTGTCCAAACCCAGCTCAGCCTGGATGCCTGGAATGGCAAAGCCAAAGGTCTGCCGGCCGGTGTAGTAGAACAGGTAGCAGAACATCACCGCCCCCAGCGACCAGCGTCGGGCACGGAGAAAGGCCGGGGGGTGGGAGGTTCTGGCTAGCTCCATAGGGATTTCATCACTCGGAGAGTGATGACTCCTTTTGCATGCCGTTGCAGGTGAACTCGAAGATGTCGAAGTTGCGTACATCGCCGGCGGCACGGGCGGCATAGGCGGCGTTGAGCGGCTCACTGAACACCAGCGGCACCATTTCCTCATAGCGGCCGCCATGGCTGCGCAGGGCACCGGCAAGCGCGCTCAGATCGTGGTAGGCGGGCGTGCGTCCAAGCACGACATCGCGACCGCTGGCCACCACAAGATCGCCCATGCGATCCTCGGGCAGTTCCATCAGGCGCGCGGCGACCGCGCGCTCATGGCACTCGGTGATGCCATCGCGCTGCAACAACCAGTCGCGCACGACCCCCGCCTGCAAGCCGTCGGGCAGATGCACCTGGGCGAAGGAACCAAGCGCGCCGTGATGCGCGACATAGGGGTCGGTGATCGGCAGGATGACGCGGAAACCCTCGCCAAACTGTGCCACCAACTCGCTCTCCAGATAAATCACGTTCGGACTGCCATCCGGTTTCTGCTTGGCACACATGCCGTGGTCGGCTGTGACGCCGAGCACCGCCCCGAGCGCGAGCAGTCGCCCGAGTTCGACGTCGATCGCCGCGTAAAAGTCCAGCGCCTCCGGCTCCTCCGGGGCGTGCTTGTGCTGCATGTAATCGGTCGTGCTCAGGTACAGGAAATCGGCGCGACCGCTCTCCAGCAGGGCCACGCCGGCCTTGAGCACGTACAAACTGGCGTCACCACTGTAGATCTCCGGCGTGGGGCCAACGAGCGACTCGACATCGCCGATGCCGTGCGTGTCGACGACCGCGTGCTTCGCCTTCTCCGAGGAAAAGGCGATGCCGCCCTCCTGGATCAAACCGCTGGCGAAGATGTCGCGCAGTTTTTCCTTGGCCGTGACCACGGCGACCTTGCGACCGGCACGCTGGGCGTGCGGGAAGATCGTCTCGGCGCGCAGGAACTTCGAGGAGTTCATCATCACCTCCTCGCCACTGGCGGTGTCGAAGAAGAAATTGCCGCCAATGCCATGCATGCGCGGCGGCACGCCGGTGACGATGCTGCTGTTGTTGACGTTGGTGAAAGTCGGCATGGCCGCGCGGGCAAAACCACGCCAGCCCTGCACGCTCATCTTCGCCAGATTCGGCATGCGCCCGCGGGCGAGGGCACCGTCGAGGTATTCATCGGCCGAGCCGTCGAGGCATATGACGACGACAGGACGGGCGGGCGGCTGGTAGGTGCGTTGATTGACAGTGAACATGGTGGGGTGGGATGAGGCGGGGGAGGCGCGGCAGGTGAGGATCTCGCAAACCGCCACGACATGGCGGGCCGGAGCGCGGGTTCGCTTAATTTTTGCGCTCGATGTACTCCTGCACCTGCACAGGGATGTCGGTGCAGATGGCATCGACACCGAGGCCCAGGCCGAGGAAATAGTCGTTGAGACTGTGGCCGGGCCAGCCGGTGACGATGAAGCCCTGCTTCTGGGCGTCCCTGACGGCAAGCCGGGTGGTACCCTCCATTTTCACCCCGACTCGGTTGGAGCCGATGGCCCGGGCGCTTTCGAGAACCTCCGCCGTCAGCGGTCCGCCGCGGATGAACATGATGTCGGCATCGGGCTTGAGTCTTTTGATGGCCTGAAGCGGGCGCGAATCGAAGGACGTGAAAAGGTAGGTCGACCCCTGCGGCACATGCCGGGTAACCTTCTGCAGAAGGGTCCGGGCATACGGTTCGATGCGGCTGTCGGGATACAGCTCCTTGTTGCTAGTCTTCATCTCGAACTCCACATACAGGCCGGGCTTGTCGTTCAGATACTCCAGCAGGGTATCGAGAAACAGCAGCGGCTCTTTCTGCTTTCTGGAAACGATGGTTTTGGCGTCGGCGGCCGCGAGATGTTCGACCGGGCCGCTGCCCTCGTGGGTGCGGTCGAGGCTGTCGTCATGCAGGACCACCAGTTCGCCGTCCTGGGTCATGCGCACATCGAGTTCAAAGCCGCGGATGCCCTTGTCGTAGCTGCTTTTGAAGGCAAACAGCGTGTTTTCCTCGAACTCGTGCGCGCCGCCGCGGTGGGCGAAGTGAAAGGGCTTTTTCTGTGACTGCTCAGCGCCGTGCAGGGCCGGAAAGGCCAGGAGTGCCGAGAGGATCAGGAGGGGAAGGACGGGCTTGCGCATGGTGGGCGGGGGAAGGTTTACAGGGTGGGTTTCAAGTCATCCGTGGTGAGGCGGTAGCTGAAGACGGTTTCACCGTTTTTGTTGATGAGGGCGGCGTCGAGCACGGCGGGCGTGACGGTGCTGTCGGCATCGACGCGCAGGAAGACATTCGGTTCGACGGCACTGCGCACGAGGTCTGGGTGATAAACGTTGAGCGAGGGGATCGTGCTGGCGTGGATGGGCGAGGCGATGAACTGGACGAGGTCATAGCCGACGACAGCCTTCGTCTTGTAGCGCAGCACGCGGCTGGCGTGGATGTCGCCGCCCATGAGCACAACGCCGGGGATCTTGTGCTCGCCGATGAACTTCTGGATCGCGGTCAGCTCATGCTTGTAGGTGCCCCAGTCATCGGACTCGAAGTTTTCCTTGTCGTCCCAAATGACCCCGCAGGCCAGCACCTTGAAGGGTGCGGTGGAGGCCAGCAGGCCCTTCTGCAGACACTGCCACTGCCTGGCGCCGAGCAGGCTCGGTCGGTGGCTGCCGGCAAAGGAGGGTTCGGTCATCGAATACCAGCGGGTGTCGAGCAGGAAGACCTCGACCGGCCCGCGTCGGAAACTTGTGT
>CAZSBO010000166.1:0-1661 GCA_964605265.1 uncultured Prosthecobacter sp.
CGGCGGTGAGGAAGAGGCAGGACCAGCGAGTCATGGCGAGGAAACGCAGGAAAAGCCCATAACTCACCGATACAGCTCCGCCAACTCGCGCAGCAAGGGTTCAAGCTCGGCAAAGAAGGCGTCCTCGCCCTTGCCGGCCCGCTCCGTCTTGAGTGCCTCAAGGCGGCGTTCCAGTGCATCCCGGCGGGCGCGCTGGGCCTCGGTCAGGCGCGCCTCCGCCTCGCTCAGCACCAGCACGAGCTGCCCGGCGCGCGCGCCATCGACGGCGGCACCCTCGGGCGCGGCCTTTGGCTGGGTGCCCTCAAACACCTCCACGCGCGTGCCGACGCCATCGCCATTGTCTTCGAGCAGGGCATGCTCGGTGGCGAGCCGGTCCTCGCCCTGATAAAACTCCGCGGCGCGCCGGCTGGCATGCAGGAAGGCTTCCAGCACCGACACCTGCTGGTCCTGATCGAGGTCGGCCTCGGGCAGGCCGGCGATGGCCGGCGCGAAGTGTTCGCCGAAGCGCGCATAAAACACCTCGTCGCCGCCCTTGGTGGCCGTGACGATCGTGCGTCGGGGTCCGGCCAAGGGCTTGAGAAAACCACCGCTGGCCGAACCGCCATGCACGAGGACCAGCTCGCGGCGCAGCGGCTTCAGGCGTTCCGCCAGCCAGGCCGGCGTCAGGTCGGGGCCGCGCAGGTTGAACTTGGCCTCGCGACCGTCGTAGGTGCCGTGACCGATCAGCACCAGCCAGAGCTGGCCCTGGTCCGCCGCCACCGCCTTCTGCAACGCCGCTTCGAGCGCGGGCAGATCTTGCGTCTCCACCGGCCCGCTGTGGCCGAGGCGGGTGAAGGTCGCTCCGGCTTTTCCGGCGGCTTGCTGCCAGGTCGCGGCCTGCTGCTCGAAGAGCGCGGCGTATTCCTCGGTGCCGGCCGCACCCTGAACGAGCAGCACCTCCAACTCGCGCGCCGGTTGGGCGACGGCCGAAGCCGCGCCGAGCAGGGTCAGCAGACCAAATTTCAGAAACCTCGTCTTCATGCCAGACCTCCCTTCCGTCGCAGCAGCCATTCGGCGCCGAGCAGGCCGAGCAGCAGGGCAAAGGCCCAGGGCGCATGCCAGAGCGGCTGGCTGATCACTTCCTGCACGGGCACCTCGATGGCGCGCAGCAGGTCCGGCAGCTGCTCGACCTCATCGAGTTCGAGCAGGCGACCGCCACTGGCTTCGGCGAGCCGCTGCAGGCCGGCGCGATCCGGTTCCAGGCGTGCCCATTCCGCCACCTCCGGCTGCCAGGCCCAGCCGCTGTGCTTGACCGCCTCCAAGGCCGGCAGGTTCTCGCCGGCAGCCCGGGTCGCGCTCGCCTGCACCCGCCAGGCCCCGGTGGCCTTGGGGAAAAACTCCGCTTCAAACAAGCCGGCCTCGGTCAGGCTCGGCTCGCCTGGCAGCCGGACCTTGGCGCCGTCGGGCCCGCTGACTTCAAAGCTGACCAGGGCGTCGTCCATCGGTCGGAAATCCGCCTCGCGCACCCGCACGGTGAGTCGCACGCTCGCCTCGCGGGTTTCCACCGCCAGCTGCACGCGATCGGGCACGTCGACCACCAGCCAGCGCATGAGCTGGCGCCAGAAACGCTCCTGATCATACATCGCGGCGGCATCGCTCAGGACCCAGCGCCAGACATCGCC
>CAZSBO010000166.1:1671-3987 GCA_964605265.1 uncultured Prosthecobacter sp.
GAACATGCGCTCGCGTCCGAGGCAACTCATGGCGTACTCGCCGACGGGTTGGGGTGGGTCGGTCTCGCTCGAGCCACCGAGGCCAACCGGCGTCAGGCCGTACACGTTGCCGGTCGAGAACGCGATGATGCGGCTGCGGGCGTAGCGCTGGGCGACGAGGGCCGGATGCGTGGCATCGCTCGTGGCCACGGTGGCGAGCACGCTGGCACCGGGCTTGATCGAGAGTACCGGGTTGACCGAATGAAAGCCGGGCATGGCGGCGAGCCGGCGCTCCTCCTCGTCCTGGCCGGCGCGCAGGCGGGTCCAGGGTTCAAGCCAGCCCTCGCGGCTGAGGTCGAGGCGGGCATTGCGCACCGGTTCGACGGCACCGACGCGGTCGAGGTGCACCGGCAGCAGGCGGCCGATCGGCGTGTGCTCATAACCGCCGGCCTGAAAGCTTTCCTGGCCGCCGAGCATGAGCAGGGCGCCGCCGCGCTCGGCGACGAAGCGTTCGAGCAGGTTCATCTGTTCCTGGGTGAAGAACTCCGCCTCCAGGTCGTCGAGCACCACCGCGCGGTACTCGCCAAACAGTGCGTCGGCGCTTTTCGGAAAACCCTCGGCCAGTTCCTGGGCGTCCTTCGTGCCCAGGCGGATCAGCACGGGTTGATCGTAGCGCTGGGCCGAGGCCTGATCGCCGAAACCGCGGAACAGCGGGTTGCTGCTCTCGCCCACCCGGCCGCGCCACTCGAACTTCGGCTCGCGCTTGGCGATGCGGACCAGCGAGGGCAGCTGCACCTCGGGATCGCCGGCGAGGGCGCGGCGGAGGAATTTGTACTCCCAGTTAGGCCTGCCGGTGACATAGATCACGCGGTACGGGCCCTGGCCACGGTCGACGGCGATTTGGCGCTCGTTGTTGACCCGCACGGTCTCGTTGAGCAGGCCGCGCCATTCGTCCTTGACGGTCCTGGCCAGCAGGGCGACCTCCATGAGGGCGACACGCAGGAAGGAGACGCCCGGCTTGGCCACTGGTACCTTCAGGCGCGCCACGGGTTGCGGCGAGCCGGCGCTGGCACGGAGTTTTTCCGACACCAACACCCGGCCCTCGTCGTCGAGCGCGACGACCGCAATCTCGCGGTTGTCGAAGCCCCTGGCCGACCAGGTGACGGTGAGCACGACCGGCGAATCCTCGAAGGCGGTCTGGCTGACCGACACCTCCTGGATCGCCAGGTCGGGCGAGGGCGCGCGCGAACCAACCAGGACCGGGAAGATCGGCCGCGCGGGTTTCGCCTGCGGCCAGGCATCGGTGGCATTGCCGTCGGTGAACAGCACCGTGGCGGCGAGGGCGCGCCCGGCGGCTCCGCGCTCGAGGGCTTGCAGCGCGCCGGCGAGATCGGAACGCTGGCCGCGAAAATCGAGCGCGTCGAAGTTGGCGACGCTGCGCAGGCGCTCGTCGGCGACCAGGGTCTTGACGCGGAAGAGCTCGCCGAGCTCGCGCAGCCAGCCGGGTTCGTCGCCGCCGCTGCCGAGCGCGCGGCGCAGGGCCGCGGCGCGGGTCGGGCCGCCGGCGGTTTCGGCGAGGTCGAGCGAGGCACTGGTGTCGGCCACGACGGCCAGTTCATTGCCACCGCGCTTCGGCTGCTGCCGCGTCCAGCGTGGATCGGCGAGGCAGAGGGCCAGCAAAGTCAGGGCCGCCAGCTTGCAGAGCCGGGCCGCCAGGCGCCGGCCGCCGCGCAAGGGCGACTGCTGGTAGCCGCGCCAGAGCACGACAGCGCCGACCGCGATCACGACCAGCGTGATCCAGAGGCGTTCGGGGTGTTGGAACAGGAAAGTCATGCCGTGGGAGGGCGCTCAATCGCCACGGCCAAGCTCCTGGTAATAGCGGCGGACGAGATCACGGAAGGCGGGGGGAACCGGGTCGCGGTCGACCGGCACGGTGCTGTTGCCGGCCTCGCGCTTGGCGAGTTCCTCGGCGACGCGGTCGCGCAGTTCGATCAGGGGCTGCACGATGCGCAGGGCGAGGTGGTCGGACTGCGGTGCCGCGTCGTTGCGTTCGTGGCGCAAGGCGCGGGCGTTGTCGAGCACGCGCGCGGCCTCGTTGCGCAGCTCGGGCTGACTGAGCAGCTCCTCGACGTTGCGCAGGCGGTCGCTCCAGCGCTCGTAGCCTTCCCCGGTGAGGGCACCGCGGTTCGGGGCTTCGGTGATTTCCTCAAAGAAGAAACCGCCCCCGGGACGGGGTGGGGAGGATGGACTTGATGGACGGCTGTCTTGGGAGGGCTGAGCTGCTGCCTGACCTGCCTGACCTGCCTGACCTGCCTGACCTGCCTGACCTGCCTGACC
>CAZSBO010000166.1:4087-9016 GCA_964605265.1 uncultured Prosthecobacter sp.
CTGCCTGACCTGCCTGACCTGCCTGACCTGCCTGACCTGCCTGACCTGCCTGACCCGGCTGACCCGGCTGACCCGGCTGACCCGGCTGACCCGTCGGACTCGTCGGACTTGTCTGACTCGTCTGACTCGTCTGGTCTGGCTGCTTCGATTCGCCCGGCTGGCCTGCCTGCGCCTGGGCTTTGGCATCGGAGGGTTGGCCACCCTGGCCCGGCTCCTTGGCCTCACCTGGCTGCCCTGGCGCTTGCGCATCCCCGGCTTCTTCCGCGGCTTCCTCGATCAGGTCATCGAGTTCGGCACGGGCCAGGCGCAGGGCATCGGTCTCACTGCCGAGCACGCTTTCGGCGGCCTGTTCGACGCCCTGCTGCAGTTTCTCCACCGCGGTGGCGGCCTGGCGTTCGGCGTCCTGGGCTTCGGCGCGCTGGCCGTAGCGACTCTGCAGCCGGGCCTCCTCCAGGTTCTGCTCCAGGCCGCTGGTCTGGGCCTCGCGCACGGCCTCGTAGAGGCGGCGATGCAGCAGCGGGTTGTTGCCTTCGGCCTGCTCGCTGACCCGGCGCAGGTTCTCCATCAGTTCGTTCACCCGACCGCTCTGCTCCTCGATCTTCCGCGCCACCTGGCTGCCATCGAGCATGCGTTCGAGGGCTGACGTGCTTTCGCCGGGGCCGGGGGTCTTCTGGTTTTCCAGGGCCTCGCCGATCTGCTTCTGCTGCTCGGCCACCTCGCGCGCCTGGCGTCGCAGTTGCTGCATCTCCTCGCTGAAGCGCTGGGCGGTCTTCTGCTTGAAGTCCTCGCCCAGCGCCTCCAGCTCGCGCTGGGCGCGGGTGGCGGCGTTGGCGGCGGCGGAGAGTTCCTGCTCGCGCAGTTGTTCCGCGGCCTCCATGACCTGTTCGCGCACCTGCTCCAACTGCTCGCGGGCCTCGGCCATGGTGGCGGCGTTGTCGGGCTGCTCCATGCGCTGCTGCAGTTCGTCGAGATCGCCCAGCAGTTGCTCCTGCTCCTGCTGCAGGCGCTGCAGCTGATTCTCCAGTTCCTCGCGCTCGGCCTCGGTCTTGGCCTGGGCGATCTGTTTCTCCAGCTTTTTCATCTTCTCCGCCAGCGCCTCCTGGCGGCGGGCGAGTTCCTTGAGCCGGTTGAGCACCTGCAAATTCTCCTGCTGCGCGGGATCGGCCTCGGCGGCGGCGGCCTTTTCCTCCTCGTAGCGCTGTTCCTCCTGCTTGAGTTCCAGGTTGGCGAGCTGGTTCTCGTTTGGCCGCTGACCCTGGCCACCCTGCGGCGGCTGGTTCTGGCGCTGGATGAGGTGCTCGCGACTGCTGGCACGGTGCAGCCACTCGAGCGCGCTCTGCTCAAAACCGAGCGCCTGGTTGAGCGCCGTGCGCTTGTGCTCGCGCGCCGCCTGCTGCAGCGGATCGAGCGCGTCCTTCATGCTCTTCCAGGCCTCGGTGAGCGCCAGTTTCACTTCGGCGTCCTCGGCCTCCTCCATCGCCTCCTTGGTCTTGTCGAGCGTCAGGCCCTGCGATTGATAAACGACGTCGACATCGGGCGCAGCGTCCTCCATGAGCCGGCCGGCGTTGGTGTCGCGGACGACGCGCCAGGTGGCGTTGACGACCTGCTTCTGCAGCTCGAGCAATTTGTCGCTCTGTCCCGGTGGCGGTTCCCCCGGCATCGACGGCGGCGCCTCGCGCTCGCGGAAGATGTCCTCGAAATGGCGGACATCGGCGAAGAACATGTCGCTCATCGCGCGGCGCACCTCCCCCTGCGGCCCGCGGTCCTCGGCCCAGAAGTGGTAGCTGAGCAACTGCCGCGGCTCGGCGTTTTCCTTCTCCAGCGCCAGCAAGGCGCGCACCTCGTGCTTTTTCGTCGGCCCGGTCGGCGCATGCTCAAACACCAGGTCCTTGCTGGCGCCGGCGAGGCTGTACGACAGGCCGCTGCGCAGCACGCTACGGTCGTCCCAGACCTTCGCCTCGACCGGCAGCTCCTGCAGGGTCGACACCTGCAGGTCGCGCTTCGGGAACACCACCTCGATGCGCGCAAGTTCGTTGCGTTGCACGGTGACCGTGAACCAGGGCGGGTTCTTGTTGGCGCGATCGTCGGCATCGACGAGGTGCAGCCGCCACTTCTGCGATTTCTCCGGCTTCAGCACCGCCGTCAACACGGTCGGATCGTCGTCGCGCGCCTGCAGCGGCAGCGAGGTCTTGTCCTGGCCGAACCATTCGGCGTCGCGCACCGGCTTGTTGACCTTGACGGTGAACTCGATCGCGCCGCCCTCGGGCACGCTGGCCTTGAGGGTGTTCTTGATGTCGCGGGGCGACAATCCGCTGCCTTCGGGCGCCAGGATGCGGACATCGACGCGGACGAGCGCAGGATGGACGTAGGTGGTGATCCTGTGGGTCTTCGACACCGCGCCGCCGGCCTCGACCCGGTACAACGCGTCCTGCTTCACCCGCGCCAGCAGACCGCCGAAGACCTGGCCATCGACGCCGAGGCGCATGGGCACCCGCTCGAGTTCGGCCCCCTCCAGATCGGTCAGCACCAGCGTCGCACTCTCAGGTGCGGCGGGCTTGACGGTCGCCTCGACGACCAGCCGGCTGCCCTGCTCGAGTTCGGTATCGCCGGGTCGGACCTCAATCTCCAGCGCCGGTACCGGCGCGGTGGCGGGCTCGGCGGGGGCGGTCGCGGCCACCGTCGGCACGCCGACCTGTGGCAGCACGGTGAGCAGCCAGATCCAGGCGGCGGCGCAGAGGGCGGCCGCGGCCGCGAGGGTGAAGGCCGCGCGCCGCAGGGCGGGCCGGGCGACCGTGGTCGGCCAGGCCTGCACCGCCGCCTTGGCGGCCGCCTCGGCAAGGAGGCGCTGGCGCAGGAAGTCGGGCAGCTCGCTCTCGCGATGCTCGACCGCGGTGAGCAGCAGGGCGTTGAGCTCCGGGTGCCGTGCCTCGATCAAGCGGGCGATCTCGGTGTCGCTCCAGCGGCGGCGGCGGATCCACAACTGCAGCCCGAGGGCGGCGAGGGCCAGCGCGCCCGCCAGACCGGGCACCAGCGGCGAAGCCTTGGGTCCGAGGTGCGGCAGGGACAGCGCCAGGGCGGCGGCGGCGAAGGCCGCCACCAGCAGCAGCCGCGCCGTGGCCTGTCGCCGGCACTGCTCACGCAGAAGCGCGCGCACCTCGTCGAGCTTTTGGTGAAGAATGCGGGCTTCGATCATGGTGGCGTTCCCTTCTTCCATTACGTTGGAACCGCGGCGCTTCGCTCGGGTCGCGCGCTGCGGGCGGCCAAGAGCGTCTCCGCGCCCAGCACGGCGAGCAGGGCGACCAAAATCCACCACCAGGCCTGCTGGCGTTCCTCGGCCTCCCCGGCGGCGAGGCGTTCCTGCACCTGCGCGGCCTCGGCCACTTCGGCGGCCGTACCGGCGGCTTCAAGACGGACCCCGAAGTCGGCCAGCCGCTCCACCGCCATCGGCGAGGTGCGACCCTCGGCGGGCGCGAGCTGGACCGCGTGCCAGCGGTTTTCCGTTCCGGTGGTCACCTGATGCAGACCGACGCTTTCCGCGCGGTAGCTCGCACCGGCGGCGAGCGCCACTTCCCGCCCCTCAGGGGTCCGCAGGGTGGCGGCTGTTGCAACCCCCGGCAGGGCGTCGCCGACCTTCAGTCCCGCGGCTTCGGCATGGGCAAACCCGGCTGCCTCCAGCCAGCCGAACAGCAGCGGCACAAACTTGGTCGACAGGGCGAGCTGGCTGTCGGCCGGCTGCCAGCCGCTGGTCAGCAGCACCAGGGTCCCCGATCCCACCGGCAGCGCCAGCAGGGCGGGATCGCCGTTGTCGAATCGCGCCAGCACTTCCACGCGCGGCGCGGCCTCAGCGCTCAGGGTCACGCGCCGGTGCTTCCAGAACCGCAGCTTGGTGAAATCGCGCAGTCGCGGATCGGCAAAGGGTCGCAGCAGGGCATGCTCCGCCTGCACCTCGCCGAGCATGCGGTAACCCTCGGCCGGTGCTTCCCCAACCGTGAAGCCCGCCACCCCCGCCAGGGCCTCGATCGATGCCGCAGGGGTGCCGGGTTCGAGCAGCCAGACCGCCAAACCGCCCGCGCGCAGCCAGTCGCCCAGCTCCGCAGGCGGCGGCGCACCGTTCAGGACCGCCAGCCGGGCGCCGGGCAACCCGGCGGCCCCGTTTTGCACCACCTGCGGCTGCAGGGCCGCGGTCGGCTGCAGGGCGCGCCGCAGGTAGTAGAGGGGCGACGCCGCTTCGTCGGCCCCAGTCGTCGGTCCCAGCCAGGCGACGTTGACTGGCCGCGGCGGGGCGGGGGCGAAGAACACGCGGTTGTCGAAGGCTTCGGCATCGCCCTCGAGAAGCAGGGTGTCACCCTCGGCGGCCGGCTTCTCCGGCAGTGGCACGCGCAGCAGGCGGGTGGCCCCGGGCGGCACCTGCCCGGCGATCACCTCGCCGCCGGCCTTGTCCCAGCGCAGGCGGAAATCGGTCGCCGCCGACTCGCGGGCATTCGTCACCCGCACCCGCAGCGAGGGCACTGTCGCGGTCGCATCGGGCTCGGCGGCGGCGAGGCTGAGGCTGAAATTCCCGGCCTCAGGTGCTTCGACGCGCAGCAGCTTCACGCGCACCGTCTCCGGCCAGGCAACCCCGCGCAGGGCGTCGAGCTGGGCGCCCTCCTGGAGGTCGGTGATGACCACCAGCCGTTGCTCCCGGCCGGCGCTGCCGGAAGCGCCGGCGAGCAGGCCGAGGGCATCGACCAGGCTGCGGCCGAGGTCGGTGGCCTGCCAGCCGGGGCGCAGGGCGTCGAGCGCCTGCAGCAACCCCGCGCGGCCCCCGGCGTCCTGATCGAAGCTCCAGAGCGGCTGCAGGCTGGCGTCGAAGGCGGCCAGGGCGACCCGATCCTGCGGGCCGGCGGCCGGCACCTCGGCGCGGGCCCGCGCCACCGCCTGCGCCATCAG
>CAZSBO010000167.1:0-8731 GCA_964605265.1 uncultured Prosthecobacter sp.
CCTCACCGATCAAGCGCGGCAAGTACCTGCTGGAAAACATCCTCGGCATGCCGCCGCCACCCGCGCCCGGCGGGGTGCCGCCGCTCGACGAGGGCAAGGTGCGCCGCTCCAACCAGACCCTGCGCGAGCAGTTCGCCAAGCACCGCGAGCACATCTCCTGCGCCGGTTGCCATGCCTTCCTCGACCCCATGGGCTTCGCCTTCGAGCACTACGACGCCGTCGGCCGCTGGCGCGACATGGACAAGAAGAGCCCGGTCGATGCCTCGGGTCGCCTCGTCCGCGGCCAGGAGTTCAAGGATCTCGCCGAGTTGCGCGGCATTCTCGCCCGCGACATGACCGCCGACTTCACCCGCAACCTGGCGGAGAATCTCCTCACGTACGCGCTCGGCCGCGGCCTGACCTACAGCGACAAGCCCGCCGTCCATGAGATTGTCCGCCGCACCCAGGCCGGCGAGCACAAGTTCCAGGAGCTGATCCTGGCCGTGTGCGACAGCGTGCCCTTCCAGAAGATGCGCGTCGGCGACTGACCGGAAGCGTGAGGCAAGTGAAGGGGCGAAGCAGCCGCTGCGGGTGGCAATCAGGTCGCTGCGGGCTCTGTAACGCGCTCGAATGACACACGTCCAGGGCTGCCCAAGGCGCGGCCTCTGGCAGGAGAGGGAATGGGCGAGACTGACCGTGTGCCGCCAGGGCGAGAGCACGAGTCGGAGCCGAAGTGTGTGGAAACGCCTTTTATAGAAAACTGGAATATTGCGGCTAATTACTTCTGAAAAATACAAATACATTGGTTTTTACACCCTGTATACTCAGTAAAAAACCAATGCTAATGGCTAAAAAAGAACTAGTACCGCTGGACTAATAAATGCTTATTTGGTAATAATGAGAGTGGGTTGTTTTGTGCAACCCCGTCATTTTTTGCCATGAAAAGCGCGACTCCCACCGCCGACGGTTTTACTCAAGCCCCAGATTCCTCCTGCGAGACCCTCAACTGCGGCAGCCTGACGACGTGTCACAGCCCATCTTCTGCGGCATACCCTCATCGAGTGCCGAGCCGGGCATCATTGTGGCTGGGCCTGACCGCTTTGTTGCTGCTTACGGGCCTGAACACGGTCCGAGCACAGACCGTCGTCAACCTCACGGCAGACGAAGCAAACTGGTCGGTCCCTTCCGGCGTTTTTTCGATCACGGTCGAAGCCTGGGGTGGCGGCGGGGGCGGCGGCGGCGGCACGACTTCCTCGCGCTCGGGAGGTGGCGGCGGGGCCTACACGCGTCGCACCTTCGATGTCACGCCATTGGAAACGCTCCAGATTGATGTCGGCGCCGGCGGTACGGGCGGCAACAGTTCGACGCAAGGGCAGAGCGGTTTCGATTCGACGGTGACACGCAACACAGGTTCCCTGCTCATGGTTCGTGCCAAGGGTGGTTCGACGAACAATACCGGGGGTGTTGCTGCCGGGGGTGCGGCAGCGGACTGCTTTCCGAACAGCGATGCCGGCGGGCCGGCACGTTCGGGTGGCGCAGGCTCGGCGCCTGTCAGCAACAATGGTGGCGGCGGCGGCAGTTCGGCGACGCTGAATGCCAACGGTCTCACGGCCACTGCCACGCAGACGGGTGCCTCCAGCGCGGGCAGCGGTTCCGGTGCGGGCGCCACGGGCGCCGCTTCGAACGGCACCGGTGGCGTGGCTGGCACGCCAGGCGGTGGCGGGGGGGGCAAGGGCAACGGCAACAGTACCGCCTCGACGGGTGGCAATGGTCTCATCCGCATCACTTACACGCCCGCCGTTGCACCCTCGGTGGCCGGCATCCAGGCCAGCCAGAATTACAACGAAGGCGTGACCGGCAACCTGTTGCTCGCCTCGGCGGGCACGCTGACCGATACCGATTCCTCCAATCTCGACGGCGGCTACCTGCGTCTCGAAATCACCGCCAATGAGGAGGCGAGCGAGGACCGCCTGTGGATCTCCGAGATCAACAACATCACGATCGAAAACAACTTTGTCAGCAGCAACGGGGTGCTCGGCGGCAGCGCCACGGTCAAGCATGGCACGACTACGATTGGCACGATCACGGCGGCCAACAGCGGCTTCAACGGCGCCCCCCTGCAGATCGACTTCAATGCCAATGCCACGCCTGCCATGGCCCAGGATCTTCTGCGCAGTGTCTATTACCGCAACACGGACGCCGTCAACGCGGCCGCCAACACCCGCTCGATCCTCATCACCGCCAACGATTCCGACCTCTCGGTCACCGCCAGCACGGCGATCACCGTGATCAACGCCCCGTTCGGCATCACCCACGCTTCGGATGCCTGGACGCCCATTCTTTCCGCTGCCAAGTACGATCCCTCCGAGGACCAGCAGGCCACCTCCGGCCCCGATCTGGTGGGCGCCGACGGCGTCCCCATGCTCTACGGCAAGTATGACGACATGGGCACACCGGCGGATTTCTCCGACGACATTGTCGCCTTCCGTGCCCGTGTGGACGATTCGCTGACCAACACCGGCACCTACAGCGGTTATGTTTTTGTCGGGATGGATTTCGAACTCGATGGCGACATCGACGTTTTCTTTGCGCTCGAGGGCACCAGCAAGGGCACCCGTGTTTACGTTTATGAGACGAGCGACTTCTGCACCTCGCCCAGCACCACGGGCATCGGTGCGGCCTTCCTTGTGCCCAACCATGTCACCGCCACCGATGCCAACTACGCGCCGGTGCACACGATCGAAGGAACGACGGTCGCCGCTGCCAACTCCTACCCGGGCAACGACGGCGAGACCGACTACTTCATCAGCTTCAAGTTCAACTTTGCCGACCTTAAGACCGTGCTCGATCCGCGACCGCTCAATCAGGCGGTTCCCAATGGGGGTGTTTACACGACGATCAGCGATCTGGAGGTCGACGCCCTGCAGGTCGGCATGTCGGTCATCACGCCCTATCGCTTCATCCTGGCCACGGCCACGCAGAACAATGCGCTCAATTCCGACTTCGGCGGTGTCGGCCGCCTCAGCCGCACCGAGCGCAATCAGAGCTGGGAGGACCTCGGTCTTTTCGATGACGATGACGGCGGCGTGACCTTCGGCAATGCGGCGCCGGTCTTTACCTCCGGCAGCGGTGCCACCGCGGCCTACACGGTCCCGGAAAACACCACGCCGGTGGCCACGGTTACAGCCAGCGATCCGGATGGCGACGACGTCATCTTCAGCATTCGCACCGGCGGCAGCTATGGCATCGACGGTGCGCTTTTCCAGATCAACCCCTTCACTGGGGCGCTCAGCTTCATCACGGCGCCCAACTATGAAATTCCGACCGATGCCGACACGAACAACGAATACCTTGTCACGGTCGAGGTGTCCGATGGCAAGGGAGGTGTCAGGACCCAGTTGGTTTATGTCTACGTGACTGATGAAACCGAGGGAGTTAATGCCATACCGGCCATTACCAGCAATGGTGCGGGTGCCACGGCAACGCTGAGTTACGCGGAAAACGGCACCGGCACCGTCACCACGGTCACCGCCACCGATGCAGGGGATTTGAATCCCGGCGTCGTCCCTGCAACGCTCAGCTACAGCATCGCCGGTGGAGCCGACGCTGCTTCCTTCGCGATTGATCCCTCGACGGGCGTGCTGACATTCGTCACTTCTCCGGACTACGAGACCCAGAGTTCCTACACAGTTCAGGTTCGCGTCACGGACTTTAACGCCGCCACTGACACTCAAACCCTCACCATCAACATCACCAACGTCAGTGAGGCGCCCGTGCTCACCGCCGACACGCCGACCCTCGCCACGATCACGGAGGACGAAACCAGCAACGCCGGCCTGCGGGTGAAGGACCTGCTCAACCTGAATGTCATCGACGCCGACTTCGGGGCGACGCCGGCCGCGTCCGCCGACGATGTCGGCATCGCCATCACCAGCATGAACGCCGGCAACGGCACCTGGGAGTACTCCACGGATGGCGGCCTCAACTGGGCTCCGTTCGACACGGAGATCAACATCGTGCTTGAGGAGGATGATTTCGGCGTCATCACGCCAGTCTACAACTTCGTCAGCGCCGGAGCGCTCAGCGCCAGCAACGCCCTGCTGCTGCGCCCCGAGGACTTTGTTCGCTTCAAGCCGGATGCCAAAAACAGCACGACCGCCAGCTTCACCTTCCTCGCCTGGGACCAGAGCAGTGGTGGTCCGGGTTCGCACGACGACGCCAGTGTCACCGGCGGCACCACCGCCTTCTCGATCATCAGCGACACGGCCGACATCACCGTCACTGATTTGAACGACGCGCCGACCGTGGCAGCCGGTCCGCTGAATCTGCCCGCGCAGATGGATTACGTTGCCGCACCGACCACCACTCTGGTCTCCGATCTCCTGGCCGATGCGGCCCTGAGCTACGGCGATGTTGACATAGGGGCGGTGAGCGGCCTCGCCGTCACCGGCCGAACCGGCGCCGGCACCTGGCAGTTTCACAATGGCACCGCCTGGGCTGACATCACCGGAGTGGACGATGACAATGCCCGGCTGTTGCTGCCGTCCTATTCCCTTCGCTACCTGCCCGTTTATGTCGGTCCGGATGGCGGTGAAATCGCGACCCTGACCCTGCGCGGCTGGGACCGCACGACAGGTACGGCGGGTGCCAGTGGCGATGCCGCTCCAAACGGCGGCACGACGGCCTACTCAAACGGCACCTTCCTGCTGCGCGTCGAGATTGAGGAGGACGATCGTGCGGCTGCGGTGAGCAACGTGGCGGTCAATGAAGCCTCGCCCTGGGCGGTGTTCACGGTGACGGGAGCCGCCGGCCAGAAGCTTGAATTCAGCGTCACGGATGTCACCACCGTGGGCATGAACGGTTCCGACCTGGAATACTACGACGGCACCGACTGGCAGTCCTACACGCCGGGCGACTTTGTGCAACTGATCGGGACGACGCTGCTGGTGCGCGTGTCGATCGTTCCGGAGCAGGATGCCCTCTATGAGGGGGCGCAGACCTACACCCTGGTGGCCTCGACCACCGGCGGCGTGGCCAGCACGGGGGGCACGGGCACCATCATCGACGACGGCAGCGGCCATGTCTTCCTTGTTGGCAATGAAACGGCGACGCCGAACCTGCCGGCGGATCCGGGTTACCCGGCCCTGGATGACGATCGCGCGCTGGCGGTGGAGGAGCCTGCCACCTCGGAGAGCAGCCAGTATCTCGTCATCGACGTCCTTGGGGCTGCCAACCAGCCGGTGAAACTGACCCTGCAGACCTATCCAGGGCCGGGTGCTTCGGCGGACATCAGCGGATTCACCCTCTACTACAAAACAGGAGAGGATGGCGGCGGTAACCCCATTCTGGCGGTGTACACACCGGGGTCCTTCGTGACCATACCGCCCTCGCCCTCCTTGCCCAGCACGGGCGTTCTCGAGGTCTTTGTCGACATCACCAGCGAGGCGGAACCCCTGCTCGAAGGTCACGAACGCTTTTTGCTCAGGGCGGAAACGACATCGGGGACCTTTGATGTTGGCGTTGCTTCGATCTATGACGACGGCACAGTGCCCGGCGGTGCTGACGACCGGCCTGTCACGGTGACGGATGTCACCGCCAACGAGGCCTCCAAGTACCTCATCTTCACGGTCACCGGTCGCGAACTGCAGTATGTCAGGTTTGTCATCGATGATGATGCGGTTCATGACCCGTTGTTCCCCGACATCGACGATTTCACTTTGGAGTACCGCGTTTGGAACACTGGTACGAGTGAGTGGCAGTGGCTGCCCTACGATGTGGATTCTCCCACGCCGGTTTTTGTGCAGTTCCCCAGCAACGGCGATGCCACGCTCAATGAGGTGGCCACGATGCTGATCCGGGTCAACATCGAGACGGAGTGGGATGCCGTTTATGAGGGGGCGGAGGTCTTCCACATGGAAGCCTACACCACCTCGGCGGTCGTGCGTTACGGCCATGGCACGATTGCCGACGATGGCACCGGTGTGGTCTTCCTTGATGGCAACTTCACGGCGACGCCGAACCTGCCGACGGATCCGGGATACCCGGCGCTGGACGATGACCGCGCGCCGCTCGTCAACAGCCCGGAAGTCAACGAGGCGTCCGACTACGCCATCTTCAAGGTGACCGGTGAGGCCGGCCAGTTGCTGGAGCTGGAACTCGGCCTGGATGCCGATCCGCTGACGAAAAATGCTGATCTCACGGGTTTCACCCTGGAGTATTATGATCCCGTCGGCATGAGTTGGGAGCCCTACACGGCTGGCAGCTTCGTCGAAGTGCCCGCAGGCGATGTGCTGCTGGTGCGGGTGAACATCACTGGCGAGCAGGACACGGAGAACGAGGGCTCCGAAATCTTCACGCTGACGGCGGGCACCACCTCGGGCAGTTCGGCCACGGGTGCGGGCGAAATTTTTGATGACGGCAGCAGCGAGATCTTCCTGGCGGGCAACACCACAGGCGATCCGAACCTGTCGACGGATCCGGGTTACCCGGCGTTGCTCGACGACGACCGCCGCGCTGCGGTGAGCACACTGACGGTCAACGAAGCCTCCCCCTGGGCGGTGTTCACAGTGACGGGCGTGGCCGGACAGAAGCTGGAATTCAGCGTCACGGACGTCACGACGACGGGCATGAGCGGAGCCGGCTTGGAATACTACGACGGCACCGACTGGCAGTCCTACACGCCGGGCGACTTTGTGGAACTGAGCGGTGCCACGTTGCTGGTGCGCGTGGGGATCACGGCGCTCAATGAGCGGGACACGATGGATGAGGGGGCGGAAACCTTCACCCTGGTGGCGACTACCACCGGCGGCGTGGCCAGCACGGGGGGCACCGGCACCATCACCGACGATGGCAGCGGGGACGTCTTCCTCGACGGCAATGAAACGGCGACGCCGAACCTGCCGACGGATCCGGGTTACCCTGCCCTGGATGACGATCGCGCGCCGCTCGTCAACAGCCCGGAAGTCAACGAAGGCTCCGACTACGCCATCTTCAAGGTGACGGGCGAGGCGGGTCAGTTGCTTGAGCTGGAACTCGGCCTGGATGCCGATCCGCTGACAAAAAATGCCGATCTCACCGGCTTCACCCTGGCGTATTACGACGCCATTGGAACGACCTGGCAGCCCTACACGGCCGGCAGTTTCGTGGAAGTGCCGGTGGGCGATGTGCTGCTGGTGCGGGTGAACATCACTGGCGAGCAGGACACGGAGAACGAGGGCTCCGAAATCTTCACGCTGACGGCGGGCACCACCTCGGGCAGTTCGGCCACGGGTGCGGGCGAAATTTTTGATGACGGCAGCAGCGAGATCTTCCTGGCGGGCAACACCACAGGCGATCCGAACCTGTCGACGGATCCGGGTTACCCGGCGTTGCTCGACGACGACCGCCGCGCTGCGGTGAGCACACTGACGGTCAACGAAGCCTCCCCCTGGGCGGTGTTCACAGTGACGGGCGTGGCCGGACAGAAGCTGGAATTCAGCGTCACGGACGTCACGACGACGGGCATGAGCGGAGCCGGCTTGGAATACTACGACGGCACCGACTGGCAGTCCTACACGCCGGGCGACTTTGTGGAACTGAGCGGTGCCACGTTGCTGGTGCGCGTGGGGATCACGGCGCTCAATGAGCGGGACACGATGGATGAGGGGGCGGAAACCTTCACCCTGGTGGCGACTACCACCGGCGGCGTGGCCAGCACGGGGGGCACCGGCACCATCACCGACGATGGCAGCGGGGACGTCTTCCTTGACGGCAATGAAACGGCGACGCCGAACCTGCCGACGGATCCGGGATACCCGGCGCTGGACGATGATCGCTTGCCGTTCGTCAACAGCCCTGTGGTGAATGAGGCCTCCGACTACGCCATTTTCAAGGTCAACGGCGAGGCAGGCCAGAAGCTCGGACTTGAACTGGGTCTCGACGCCGACGGCCTGACAAAAAATGCGGAGATCTTGGGCTTCACCCTGGAGTACTACGATCCCGTCGGCGACACTTGGGAGCCCTATGTGGACAATAGCTTCGTGGAAGTGCCCGCGGGCGGTGTGCTTCTGGTACGGGTGAACATCACCGATGAGCAGGACACGGAGAATGAGGGGGCGGAGTTTTTCACCCTGACGGCCGGCACCACCTCGGGAACCGGCTACACCGGTATCGGCATCATCCAGGACGATGGCACGGGTTCGATCTTCCTTGCCGGCAACACCACGGGCGATCCGAATCTGCCCACGGATCCCGGCTACCCGGCGGAACTCGACGACGATCGGGTGGCGGCGCCGGTGGTTGTCAGCGCCAGTGTTCGAAACGTCACGGCCTATAAGGCGACGCTGGTCGGCAAGGTCAATCCCGGTGGCGCCAGCACCGAGGCCTGGTTCGAGTACTCGACCGACCCCACCCTGGGTTCCGGACTCATGTCGACCGCGCACCAGAATCTGGGTGACGGCATTGACGATGTCGAATTCAGCCAACTGGTGACGGGACTGACGCCTGAGACCGTTTATTACTACCGGGCGGTCGCTGAAAACAGCGTCGGGCTGGTGTATGGTTCGATCCAGAGCTTCGTCAGCAGCTATCCGTTCTCCTCGTCCGAAGGGGTGGTGGGGCTGCCGGTCGGTGGCGAAATCTATCGTCCGATGCCGGGGCCGATCAATGCCAGCGGCCGCATCACGACGAAGTTCTTCGCCTACCTCAACATCGGTGGTGTCACGGTCGCCAATGATTGCTTCCTGATGTCCGACGGCAGCGGCACGATGACGGT
>CAZSBO010000168.1:0-5024 GCA_964605265.1 uncultured Prosthecobacter sp.
GCGCCGCCGCGGGCCTTCCACTGCAGCATGGCCTCGACCCACATGGCCTTGGCCTTCTGCACGTCCTGCAGCATGCCCTGCACGTCCCGCACGCCGGCCACGCCGCGCTGCGACCGGATGGCCTTGGCCACGCGATCGAGCAGGCCGACCATCTTCTTGGCGAAGTCACCGAAGACCGAAGGCGCGCGGCGCGCCAGCTCGTTGATCTGGTCGACGTCGGTGAGCTGCTGGCCACCGAAGTCGGCCATCATCTCGCGGCGCAGGACGCGCTGCATGTCCGGGTCTGCCATCGAGACGTCGGTGTCGACGCCCTTGAAGAGCCAGGCGGCGTACTGGCGCTTCTTGGCCTCCGGGACCATGTCGAAGATCGCCTGCTCGACAGGGGTCCAGATGCGCGCGGCCTCCTTCTCCTCGGCCGTCGCGCCGTCCGCGGTGCCGCGCTCGGCCATGTCCTGGATCAGGTGCGCCGACTCGTGGACGGCAACGAACGCCGCCGGCCGCTCGAGGCCCTTCGCGTTGACCAGCGCCACGCCGCGGTAGGCGATCCCGTCCGGCATCTGGTCGGACTCGACCAGCAGGACGCGGTTCGTGCCCAGCGCCTCCGACACGGCGGCGCCGAGCGCGTCGAGGGACGCTACCTGCTCTGGGTCCTGGACCGGGCGGAGATCGGTCGGAAGACGACCCTGGAGACGGGGGTCTGCCGCAGCATCTGCGGTGAATCCCTGAACGACGGCCGCCACTCGCGCGGGGTAGGGGGCGACCCCAGCAGGCTGATCGCCGCCGTCGCGCAGCCGCTGTCCGGCAGCCAGGGTGGTTGTGGTCTGGCCATAACCCGCATTCTGCGCCTGGAACCCGCCGCCGGCTACTGCCGCGGAAGGTCCACCAGCCACAGCGCCACGCGCTGCGCCGACCCGCCCATCTGCGGGTGCTGCTGCATCTGCGCCAGGCTGAACCCGGCCAGGAGCCACGCCTGCAGCTCGAGCGCCTGCGGCAGCGTCAGCACCTCGCGCTCCACCAGCGGCAGCATCTGCTCGTGCATCGGCAGGTCCGCCGATGCCCAGCTCCGACAGGATGGCGTTGGGGTCATTGACGTCGACTCGTGGGGTGGTCGCCGCGGCGGGAGCGCCCGGGGCTGCTTTCCGGGGCTCAACCGCCGGCGGCGACGCGATCGGCGCTGCAGCGATCTGCTCGCTGGTCAGCGGGGTGGTGGGCTGGTTCTCGACCTTGGTGGCCTCGACGTCCCTGGCGAACTTCGCGGCCGGGTCCTGCTCGGTCGTGACGACCGTGCCGTCCGGCATGACCATCGTGGTGTCGGTCGGCGTCAGGCCGCCGTCAGGCGACGGGGAGATGTTGCCGGCGTCGGTCACCGGCTGGAACATGGGCGGGGGCGGGGGCGGCTTGGGCGCCAGCTTGCGCGCACCGGCCGCGGCGCCAGCCGTCAGCAGGGTCTGGCCCAGCGTCACCTTGGCCGTGTCGATGGCGTCGGTGATGTAGTCGGCCAGCGTCATGTCCGGGCGCTGCCCGTACTGACCCGCTTTCTCGTAGCCGTTCTGGAAGGCGAGCGTGACCTGCTCGCCGACCTGCTCCTTGACCAGCAGGTCCGCGGCGGCCCGGCCAAGCTCCTTGGTCGACATCTTGCCGACCGCGCCGGCGAAGAGCTTCTGCAGCGCGGGCAGCGAGAACCGCTCGCCGATGCCTTCGGCGATGCCCATTACCGCGGCGCGCTCGACGGCCTCAGCGTGGCCAGCCCCGCGGTCCCGGCTCTGCCCGTACTCGTCTGCGGCAGCGACCGCCATCAGGCCCGGCAGAGCGGCCGCGCCAAGGCCGATGGCGATCGGCAGCGACTGCATCGTCGACTCGAAGACCGCCTGCGTCAGCGACTCGGGATCGCGCTGGTTGCCCATGGCGTCACGCGCCTGGCGGCCGACCTTCCCGGACGCGGCAGCGAGGTCGGCAAGTGCCGAGTCACCCGCACCGACGGCCTCCGCGCCAGCCTGCAGCGCGGACCACGCGCCGGCGCCCACGCCCTGTCCGGCCCTGATCGTGCCGCGCGCCGCGTCCCCAGCGCCCTCGAGCAGCAGCCCGCCGAGCGAGTTGTCCAGCGGCTTGGCGTAGGTCTTGTCCAGCAGCCTGGCCACGGCCCCCGGCTGCTCGAAGCCGCGGACGTCGCCGGACTCGCGCAGGAAGGTCTGCTTGGCCGCGTCGCCGCGCTCGCGCTCGAGGGCGGCCGGCGACTTCGACATCTGCACCAGGTCGGCTTGGCCAGCCTGGAAGTCAGGCGCCGGGCGCTCGAGCAGCGCCGCGGCGCGCTGGTTGCCTGCGACAGACGACGGCCTGACGTCGTTGCTGGCCGCTGGGCCTGCGTCCGGCATCGGGATCTCGTCGACCGGGTTGATCGCGTCGCCGGGCTTCGGCGCAGCGAAGTCACGCAGGCGGTCGAACAGGCCACGGGACGGGACCTCGGCCTTCTGCGGCTGGCGGCTGGCCGTCTCGGCCTTGGCCACGCGGTTGATGACGTCGTCCGGCGTGCCCTCCTCGAACTCGAGGATGGTGCCGTCGAAGAGTTCGACTTCGATGGCCATCGATCAGATCCGGTTGCCTTGGGCGTCGTAGCGGATGCGGTTCGGTGCGGGGGCCGAAGGCGCCGCGGCAGGAAGACCGGTGCCACGCAGCGCGTCCAGCTCCGAGCGCAGCATGGCGATGCGCGCGTCGGCGTCCTCGCGGTCGGCGCGGTTCATGTTCTTCATCTCGGCCTGCAGGCGACCAAGCTCGGTCGTGATGCTGGAGATGGCACGCCGGCGCTCCTCGCTCGTCATGCGCGCCGCGCGCTCTTCCGGCGTCATGCCGGTGGCGGGGCGCGCCGCGGCGGCCCGGCGCTGGGCGGCAAGCGCGGCCTCGGAATCGATCCTCGCCTGATCCAGCAGTGGGTTGCCGCGGTCGACGGTCTTCCCCTGCTGCGCCGCGTTGAGGTCAGCCGCTCGATCGACCGGCATCAGACCCTCCTCGGCGGCGTTCACGCGCGCCTGCGAGGCGTCGTTGCCGAAGCCCTGGGTGAGCTGGTCGTAGTTCGACTTGCCCATCGAAGGGCCGCGGATCATGGCCTCGGCCAGGGTCCGGTTCAGCTCCGCCCAGCGCTCCGGGTCGGGCTCGGTCGCGCGACTGGTGACGCTGCGCTGTCGGCCGTCGCCCTCGTCGACCATCTCGGTCTTGTCGGCCTGGCGCTCGAAGATGTTCGTGCCGGCGGCGCTGGCCTCGATCTGCTGCCTGGCCTCGGCCTCAGAGATGCCGAACTTCTTCATGAGGAAGGCGACCTTGTAGTCGGAGCCGCCGCCACCGGACGATCCGCCGCCGGAGCTGGAGCTGCCGGCACGGCCAGCCGCGCGCGACTCGCGGTCAAGGGCGGCCTGCTCCTCGCGCCACCTGCGGTCCTCTTCCTTCTCTTGCCGGCGCGCCTGCTCGGCCTTCCACGAGGCCTCCTCGCGGTCCCAGCGCTGGGTCATGTCGGTCAGGCCCCGGCCGGCAGCGCCGCGCAGCAGGGCGCCAAAGAGGTTCGCCATCTTCAGCCCTTCAGTTGCTCGACCACCATGCGCAGCAGCGTGTCGGGGTCGTCCGCCATGCCGCTGTCGACCATCATCGCGACCAGCACCTGGGCGATCGCCACGGCCGCGGCCTGCATCACGTCCGGCGGCAGCTCGACGCCACCCTCGGCGGCGGACTGCTTCACGCCGTTGAGGACCTGAACGACGGCCTCGGCGATGGCCTGCTCGGGGCCTCGCTGCATGGCGTCCTCCGCCAGGCTGCCGGACACCTCTGGCGACGTGACGCCCTGCAGGCCCTGCTGCACGACCTTGTCGAACATCCCCTGCATGCGCGGGTCTTCAGCCATTGCCGTCTCCACTCAGGACCGTCGCGCGGCCGAAGATGTTGCTCACCGGGGCCTGGCGCCGACGGCGATCGGCGTCCTTCTTCAGCTCGAAGTCGCGGTCCTTCTGGCGCTCCTTCGACTGCCAGTCGCGGTTCTTCTCGGCCATGCGCTCGATGTTGAACTGCTCGACGCCGGCGCCCAGCAGGCCGAGGACGTCGCGCATCACGCCGCTGCCGCTGAAGAGGCCGCCGAGCAGGCCGCCACCGGAGCCGCCCGCCCCGCCGCCAGTCAGCGCGCCCCAGGCATTCGACAGCCACGAGCCGCCGGAGCCCATCGCGTTCACGGCCGACCCGGCGCTTGCCGCAAGGCCGGTGGACCCGGTCGCGGACAGGACCGCATCGAAGGCGGACGTGGCCGCGCCGCTCATGCCGGAGCCGTAGCCGGAGGCACCGAAGAGGGCCTCCTTGACAGACGTCAGCGCGCCCGCTGCGCCACTCGCCGCGCCGCCGGCCAGCGACCCGGTCGCGGTGCCGGCGCCGAGCGCCCCGCCGCCGGAGAACAGGCTGCCACCGGCGGGTGCGGTGATGGCCGGCATGGAGCCGCCCAGCAGCGACCCGCCGCCGGTTGCGCCAGCCGCGCCGCTGGCGCCAGACGCGGCCCCGCCGAAAAGCGAGCCGCCCGCCAGGAGGTTGTTCAGGCCTGCCGCACCGAGCGCGGCGCCGCCGACGAAGAGCGCGCCCTTGGCCAGCTCCTGCGCCATCGGGGTGTCGGTCTGGTACTTCTTCGAGAAGACCTGGTTGCCGGACGGATCGTAGGCCTCCAGGAATCGCGACTTGGTGCCGCTGTCGTACCGCTGACGGAGCTGGAGGCCGCTGTCCTGCAGCGCCTTCAGCGCGTCGTCTGACAGCAGGTCGCCGCCGTTGGTCTGCCCGCTCTCGCCCTCGATCATGAACGGCTTGTAGACGTCACCGCTGTAGCCGATCTGGCTCATGAGCGGCGACAGCGCCGTGTTCATCGACCCAACCGGGCCGGTCGACAGCCGGTTGATGTCGAAGAGCTTGTTGCCGTCAGCCATTGCCACCCCCATCGAACTCGAGGCCGAACTGCGACCAGTCGCTGGACCACTGCGGCGCCATCTTGAAGACCGTGTTGACGTAGG
>CAZSBO010000168.1:5124-8645 GCA_964605265.1 uncultured Prosthecobacter sp.
GCCTGCTGCGCCGCGCGCGTGCGGGCCGCCTGGATGTACGGGCTGTCGCTGGACAGGAGCTGGCCGAGCTGCTTGGACACCAGAGAGTTGTCCGACGGCTGAAGCAGGGTCGGGGCCTGCGGCGCGGAGGCCGGCTGCAGCGCAGGAGCAGCCGGTTGGGCAGTGGTCGCGGCGGGCTGCGGCGCGGCGGCCACAGGCGCAGTCCCGGCAGGGGCCGGGGCGTTGGCCTGAGCCTCTTGCTGCACCGTCGGCGGCGGGGCAAGGAGCGGATTGGTGGCTGTTTGCATGGCGGTCGTCGGCGCCGGGGCGGGCGCAGTCGCGGTGTCTGGGGCCGGCGCCGGTTGGGTCAGGTTCGGCGTCGTCGACCGGCCGGCGGCGGTCCTGGCGGCGATGGTCTTCTGCATGTCGCTCGCAGACGGCAGCGGCGACTGGTAGAGCGGGACGCTGATCATTGCGGGGCCCCGCTCGTGCGCGCGCGCTCGTACAGCGACACGATGCGACTCAGCTCATCGATGGCGGCGGCCGCGTCGCGCCGCTGGCGCTCGTCGACGGCCAGGCTGATGCACGTCTTGGTGTGCATGGCGATGCGCTCCTTGCAGTGCTCGGCGACGGCCCGTAGCACGGCGCTGTCCTGCTGCAGCAGCGGGCTCACAGGCCGGACCCCATGCGCATCTTGACCGCCGTCTCGGCGTTCTGCATCTGCGCCTCATGCCGACGCTGGGCCTCGTTCTCGAGGATCTCGCGCTCGAGATTGGCGAGGTCGATGTTGTGCCGCTCTGCGATCTGCTGCAGCGTCATGCGCTCGCGGCTGGCCATCTCCAGCAGTGCCAGGCGCTCGCGGCGCGCCATGTCGTCGGCCCTCGACTCCAGCTCTGCGCCCTTGATCGACACCTGGGCCATCTTCGCCTCGTGGACGCGCTGGCTCTGTGCCTCCATCATCCGCACGCGGGCCATCTCCGGGTCCTCCTGCGGCTCCTCGCGCATCTGCTGGATCTGCTCCTCGGTGGGCAGCATCTCGTCCGGGTCGAGCTTCAGGCTGCGAGCGAACTGGCGCAGCATGCGCATCTGATCCTTCGCCGGCACGCCCATCGAGGACGCGAGCTGGATGAACTGCACCATCCGCTGGCCCTGGCCCTCCAGCTCGATCAGCGCCGTGGCGCCGCGGGCGATCGGCTTGAAGTCGCCCTTGATCGACGCGTCGGGGTTGTGGTCCATCTCCCACTCGACCATCCGCGACAGGGTCGGCTCGGCCATGTCGTCGTCCCAGTGGCGGACCATCCGGCGGACCCACAGGCTGCTGGAGTTGTAGGTCAGCGTCGCCTGGGTGGCGCTCTGCATGTTCGGCTGCTCGGCGCCGGACACGAACGCGGGCAGCGTGGCGACCTCGTCCATGAGCTGCTTCGAGCGATCGAAGACCGCACCCAGCTCGTTGAGCCGGCTCTCGATCTGGTAGAAGCCGAACACGTCCCGGACGGGCGCGCCGGAGGTCTTCTTGCGCCAGAGCTTGAACGGCCGGATCTCGGCCTTGCCATCGACGGGCTCGATCGCATCCTCGTCGAAGACGATCTGCGGGCCGACGGTCAGGCCCATGTTGTCCATCATCGCGCGGAACGACGAGTTCGCGGACGTCTGCTGGTCGCGCACCTCGTCAGGCAGGCCAAAGCCGAAGATGCTGGACTTGTCGCGCTGCCAGTAGACGACCGAGTAGATGTGCCGCTGCTCGCTGTTGAGCGGTCGCTCGACGGCCTTGATCACGACGCCATCGACGAACCACACCGTGCAGTAGTAGTCCTCCTCGTCGTCGTACGGGTCCTCGTACGGCGGCGCCTCTTCGACCCCCTCGTGGGCGCCCAGCTCGGTGTCGCCCTGCGCCTTGGCCAGGTACTCGTACCGGCAGCAGGCGTTGAGGTCGGCGCCGCGGATCGGGCCGTTGAACTCCCAGACGATGTACCGGTCGTCCTTCGCGCCGGACAGGCCGGCCAGGTCACGAAGGTCCTGGCGGCGCGTCTGGTTGTCGGGGCGCGGGTCGCTCGAGCAGACCTGGTCGATCGCCGCGGCCAGGAACCCGGGCTGGTCGCGGAGCGCCATCAGGTCCCCGCGAAGCATCGGGTGGGCCTCGAGGACGTCGGCGCAGTCGCGGATGTCGGCCGAGCTGAGGTCGGGGTAGAAGTTCCACAGGTCGACGTACTCGACCGTCGGGACGACGTCCTTGCGCACCTCGAGGGCCATTTGGCCGTCCGGCCCGGGCACCCAGGCGCGGCGCGTGCGCAGCTCGTTCACGGGGCCCTTGAGGACGCCAGTGCCGAGATCGATCGCGTCCTCGAGCGCGCGGCGGGCCTTGGCGGCGTACCTCCCCTCGGCCAGGCGGTCGTCGATCTGCCGCTCCATGCGCGCGGCGCGCATCTCGGCGTCAGCCTGCATCTCCTGCACGGCCGAGGCGACGTCCTTCGCCATGGTCCCGGGCTTCATGCCTGGCGCGAGCACCGGCGTGTCGGGCGGCAGCTTGCCGACCATGTCCGCCAGGTCGGCCATCTCGGCCTTCGGGGACGGCTCCAGGACCCAGAACCGGTCGTCGCTCGGGAACAGCACGTCGACCGTCCTGGCGACGGCCATGTTGCGCAGGCGGCGCGTCAGCGGGACGTACACCTTCGAGCCGTAGGCGTCCTTGTCACCGTTGTTGGGCAGGTCGCTGGACTCGTACTTGCCGTTGAGCTGGCGGATCGACCGCAGCCACCGCTGCTCGATCTCGGACCGGAGCCCGACGCGCTCGTCGGCCTTGCGCTGGAGGACGGAGCCGAGGAACTGCAGCCTGGCGGCGGCGGCCTCCTGCTCTTCGCGGATGGCCTCGCGCATGTCCTCCATGGCCTGGGCCATGGCCTCGGCAGCTTGCGCGTGCTGACGCGCCGGGTCTTCGGTGGTCGTTGGCTGGTCGCGCATAAAAAAGGCCCGCACTGGGCGGGCCGGACAAGGAGACGGGCCGACGCATGAGCGTCAGCATCAGTGTCGCCCCGTGTCTACCTCATCGAGCCGTCGGCATACATGCACTTAGCCGAGCCGCTCCCGGAGTGCTGCGATTGCTATAGCCGTCTGCGCCGCGTACAGCGCTGGCTCGGACCCAGCCTCCCACACCAGCGCCTGCTGCATCGCGGCGCGGTCGGCCTAGATGCGGTCGGCCTCGATGCGGTCGGCGTTGGTGTGCAGCACGACTGTTCTCGGCTGCATTGCGACGCCGTCCGCCACTTGCTTAATGAGGGCCATGTAGCGCGCGTCCGTCTCGCGCAGTTGCGCTGTCAGGCCGTCCACGCGGCGTGCCCAGTTGCGCGCCTCATAGTCTCTTTCTGCGCGCAGCGTATCGGGGAAGCGGTTGACCGCAGCTTCCAGCGCCTCGATGCGGTCGGCCGCTTCAAGAGCAAGAACGACAGGGGTTGGCCCAAAGAGGGTATCGACCTTCCACTCGCGCAGCCGCTTCACAAGGTCATTCACCACTGCCTCCTATGCCGTGGGCGCGCTCGACGGCGCGG
>CAZSBO010000169.1:0-8522 GCA_964605265.1 uncultured Prosthecobacter sp.
GTATGCGCTGCGGGATGTGAAGCGCGGTGCGGTGGCTTGAGGGGCCGGCCTGCGCTTGGCGAAGAAAGGTTGTGGGTGTCTTGAGGTTGGGAGGCCCGGGCATGTGCTGTGCCAATTCGGCCGGGACAACCCGAAGCCGCCGCCAATGAGCGGCGGTCTCCGAAATTTGCCATGGCTTTGGCAATGCGGTTCATCTAGGCTTCCTAAAATGCAGTTCATGCCGGTATCATGCGTTTTTGGCCCGTCCTCGATCCTGATTGCGGGCATGCCCAGCTTGACGCTGACCGAAGTGGGGGAGTTGCGCCTGCAATCCCTGTCCTTCTTTCTTGTCGTGTTCCTGGTCA
This sequence comes from uncultured Prosthecobacter sp., assembly GCA_964605265.1. Lineage (GTDB taxonomy): Bacteria > Verrucomicrobiota > Verrucomicrobiia > Verrucomicrobiales > Verrucomicrobiaceae > Prosthecobacter. Next base: position 345 of record CAZSBO010000169.1, read on the forward strand.
GCGCGTGGCTGGTGCAATGGGCCTGGAACACACTGGCGGGTTCGTTGACGGGTCTGCCGGTGTTTCGTTACAAGCAGGCGCTCGGGCTGATGGTCATCGTCGGGCTCCTGATCCACGTGGTGCTGACGATGATTTCCGGCGCACGCGAACTCATGACGCCCGGCGCCTGGGTGAAGGTGGGGGCCACCTACCAGCTCGCCACGCCCGAACGCGACAGCAAAACCTGGCTGGCCAGTGCACGGCGAGCGGCGCTGCACCATCTGCGCGATGAGCTTTGGACCCATGCGCGCGCCCACGGCGGCCGGTTGCCGGCGTTTCGGGAGAGCGGAGAGATTCGCGAGGAGTTGTGGAGCGGAATTCATCCGCAAGGGGTGCCGCTCGCTTATGTGCCCGGCCTGCGCCCCACCGAGGGGTCGCGCATTCTGGTCTATGAGCCGGAAGATTATGGCAGCCTGCGTATGGCGCTGCTGACGGATGGCAGCGTGCTCACGCTGAGCGCCGCCGAACTGAAGCGCCGTTTGGTGGCGGAAATGGAGAGCATGCGAGCTCAAACCCAACCATGAAGGGCCACCCCCTGCTCCTCCGAATCCTGCGCGGCACGGCGCGGGTGATCTGCTGGACACTCATCGTCCTGCTGTCGCTGATTCTGCTGCTGACCGTTTTCAGCGCCGCGTTCGTGCAGATCCTTTGGCATCTGGCGACGGGATGGTTCGTGTTTCTTCGGAACACCCTGCCGCAGGTGCAGGTCAACGCCAGCATGCTGGCCGGCGGCCTGCTGGCGTTCGCGCTGGCGGCTGTCGCTCTGCATCGATTTCTGGTTGGCTGGGATCAGCGGACCGGCGGCGGCAAGGGCTGGAGGTGGCGGCACACGCTGGCTTTGCTGGCTCTGCTGGCGCCGCTCTTCCTGGCTTCCATGGCCACTGCCGGCATCGCCCATCAGCTTGGCTGGATGAAGTCCGGGCAGCCTCTGACCCAATCGAGTTTTCATTCGGTTTCCCTCGCCCATTTCAAGCTGCGGGAGATGTGCATGCTGCTTTCTGCATGGGCGGAGGAACACCAACAGCAGTATCCCGAGCGGTTGGCCGAGTTGCTGGTTTGGGACGATGGAATGCAGGGGCATTTCTTTTTTGACCGCTTTCAAAAAGAGAATCCGGAGCCGTGGTTTTATGGTGCGGCCGGCTTAAGCAGGCCCTTGCCCACGGATCTGCCGGTCGTGGCAACGACGCGACCGGATGCACGTGGCAAGCGGGCGTTCGTGACCAGTGACAATCAGTTTCATCATGTGCCGGAGGCAGAGTTTCAGCGACGGTTGGAGCGCCTGCGCACCTATCGTGCTAAACAACAGCAACCCACGGCTCCGTAGCCGGCGGTCGGGGCAGAGTGAGGCAGTTCCGGCCTCCTCCGAGCAGGCGTTTTTGGCTGCAGGCTATCCCATGCCACAGTTGCCATCCCGGCAACGCGCTCTAGCCTGCTGGCCCGATGCGCGACCTCATCTCCAATCCGAAAGACCTCACGCCGACCACGACCTGGCAAGAAACCGTCTGGGCCCACACGGCCGAGGAGGATCTGGCCGATCACACGACCAAGGCGCGCCTGTGTGTGGCGACCCTGCTGCCCTTTCAGGGTGGACAACCGGACTGGGACGGCTTTGTCAAAAGCGTGCGCTGGATGCAGCAGTGCGGCGAGCACTACGGCGTCGAGATGGTCTTCGTGCTCAATGCCGACACAGGCTACATCTTCGAGCTCGACAACGCCCTCTACGCCGAGGTGCTGAAGCGTTTCCGCGCCGAGTTTCCCAACCAGCGTTTCATCGCCGGCGTCACCGCCCGCGGCGCGGAACAGGACACGGTGTTCAAGGCCGAGCGCTACCGGCCGCTGCTCGACATCGCCCAGCAGTATGACAACGCCGAGGCCATGATCATGACCTCGCGCCTGCTCAATCAGCTCGGTCCGGAGGCACGCCGCGACGCCTACTTTGAAATCGCCGAGTCCATCACCCTGCCGGCCATCGCCCACGCCCTCGAGCCCTCCTTCGTGCCCTGGGCCACGCCCTACGAGCCTTGGCTGCTGCATGAGATCGCCCATCACCCGAAGTACGTCGGCGGCAAGATCAGCACGCTCGACGAGCCGCACTTCCTGTACTGGGCCGCGATGTGCAAGGATCTGCGCCTGCCCTTCGCTCCGCACAGCGGCGACGACTACGGCATCCCGACGGCGATCCGCCTCGGCCTGCCGCTGCTCATCGGCGCCGGGGTCAGTGCCTGCCCGCTGATCTGCGCGGCGCGCGACATGTGGCTGCTCGACAGCGTGGTCGACAAGAAGTTCAAGACCGGCACCGGTCGCTTCGACACCCGCGTGTACAAACTTTTTGAGGCTTTCCAGTCTTTTGAAGACCTGGTGTTCCGCCTCAACGACCAGATGAGTGCCGCGGCCTACAAGCACAGCACGGCCCACGTCCTGCACCAGCTCGGCCTGATCGCCGCGCCCGAGCCGCACCCCGACTGCAAGGATGTGCGCGGCCCCGACGAGGCCCTGCGCATGGCGGAGGCGCTGCGCCGGCCGCGGCGGATGGCCAAGCGCCTGGGCATCCCGAATTTCGGCGCCGATTGAATGCGCGGCGCCCGGCGTGCGTCGGAGAGGGCAGGGAGGCGACAACCCGTCTCCCGCCCAACGCCATGAACACGAAGCTCTTTTCCCGCCTCGCCTTGTCGGGCAGCCTGCTGCTGGCCCTGAGTTCCTGTGTCACGCCCTATCCGGGCCCGGCCGAGCGTGAAGGCGCGGTCGCCGGCGCCGTGGTCGGTGGCCTCGCCGGCGCGGTCATTGGCAACCAAAGCGGCCGCCCCCTGGAGGGCGCAGCCATTGGCGGCGCGCTCGGTGCCCTGACCGGTTCGGCGCTGGGTGCGAACCGTGATGCCTATTATGGCGGCGCTTACAGCGGCGGCTACTACGGTGGTCCCGCCTACGGGCCCTACTATGGTCCGCGGCCGGCCTATTACGCACCGCGCACCCATGTCAGCATCGGCTACAGCAACTGGGGCTGGGGCGGTCGCAGTCGCTACTACGGAGGCTACCGCCGCAGCCACTATGGCTACGGTCCTGGCTGGGGGTACCCGGGCTACTCCTGTTGGTAAAGCCACCGTTCAACCCAGCCGCCAGGGCGCGCGCATTGGCCGGCTGCGCATGGCGTCGGCCTCGTCGTCGCCCAGCACACGCTCGGCCGCCGGATCCCAACGCAGGGTCTTGCGGCCGAGTCGCAGGCCGATGTTGGCCAGGTGGGCGATGGTGATGGAGCGGTGTGCCGTCTCGACCGGGGCCGCCGGTGCCACGCCGTCCTGAATGGCGTCGATGAAGTTGCGGAAGTGGTCCTTGCTCTCGTAGAGCCGCACGTCGCCGTCGGCCAGTGGCCGGCGCAGCTCCGCCGGCTCGATCTTCAAGCCACCGCGCAGGGTGGTGAGGCTGCCCAGTTCGCCTTCGAAGGCGATGCCCGAGCCGAAGTCCATCTTGTCGGCCACCTGCACGAGGGTGCCGTCGTCGTAGCGGTACTCGAAGGAGAACTTCGGCGGTGTTGTATATAGTGAGCCCGGCTCTGGCCAGGTCGCTTGGAAGTTGAAGAACTCGACCGGCCCGCTGCGGTCGCGGTCGAGCGCCCACTGGACGATGTCGAGGTGGTGGGCGCCGAAGTCGGTGACGTTGCCGCCGGAGTAGTCAAAGAACCAGCGCCAGTTCGAGTGCAGGCGGGCCGGGCAGAAGGGCGCATCGGGGGCGGGGCCGAGCCAGAGGTCGTAGTTCAATCCCTCCGGCACTGGAGCGGCGGCGGTTTGGGCAGCGTGGCCGTTGTTGTCGCGGTTGTCGCTGGCCAGCCCGACCCGGATGCGCTTGAGCTTGCCAATGCGACCGTTGCGCACCAGCTCGCAGGCCAGGCGGAAATGCACGTCGCTGCGCTGTTGGCTGCCGGTCTGCCAGACGACGCCGGCGGCCTTGACGGCATCGCTCATGAAGCGGCCCTCGGCGATGGTCAGGCTGAGCGGCTTTTCGCAGTAGATGTGCTTGCCGGCGCGCGCCGCGGCCACGGCCTGCAGGGCGTGCCAGTGGTCGGGTGTGGCGATCTGCACGGCGTCGACATCCTTGCGGGCGAGCAGCTCACGGAAATCCTCGTGGGTGGCGCAGCCCTGCGTGCCGTAGGTGCTGTCGACCAGCCGGCGCACCGGCTCGCGGCCGAGCGTGCCGGCCTTTTTGATGATGCCCTTGTTGTAGCGATCCGACTCGCGCTCGACATCGCACACCGCAATCACCTGCACGCGCGGGTCGTTGAGAAAGTTCTTCAGCACGTCGGTGCCGCGGCCGCCGCAGCCGATGAGGCCGAGGGTGGTGCGGTTTGAGGGGGCAGGACGACCGTCCTTGCCGAGGGCGGAGGCGGGGATGACGGTGGGGAAACCGAAGGCGGCGGCGAGGCCGGAGGCTTGGCGGAGAAAACGGCGGCGGGTGGGTGCGGGCATGGCGAGGAAACGGTCGCGGCCGCCGGACTTTGCAGGGGTGGCGGCAGTTGACAGGCGGCGCGCATGGCGCTTTGCAGTGGCATGTCGCTCGCCGCCCAGCTCTACCCCCTGCTCAAACCCTGGCTGTTTCGTCTGGATGCCGAGCGGGCGCACGAGTGGACGACGCGCGCCATGCGCCTGGCCCATGCCTGCGGGCTGCTCACCGCCGGTCGCGAGCCGTCGCGCAGCACGCCCTTGCGCTGCCTCGGCCTCGATTTTCCCAACCGCCTCGGCCTGGCCGCCGGCATGGACAAGTCGGCCTCAGCCGTCGAGGCCTGGGCCGCGCTCGGCTTTGGCTTTGTCGAGGTCGGCACCCTGACGCCGCGGCCGCAGCCGGGCAATCCAAAGCCGCGCCTGTTCCGGCTGCCGGAGCACGAGGCCCTGATCAACCGCATGGGTTTCAACAACCCGGGCATCGATGCCGCCGTCCGCCGCCTGCGTCGCCGCCGCACCCGGGCGATCGTCGGCGTCAACATCGGCAAGAACTTTGACACCCCCAACGAGGACGCGGTGAAGGACTACCGCTACTGCCTGCGCGCCGCCTTCCCGGTGGCCGACTACGTCGCGGTCAACATCTCCTCGCCCAACACCAAGGGCCTGCGCGAGCTGCAGGCCGAGGACTCGATCCGCGCTCTGCTCGCTGCCCTCCAGGAGGAGCAGGCCCGGCTCGCCGGCGAACACGGCCGCCGCCCGCCGCTGCTGGTGAAGATCGCCCCCGACCTCGATGGCGCCCAGATCGAGGCCCTGGCGCGGGTCTTCAATGAGCTCGCTGTCGACGGCGTCATCGCCACCAACACCACCATCGCCCGCGCCGCCGTCACCGGCCATCCGCTCGCCACCGAGGCGGGGGGGCTTAGCGGCGCGCCGGTGCGCCTGCGTTCGACCGAGGTGGTCGCCGCCTTCCGCGCCCTGCTGCAGCCCGCCATCCCGCTGATCGGCGTCGGCGGCATCCTCAGCGGCAGCGATGCCCTGGAAAAGCGCCGCGCCGGCGCCGAACTCGTCCAAGTCTATTCCGGCCTCGTCTACCGCGGCCCGGGCCTGGTCGATGACGTGCTCGCCGCCCTGGCCTGAACTCGCTTTTGCCTTGCCCCGGCCGGCGAAATTTCGCAGATTGGGTTTCCTATGGCCGATCTCCCCAAAATTCACGACACCAAACCCGTCGGTCTGGAACTCGAAGCGGGCGACCACTGGTGGTGCGCCTGCGGCCTCAGCGGCCATCAGCCGATGTGCGACGGCAGCCACAAGGGCACCGGCTTCGGCCCGCGCAAGTTCACCCTCGCCGAGAAGCAGAAGGTCTGGCTGTGCAACTGCAAGCACAGCAAGAACCCGCCCTTCTGCGACGGCAGCCACAAGGCGCTGGCCTCGGCCTGAGCCAAGGCGCAAGACCGGCGCACAGACTCCCCTTGCCAGCGCGGCTTTCCCGCCTTCATGCTGGCCCATGCCCAGCCTCGCTGACGACCTCGCCGCCCTGCTCGGACCCGACCGCGTGTCGACCACGCCCGCCGACCTCGCCGCCCATGGCACCGACAAATGGTTCGCGGCCCACCCGCCACAGGTGGTGGTGCATGCCGCCTCGACCGAAGACGTTGCCGCCGTGCTGCGCTACGCCAACGCCCACGGCGTGCCGGTGACGCCGCAGGGCGCCCGTGTCGGTTACGTCGGCGGCTGCGTACCCCTGCAGGGCGGCATCGCCCTGTCGCTGCGACGCATGAACCGCATCAAGGAGATCCACACCGCCGATGGCGTTGCGGTCGTCGAACCCGGGGTGACCACCGGCGACTTGCAGGAGGCCGTGCGCAAGCTTGGCTGGTTTTATCCGCCCGACCCGGCCAGCCTGAAGGAATGCAGCCTCGGCGGCAACATCGCCACCAACGCCGGCGGCCCGCGCTGCCTGAAGTACGGCGTCACCCGCCACTACGTGCTCGGCCTGGAGGCCGTGTTGGCCGACGGCACTGTCGTCCGTGCCGGCGGCCGCTGCCACAAGAACAAGACCGGCTTTGACCTGGTCGGCCTCATGGTTGGCAGCGAGGGCCTGCTCGGGGTGGTCACCGAGGCCACCCTGCGCCTCATCCCGCACCCGCCGATGCGCGCCATGCTTTCGGCCGGCTTCAACAGCTTTGCCGAGGCCGCCAACGCGGTCGGCCGCATCCTCGACGCCGGCTACCTGCCCAGTGCGCTCGAGATTGCCGACAAGTTCACCCTGCGCGCCGCCCGCGCCTACCTGGGCGAGTCGGTGACCCCGCAGGGCGACGCCCATCTGCTCGTCGAGATCGACGGCCATGACGCGTCGGTGCGCGGCGAACTGGCGGCGCTGGCCGGGCTGGTGCGCGGCCTCGGTTGCATCTGCCTGGAGGAAGCCGTTGGCGAGGCCGCCTGCGAGCGCTTCTGGCAGCTGCGCCGCGAATTCAGCTACAGCCTGCGCCACACCGGCTTGGTCAAACTCAACGAGGACATCGTCGTGCCGCGCAGCCGGCTGGTCGATCTGGTCGACTTTGCCGAGACCCTGCAGACCGAGTCCGGTTTTGCGGTCGCCAGCTTTGGCCATGCCGGCGACGGCAACATCCACGTCAACATCATGGTGCCGACCATGGACGAACCGGAAGTGCGGGAGCGCGCCGAGGCGGCGCTCGATCGCCTGTTCCATCAGGTCATCGCCTGGGGTGGAGCCATCACCGGCGAACACGGGGTCGGCATCGCCAAAAGACGCTGGTTTGCCGATGCCGTGCCCGCGGGCGCGCGCGCCCTGCACGACCGACTCAAGCAGGCGCTGGACCCGAGAGGCATTTTGAATCCGGGCAAGTTCCTCGCCTGAGCCCTCACCGTGGCGACAGTGTCGCGCTTCACCGCTTGCACCGCAGTCCCCGACGTCGGAAAAACAAGCCATGAACCCGAGCGCGCCGCCGCCCCCGCCTGACGCCGCGCCCGAGTCGGCGCTGGCCGAGGCGACGGCGCGAACCATCCGGCGGGAAAATCGCCGGGTTGGCTGGCTTGTGGGAGCGGCGGCCCTGCTGCTGGCGGTCTCCCACTTCACCCCGCTCGGCGCGTGGATCGCTGACATCCAGCAGGCCAAGGAATGGCTGCGCAGCCATGGCTGGACCGGGCGGGCCGTCTTTGCGGCCGCCTGCGGCCTCGGTGTGCTCAGCGGCCTGCCGCGGCTGCCGCTGTGCGCCGCCGGGGGGCTTCTCTTCGGCTTTGCCGCCGGCCTGCCGCTCTCCTGGTTCGGCACCGCTGCCGGCTCGTACGGCGTCTTCCTGCTCGCCCGCACCGGTGCCCGCCGCGCTGTGCTGGTCCGTGCCGTCGGTCTGCCCTGGCTCGCCCGCCTGCTGGAGAAGCCGTCGGTGCTGCGCATCTTCTGGGCGCGCCAGCTCATGCTGCCCGGCGTGCTCATCAACGTTCTGCTGGGTGTGACGGCGGTCAGCCACCGCGCCTTTTGGTTCGGCACCCTGCTCGGCTACCTGCCGCTCAATGTTGCCTTCACCCTGGTCGGCAGCGGCCTCGGCAAGGGCAGCCTGGCGCAGAGCCTGGCCCAGCTGCTCGGCGCCCTCGGCGCCGTGCACCTGCTTGGCTGGCTGCTCTGGCGTTTGGTTAGGCGGCCCGGCAAAGCCAGTTAGGCGGCGGGGCGGTCTGCGGGGGGATTGCCGGG
>CAZSBO010000170.1:0-8389 GCA_964605265.1 uncultured Prosthecobacter sp.
TGACGGCGCGCACGAAGTCCTCGATGTCCCAGGCGTTGATGTAGCCTGGACGGGCACTGCCGGGCGCGTCCGGGCACATCTGCTTCAGCTCCGGCACGAGCGGACCGTTTGGGCCGGATTCGAAGCTGGTGGTGAGGATGGTTGGCAGGTTGAAGAACTTGGCGGCTTCGGCGAGCGCGAGCACACTGTTCTTGAAATCGTCGGGTGAGAAGTCCTGCACGAGGTTGGTCAGGCCGGTCTGGTGATCGACCAGCAGGACGGCGCAGTCGTTTTTGTCGAGGCGGTGGTAGTGGAAGCGGCTCATGATGGATGGGTTGGGTTCGGCCGGAGCATCCGGTTGCGACCATGCTGTGGCGGGGACGACGGTCGCGGAAATGCTTTGTTCCTTGGCTTGCCATGCCTGGCGGGTATACTTCGACCCAATGGAACTCCGACACCTGCGCTACTTCATTGCTGTTGCCGAGGAGGAGAATGTCACCCGTGCGGCGGCACGCCTGCGCGTGGCCCAGCCGTCGCTGAGCCGACAGATCCGCGACTTGGAGGCGGACCTTGGGCTGGCGCTGTTTGAGCACGGTGCCCGTTCGCTGCGTTTGACCGAGGCGGGCCGGCAGTTGCTGGGCGAGGCGCGGGCGGTGCTGGCACGCCTGGAGGAGGCGGTGCGCAGCACCCAGGCCGTTGCAGACGGTGAAGGCGGGGAGATCCGCATCGGCTATGCGCCGTCGCTGGCGGTGGAGTTGCTGCCGCGCATTTTGCGACAGTTCCAGCGGGAACGCCCCGGGGTGAGGGTGCAACTGCATGATTTGTCGACCCAGGAAATGCTGCGTGGCCTGCGCGATGGCAGCCTGCACATCGCCCTGCTGGTGCGCATGCGCGGCATGGAGATTGGCGATCTGCACTTCGAAGAGATCGAGCGGCATGCGGTGTGTGTGGCCCTGCATCCGGCGCACCCGCTGGCCAAGCTGCCGCGGCTGCGCCTGGAGCAACTGGCCGGCGAGCGCATCATTGCCTTCAACGTCGAGAACTACCCGGAATACCATCGCTGGGTGGCGGGGCTGTTTGCCGGTTTGGCGAAGCCGCCGCCGATCGCGGAGGAACACGACAGCGCCACCAGCCTGATCGCCGCGGTCGAGGCTGGGCGCGGTGTCGCCATGGTTTCCCAGCGCATCGATTGTTTGTCGGGCCAGCGCCTGAAGGTGCTGCCGCTGCGACCCGCGCCGCCGCCGCTGGTGATCGGCATCGCGTCGCTCAAGCAGGGCGCGGCGTCCGTGGCCAGCGCCTTTCGGGAAGCGGCGCGGGCGATGCCGGCGCGTGCGACGGTTTGAGAGACGTTTTGCCGATTCACCGGTACGGATTGCCGGCCTCGAACAGGGTGCGGATTTCAGTGTCGGTGAGGGCGCGACCGAGCAGCAGCAGTTCATCGACGCGACCGCTGAGCTTGCGGTCCTGGCGATCCCAGTTGCCGATGCGGGCCGGGCCGAGGCGGGCGGGGTGGGCGAGCTCCAGGCGGGTCTCCTTGTCGAAGCGGCCGTTGAGGTAAAAACGCACGGTGCCGCTGCTGGCATCATAGACCGTGGCGAGGTGCAGCCAGCGTCCCAGCCCTGGCAGCACGGGCGTGCGCGAATCCGCTGAGCCCTCCTTTTCGTCGGAGCCGGCGGCCAGGATGTTGCCGCGCAGGGCGAGACGCATGGTGGCATGGCGTGTGACCATCCAGTGCACCTGACCGGGCTTGCTCGCCTCCCAGCCATCGGTGTGCAGCAGCGACTGATAGGGCGCGCCCAGTTGGTCGAGCCGCACCCAGGCGGCGAGGGTCAACTGCGGCCAGTCGCGGTCGCCACCGGCATCGAGCTTGAGGTGGTCGCCCAGTTCGGTGAATTCCGGCGCCCGCGAGCCGGGCCAGCGGCCCTGGACGACGCGGAAGCGGCCCTCCTGCGGGGTCGCGCTTTCAAAATCGAGCAGGGCGATGAGGGCGGGATCGCGACGCAGATCGGCGAGGGCCTGCTCGGCGCGGGCGCGTTGACCGGCGGCGAGTCCGGCGCGCAGGCCGGGCATTTCATCGGGCTGAATGAAGGCGGCCGAGCGCAGTTCGCGCGTTGCACCGCCCTGCAGGGCCAGGGCGTCGCCGCCGCGCAGGTTCTGGGTTGCGCCCGCGCCGTTGGGTTTGGCGATGACCTCGCCCTGAAAGACATGGACCTCGGCGTTGCCGCTGGCCGGTACGTCGATGCCGAAGCGCGTGCCGAGATCGATGGCCTCGCCGGTCGGGGTGACAACGGTGAAGCCGTGGGCGGAGGGCGGCACATCGGCGGCCAGGCGGCCGCGCTTCAGGCGCAGGCGTTGGGCCGATTCAAAGCGGAACTCCGCCGGGGCTTCCAGGACAAGACGGGCGCCGCGCGCGCTGACCAGCGCCAGCGTGCCGGCGTCGAGGTGATGCCAGCCGCCGCGCAGGCGGTCGCCCTCGACGAGGCCGGCGACCCCGGCCGCCTCAGCCACGGTGGCATGGGCCGGGCGCGTGGTTTGCCAGGTCCAGGTGCCGAGCCCGAGCAGGGCCAGGCTGGCGGCGGCGGCCAGCCAGCGTGTCGTCTTGGGGGGCAAGCGGCGTTTTTGAGGAGGTGTGACTGCGACGACTTCCCCCGCGGCCAAGGCCGCGAGGGCGGAATCCAGGTTGAGTTGTTCGACGAACTCGCGACGTGCCGCGGAATCGTGGTGCAGCCGGGCGTTGAGTTCCGCCCGTGCCTCGGCGGACAGCGTGCCGTCGAGGTAGGCGTCGAGAAGCCGATCGAGTTCGGTTTTCATGACGCCGCCTCCTCCCGGGCGAGCGCGCGCCGGATGCAGTCGAGCAGCAGCCGGCGCATGCGGTGCAGCCATTGATAAAAGCCAGCGACGCTGCGGCCGCTGTCGCGGGCGACCTCCTGGATGCGCGCGCCTTCATGATAGGCCTGGAGCAGCAGCGTCCGCTGCGCGTCCGGCACCTCGCGCATGCAGGCCTCCAGGGCCTCGCGCTGACGCGCCAGCCGGGGTTCATCGGCCGCGCTTTCCTCGGCAAGTTTGGCGACCACCTCCTCATCGAGCACCAGGCGGTCGCGGCCCTGGTCGCGGCGCCAGGCCAGCACCTCGAAGCGGGCGATGCCGAAGGCCCAGGCGCGGAAATCGCCGTCGGCGCGGAAGGTGTCGAACTTTTCCCAGAGCACGACGCTGATCTCCTGCAGAATGTCGTCGGCATCGGCCCGGGTCGGCACCAGCCGGCGCACGTAGGCGCGCAGGGCCGGTTCCTGCGTCGTGTAACGGCGCAAAAAGTGGTGGTGGCGATCGGTCTCGGCGGGCGACATGCGGCTTCCTTCCAGTACTCTCCACCTGCGGCCCGGTTTTTACGCGGAAAGTGACGGGGAGCGGCTGCGCCGCGGGAGAGCGATCCCAGATCATGGACTGCGGCAGGCCACCTGCCGCTTTGCGGTGCCGCAGCCCTGCTGTGAGAGGGGGAAGCATGGCGGCTGCGCGGCGGGGCAAGCGCCAGCTGGGCTGGCTTGGAGAAAGCGGCAGCAGGGCTGCCGCAGTCCAAGCGCGCTCAGCCGAGCAGGCCGAGCGCGCTGAGGCGTTCGCGGATCAGGGCGCGTTCGGGTTCGTGGAAGCGCTGGAAGGGTTCGGCCATCTGGTCGTCGCAGATGCCGAGCAGGGACAGGCCGCATTTGATGCCCTTGATGATGGCGCTCTTGTGCCGACCGACCGTGTAGATGCTGCCGGCCAGGTGCATGACCTCGGCATGCAACTCGCGGGTGCGCTGCAGGTCCTGGGCGGCGGCGGCCTCGTACATGCGCACGTACAATTGCGGATGCAGGTTGGCGCCGCCGTTGATGCCGCCATGGCCGCCGAGCAGGACGGCCTCGGCGGTGAGTTCCTCGGGGCCGACCAGCACGCTCCATTCCGGCCGCTGGCGGGCGACTTCGAGCAGGCGGTGGAAGTAAATCATGTCGCAGGAGCTGTCCTTGACGCCGCAGATGCCGGGCAGGTCGAGGGCACGGTGCACGAGGTCGAGATCAAAGCTGACCTTGGTCAGGCCGGGCATGTTGTACAAGAAAAGCGGCAGCGGCATCTCGCCGACCAGATCCTGGATGTATTCCCAGAGTTCCGGCGGCGCGGCGGGGAAGTAGTAGGGCGGGGCGAGCACGACGTGGGTTGCGCCGGCGTCGGCGGCGAAACGCGCGAGGTGCACGCTTTCGGTGAAGGCGGTGTCGGTGATGCCGACCAGCACCGGCACGCGGCCGGCGGCGAGCTGGCAACTGCGTTGGATGAGTTCGCGGCGCAGGCGATAGCTGAGGCTGGGGCCCTCGCCGGTGGTGCCGAGGATGAAGAGACCGCTGACCCCGCCGGCAATGAGATGCTCGATCAGGCGCTCAAGACCGGCGACGTCGAGGGTGTCGCGACCGGACAGAGGGGTGACGAGGGGCGGGATGATGCCGCGGAGCGGTTGGGCGGAGGACATGGCGGGGGGTGCAATCTCGCGCCGGCGAAGGGTCAACGGCAAGGCACGGCTTGTGCCCATCCTTGGCAGCCGATTGACGATTCTTGACTCCCCCTGCAAGATGCGCGTGTCTGGTGACTTTCCCTCCGCCCATGCCCGCCACGGAACAGGCCGACTACTTCTCCACCCAGGTGCTGCGCACACGCCGCTTCTACCTGACCGACTGGCGGCAGCGCCGCCGGGAAGGCGCGGGGCTTGGTCTGGTGGGAGGCGGCTGTGAATGGTGCGCGCCGGATTTTGTCGTCGACCGCCGCAGTTTTCCCTTTCTCGCCTTTGAGTTTGTGGCGCGCGGCCGCGGCCAGGTGACTCTGGCCGGCCGACGCCATGAGGTTGGTGTCGGCCATGCGTTCTTTTTTGACCCGGGCACGCCGCATGTGATTCGCTCCGATGCCGAGGAGCCGCTGGTGAAGTACTTCTTCAACCTCACCGGCCCGCGCGCGGTCGCCCTGCTCGACGAACTCGGGCTTGGCGCCGGGCAGGTGCTGCGCGTGCTCGATGCGGCGCGCGTCGTTGGCCTGCTGGAGGAGGTGATCGATCACGCCCTGCGCGGCGGGCGGCTCGGCCTGCGCGCCGCCGCGGCCGCACTCGAGCACGCGCTGGTGCTGTGTGCCGACAGTCGCCAGCCGGCCGCCACCAAGCTCGATCCGGCCTATGCGACCTACCTGCGCTGCCGCGGTCATCTGCTGCGCAATTATCCCGTGCTGGGCAGCGTCGAGGAGGCGGCGCGGCATTGCCATGTGTCGGCCGCCTACCTGACCCGGCTGTTCAAGCGCTATGACGAGGAGACACCGTTGGCCTGCCTGACCCGGCTGAAACTGTCGCAGGCGGCGGTCAAGCTGCGTCAGCCGGATGCCCAGGTGAAGGCGGTGGCGAGTGAGCTGGGCTACAAGAGCGCGGCGCATTTTTCGCGCGTGTTCAAGCAGTGGAGCGGGGCCGCACCCCTGCACTGGCAGCGCGGCGAGAGCGAGCCGGTCGCCGCCGAGACCTGATCAGGTGCCGGCGGTCGGATCGACGGCCTTGGCGCGCTGGCGGGCCGGAGGGTAGGTGACCCGTTCTGCAGGCGGGGTGGCGGGCGTGGGGGCCGTTTTTTCCGCGGCGATTGGCAGCAGCCTGGCCCGTGCGGCCTGCGCCTTGTCGACCACGGCGGCGGCGACATCGTAGTCGCAGCGGCGCAGGTCCTCGAGGCCGATCTCGATCGCGTCGCGCATGACCTGGGCGCGTGTCCGGCCCATGCGCAAGGCCGCCTCGTCGAGCTGGCTCAACAGCTCGTCGGGAACGGCCAGGGGAATGGGGCGCGAGCGCTTGCTCATGGAACGGTCGCCATCCTAGCGCGCCGACTTCGAAGGGCGAAAGTTTTTCAGGGGAAAATGCGGGAAATCTTGACGTCGATATACGAATCTTATACATGCGCGTCATGCCCTCTGGTTCCCGATCCGCGCACGGCCGCACGATCGTTCCCGTTGCCCTCAGCGCGGAAACGGAAGCGCGCTTGCAGGAGACCGCCCGCAGCCTGGGCCTGAGTCAGGAGCAAACGCTGCTGTTGGGGTTGCGGCGCGGCTTGGAGCGACTCGGGCGCGCTCCGGGGTCGCGTCAGCCACCGCCCTCGTCGAAGGGCTGAATGGACCGATGGCCGAGCTGTGCGAGCGGCTGAAACAAGGGTGAGAGAAGGATGTCAGAGCATCTGCACAGACGGCGGTTGCCGCAGCGTTGTCATGGCATGTCCCGAAGTGCTGTCGCCTGCCTGTCGATTCTTGTTCTGAGCCTGTCGCCAGCCGCCGCCGAGACGCCGCGCCTGCGGGTGGCGGCGCTGGAGTTCGGTGCGCTGCCGGACCGCGGTGGCCTGACCGCGAGCAAGGTCGGAGCCCTCGTGCGCGAAGTGGCCGGGCCGCTGACGACGACGGTGACCCTGCTCGACGATGGCGAACGCCGTGTCTGCCTGGTGGCGCCGCACATGAACTCGCCCAAGGGCGCCAACATCAGCCCGCTGATCCGTCGCACCGCCGCCGAGGCGCTTGGCCTGCCGGTGGAAAACGTGCTGCTCATGCTCTCGCACAACCACACCGACTTCAATTTGGTGAGCAATCATCTCGAGGCCTCGGTGACGCTCGCCCTGAAGCCGGAGGAGATTCCTGCGCCGAAGCTGGTGCCCGCCGGCGAGGCCTACCTGCAAAAGCTCGCCGCCACCGCCCGCCTGTTGCCCGACCAACTGCAGCCGGTGACGGTCTGGTGGACCGTGGGTCGCGAGGGCCGCATCAGCTACAACCGCAAGGGCCGGCGCGCCGACGGCAGCACCTACCTCATGCGCGAGGAGGACCGCGACCTGCTGGGCACGGACTTCAAGGGCGATGTCGACGAGCAGGCGCCGCTCGTCGTGCTGAAGAACCCGGCGGGGCAGGTGGTGACGGCGCTCGCTCATTTCACCGCGCATCCCGTCACCTGCTTCCATCCGGAGAAACCGGTGGTGTTCGGCGACTGGCCGCAGGTGGCCTGCGAGCATCTGGCACGGCATTTGTCGCCGGCGCAGCCGATCAGCGTCAGCTTTCTCCAGGGCTGCGCCGGTGATGTCAATGCCAAGGGCATGTTCCGCGGCGGCATCGACTTGTCGCGGCACTACGGTCGCCTGCTGGCCGACAGCTACCTCGCGGCCCTGGGCGAATTGCAGCGATCCAGGCGCGACGGGCTCGATTACGCGGTCGAGAAGGTGCGCATCCCGCTGGCGCCGCTGCCTTCGGAGGACGTGCTCAAGGCCGAGATCGCCGAGATGGAGGACTTTCTTCGTCGCGCCGCGGCCGGCGATGAAAACACCCGCGAGTGCGTGGGCCAAAACTTCCCGAGTGAGCTGACCCCTGCCTACCGCGGCAAGCTGGTCGAGATGATCCTGCCCTGGAGCCGCTGGGCGCTCGACCTGCACCAGAGCGGTCGCGCCGACACGGTGGCAAAGTTTCTGGAGGTCGACATCCAGGTGCTGCGCATCGGCGACGTCGGCATCGTCGGCATGCCGTTTGAGCCCTTTCAGGGCATTGGCCGGCAGATCCGCGCGGGCTCGCCGCTGCCGCTGGCGCTGCCCTGCGGGTACACCAACCTGTCCTACGGCTACCTCACCGACGGCCCGAACACCGGCGACCGCGAGTACATGAGCGCCAATTACCGCTACAGCAAATTTCGTCCGCCTTATGCCAAGCCGGCCGGCGATGTCATCGCCGTGCAGGCCTTGGAAACCCTGCGCCGCTTTGCCGCGGACTGACCCACCTCATGACTGCTCCCACCGAACCCTTTTGTGAGATCGGCGCCCACGCGCAGATCGATGCCGATGTCATCCTCGGCTACCGTTATCCAGGTGACTCGCAGCCGACGCGCCTCGGCGACCATGCCATTGTGCGCAGTGGCAGTATTCTTTATGCAAACACCACGATCGGGCATCGCTTCCAGTGCGGCCACCAGGTGCTGATCCGCGGTGAGGTTGTCATGGGCGACCGCTGTGTGGTGCATCACAAGTGCACGCTGGAGGGCCGGCTCAGAATCGGCAACGGCGTCAAGATCATGGCGCATGTCTATGTGCCGAGCCGCACGACGATTGGCGATTTTGTCTTCATCGGGCCGGGCACCACCTTCCTGAACGCCAAGTACCCGATGCGCGAGGGCACGGTGCAGGGGGCGACGATTGAGGACCATGTCTGCATCGGTGGCGGCGTGACGATTGGTCCCGGCGTGAGGATCGGTCGCGGCAGTTTCATCGCCGCCGGCGCGGTGGTGACCCAGGACGTTCCGCCCGGCAGTCTCGCCCTGGGCGTGCCCGCCCGTCACCGGCCGCTGCCGCCGCACGTGCCCCCGGAAAACCTGCTCGAGCAGTTGCTGCCGCAGACCGACCTCTTTGGC
>CAZSBO010000171.1:0-7849 GCA_964605265.1 uncultured Prosthecobacter sp.
GGCGTGCTGGTCGTCAGCCTGCTCAGCGTCGGCCTGCGCCCGCAGAAATCCGTTTCGGGCTACGGCACGGCCGTCGCCCGCGTGCTGGCGGAATCGACCGCGGCAAAAACCGGCCGCTGGCTGGTCGCCTCCGACGCCCGTGGCGAGGGCGCCGTGATCGCCGCGGCGGCCTTTGCGCTCGACGGCCCGGAGCGGGTGGGGGGGCGTTTGCAGGTGCTGCGCGCCAGCAAGGAACTTGGGGCGAGCGACTGGCTGGGCCGCGGCTACCGCGCTGCCTTCACGGAGGTGGCCACCCTGCGTGCCCATCTGGATCAGCGCGGGATCCGCTGGATTTTGCTCGATGACAGTCCACCGCCGGAACGCCGCCAGGCGCACCAGGCTCTGCTCGCCGAAGCGTTGGCCGACCCGGCCTCCGGCTGGCGGCTGGTGCAGGAAGAAACCCTCTGCCGTCCCGATCTCAAGGAACCCGGCCGGCTGCGGCTCTTCCAGCGCGTGGAGGTCCAACCATGAAGCTGCTGTTCGTCTCCAACCTCTTTCCCGACACTGGCGAACCCTACCGCGGGCTCGACAACGCCACCGTGCTGCACCATCTGCATGCGCGTGGCCACGAGATCCGCGTGCTCGCACCGCGGCCGGTCCTGCGCCGCCGCGCCTTCGCACCGCGCGAGATCGATCGGCCACTGCGGCCCGAGTTTTTGCCGGTGCCGTACGTGCCCAAGCTCGGCGGCCTGTTTAATCACCGCCTGATGGCCGCGGCCCTGCGCCCGGCGCTGGTGCGCCTGCGTCGCGAGCAGCCCTGGGATCTGGTGCTGGCGAGCTGGCTTTTCCCCGATGGCTGGGCCGTGGCCCGGGCCGCCGGTCCCGGCCCGCTCGCCCTCATCGCCCAGGGCAGCGATGTCCATGTCTACCTGCACAGCCGGCCGCGCCGCGCCGCCATCCTGGAGGCCTGCGCCCGCGCCGGCGCGGTCATCACGCGCAGCGAAAGCCTTGCCCATCTGCTCGCTGGCGCCGGCGTGGCCGGCGATCGCCTGCGCCCCATCCACAACGGTGTCGACACCGGCGTGTTCCATGGCAGCGACCTGGCGGCGGCCCGCCAGCAACTTGGCCTGGCGACGTCGGAACGCTGGCTGCTTTTTGTCGGCAACCTGCTGCCGGTGAAGGATCCTGATTTCCTGTCGCGCGCCTTTGCCCGCATCGCCGCCGCCTGTCCGGAGGCGAGGCTCGCCCTCGCCGGGCGTGGTCCGCTGCGACCGGCCTTGGAGGCGCAGGCGGCGGCGCTTGGGCTGAGCGAGCGCGTGCGTTTTCTCGGCCCGCTCGACGCGACGGCCGTGGCCGAGTGGATGCGCGCGGCCGATATGCTGGTCATGACCAGTCGCAACGAGGGTCTGCCCAACGTCATCCTTGAGGCCCAGGCCTGCGGTCTGCCGGTGGTGGCCACCCGGGTCGGCGGCATTCATGAAGTCGTCGATGCCGACTGGAAGGGCGATTTGACCCCGCCTGGCGACCTGGTCGGCTGGAGCGATGCCGTGCTCGCGCGGCTGGCGCAGCCGGCCGAGCGCGAGCGCCTGGCCGCCCTTGGCATGGCGCGCGCCTGGCCGAATGTTGCCGTAACCTACGAAAACGCCCTCAACGCCGCGCTTGCACAAGCGGCCGGCGCAGCGGACTGACTCGTCCATGGCTGCTCCGTCCTCCTCCGACCCCCCCGCCGATCGCGCGGAGTTCGACGCCTTTGCCGGCGCCTATGATGAGGCGCTCAACCGCGGCTTGAAGTTCAGTGGCGAGGCCAAGGAGTTTTTTGCCGAGGGGCGCGTGCGCTGGCTGCGTCGCCGCCTGGCCGAGCAGGGGCATGAGGCGAAGGCGGTGCTCGATTTCGGCTGTGGCACCGGCACGGCCTGTCCCTGCCTGTGCGAGGGGCTCGGCATCGAGCGCTACTTTGGCTTCGATCCCTCCGCTGAATCCGTGCGCGAGGCTGCCGCCGCTCATGTGGGCGCGGCCTTCACTGCCCAGGCCGGGGATGTTCCCGTTGCGGCCTTCGACCTCGCCTTCACCAACGGCGTCTTCCATCACATTCCCCCCGCGCAGCGCACCACCGCCCTGGCCCAGGTCTGGCGCGCGCTGCGGCCGGGCGGGTGGTTCGCGTTTTTCGAAAACAACCGCTGGCATCCCGGGGTGCACTTCATGATGAGCCGTGTGCCGTTTGATCGCGACGCCCAGATGCTCTTTCCCTTTCAGGCGCGCGCCCTGCTGCGCCGCGCCGGCTTCGAGATCGTGCTCGGCGACTCCCTGTTTGTCTTCCCTGGCGCCCTGGCTTTTCTGCGCCCGCTCGAGCCGATGCTTTGCAAACTGCCGCTCGGCGGCCAGTACCTCGTGCTTGCCAGAAAGCCCGCCAACGGCTAGGCCGTCCTTCTCCCGATCATGTCCGACGCTCCCGAACTGACCTTTGTATTCCCCTGCCTCAACGAGGAAAAGACCCTCGGCCTGTGCATCGAACGGGTGAAGGCCTCGCTCGATCCGTCGGGCATTGCCTACGAAATCGTGGTTGCCGACAACGGCAGCACGGATCGCTCGCGCGAGATCGCCGCGGCCGCCGGCTGCCGGGTCGTGCCGGTGGCGGCGCGCGGTTATGGCGCCGCGCTCAAGGGCGGCATCGAGGCCGCCTACGGTCGCTATGCGATGTTTGCCGACTCCGACAGCACCTACATGTATGAGCACGCCGCGCCGCTGTACGCGGCCGCGATCGAGCACGACGCCGGCATGGCGATCGCCTCGCGCATGATCGGCGAGATCGAGCCGGGGGCCATGCCGCCGCTGCATCGGCATCTGGGAACGCCGGTGCTCACGGGACTCATCAACCTGCTGTTTCACGGCCGGCTGACCGACTGCAACTCGGGCTTCCGCTGCGTGAAGAAGGAGGAGTATTTGCAGTGGGGCATCCGCTCCGATGGCATGGAGTTCGCCTCCGAACTGCTCATCAAGGCGCTCAAGGCCGGCACCCGCACGGTCGAGATCCCCTCCGGGCTGCGCTGCGGTCCGCCCGATCGCGTCGCCCACCTGCGCACCTGGCGCGACGGCATGCGCCACCTGCTCTTCATCCTCTCGGAAAAGCCGGCCCTGTTCGAATGGCTCGGCCTGCTCGTCCTGCTGCCGGCCACCCTGCTGCAGATCCTCGCCGCCTTCACCGGCCCGGTCGCGGTGGGTCCCTTCCACATCTTCGACCTGCACAGCCAGGCCCTGCTGCTGCTCGCCGGCATCGTCGGCACCCAGACCTACATCTTCGGCTGCAGCCTGCACCTGCGCGCCGGCGATCACCCGCTGCCGCTCACCCGCAAGCTCATCCATCTCGACGAGGGCACGCTCTTCTTCATGCTGCTCGGCGTGCTCGCCGCCTGCGGCCTGACCGTGCTCGGCCTGCTCGTGGTCTGGGCCGGCCGCGGGTTTGCCGGGCTGGAGCAGGCGGACAGCCTGCTCGTCGTGGTCCACCTGCTCGGCGTGCTCGCCATGAGCGGCGTCGGCCTGCTGTCGATCCACACACTGAAAAAGGCGCGCACCGGCGCCTGAGCCGTCTCAGTCCGTGACGAACTCGACTGTCTCTGCGGGATCGCCGAGGAACAGGTCGTCGAAACCGCGGTCGTAGGCCCGGGGTGCGGGCGGCCAGAAGACGCCCGCGCGCAGGCGTCGCACCGCCTCGGTCGCGCATGCCAGCGCCGGTTCGATCCAGGCCTTGCCGAAGTCGGGCCAGAGCAGCACGCGCGTGTCCTGAACACTCTTGGGCAGCACAAAGTAACCCGCCTCCTGCGGCTCCAGACCGTGCAACTGCAGGGCCGCGGCATAGAGCGGCAATTGCAGGTCGACCCAGCGCCGGCGCACGCCGTCGGCGGCCACGAACTCGCGCCAGGCCTGGGCCTCGTCGACGGCGCGCGGCGCCTTGGGGGCGTGGGCGTCGAGCGGTGCCGCGGCCTTGTCGGAGGTCTTGTAGTCGAGCACGCGGATCTGCCCCGAGCTCGGATGGCGGTCGATGCGGTCGATCTTCAGCCGCACCTGCGCGCCCTCGACGATCAGAGGCGTGTCCGGCGCCCATTCGGCGTGCAGGATGCGCCAACCTTGGGTGCGATCCTCGGCCTCGATCAGCGCGGCATGCCGCAGACGTTGCTTGAGGCCCTCGAGCTGCAGGGTCACCAGGGGCGCGGGGCGGCGACCGTAGATCCGCTGCGCCTGGGCGAGGGCTTCGGCGACCAGAAAATCGGCGAGCCGACCGGCCTCCGTGCAGTCGCGCAGGTCGGTGGCGAGGGCGAGTTGCTGCAGGGCGTGGTGGGCGAGGTTGCCGAAGGCCAGCGCGTCCATTTCGCGCAGGTCCGGATCGACCGTGTCATCGAGGTGCAGCTCGCTGGCGAGGTAGTGGCGGAAGGGGCACTCGAGGTAGGAGCGCAGGCGCGAGGGCGAGATGGTCTCGACGGCCGGCAGGGCCAGGCGCGGGCGCAGCTTCCAGGCGAGGCTGCGCGGCGGCTCGGCCAAGGAGGGGGCCGATTCCGCATCCTCCGGAAACAGGCGTGCCACCCGCGCCGGCAGGGCGGCATCGCTGCACAGAAACAGCAGGCGCGAGGGTCGCAAGGCATCGCCGCGCTCGCTCCATTGCCCGCACAGCAGGCGCAGGCCGCCGGGCGCGGCGCGTGGCGCGGCCAGGGCGCCCAGCAGGTAGGCGTCGCGGGCGAAGCGACTGGCCTGGCAGGGCAGGCCGAGGCGCTGGCGCAGGCTGTCGGGCAGGAAGGGATGGGCAAGCAGGATGCCCGGCACTTGTTCCTCGTTGAGGCCGGCGATCACCAGGCCGGGCGCGGCTTCCCAGAGCAGTTCCAGCCAGCCCTGCAGGACCAGATCGACGTCGCCGCGCGGTTCGGCCAGCGCGCTGCGCGCCAGGGCTTCCAGCGAGAGACCGAGCGCCTGCTCGGGCGACAGCTTCAGCCCGAAACGCTCGGCTTCGGCGCTGATCTCCTCGCAGCAGGCCAACCAGGCCTCGGCCGGGGCGGCCACAAGGTGGTCCTCGGGCGCCTCGGGGCGAAATTCGCGTGTGCCATAGAGGCGCAGCAGAAAGGCGCGCGCCGCCTCGGCAAAGGGCATCTGCTGCCACTCGGCAACCAACGCTGCCGCGGTCGCCAGGGCGCTGCCGAGTCGCCCGCCCTCCGTGCCGGCCTGCAGTTCGCGGGCGTGATCGAGGGTCACCGGCAGGTGCTCGGCGGCAAAGGCATCGGCCTCGGTGAGCAGGTCGCAGCCGCCCGTGGCTGTGCCGGCGAGGGCGGCGCGCATTTCCGGCACCCGCAGCAGGCGGGCCAAACTGCGCCAGGAGCCGGTGGCCAGCAGCGCGCGCCATTCGCTGAGCAGATGCCAGAGGCCGGTCTGCATCGCGGCCAGTCCGCCGGGTTCGAAAACCGCCACGCCCTCCAGCGCCAGCTTTTCCGCCAGCACGGCACCGACTTCGGGATCGGCAACGCCGACCGCCACCCGCCCGGTGGGTGCCAGGGCGCGCAGTTCGGTGATCACCTGGTTCGCCTGCGCGGTGGCGTCGTGGCAGAGTCGCAGGGCCGCATCGTCAAAGGGCAGCACCACCGGGGCATCCTCGCCCCAGGCGTCCACCCGCGGCCGGCCGAGCGCGTCGAAAGCCTCGGACCGCTCGGCGGGTGCCTGCACGGCCACCTCGACGTGCACCCCGCGCGCGGCGCAGGCGTTCGCCCACGTGTCAAACAGCGGCGGCAGGTCGGGCGCGGCCAGGATGAGCACCCGTGTCACGCCTTCCGGCAGCACGGGCGCGACGGCGATGCGGCGCTTGGCCGACTGGGCGTCCTCCAGGCCCTGATCCGCCAGCACGGTGGCCTGCGCGGCTGCCAGCGTGGCGAGGTCGCGCCAGCGCGCGGCGTCATGCCCGGCCTCGACCTCGGCAAACCCCAGGCCGCCGGCGCCGATCAGTGCCTGCAACTCCATGAGCAGGCGCGCGGTCTCCACCTGCCAGGTCCAGCCGTTGTCCTCGGGCGGCTGGGGAAACAGCGCCGGCAGGCGGGCGGGCGGCAGGCTTTGCAGGGCCTGCTGCCAGGCGAGCTGCGATTGCAGCGGGCTCGCCACGCCCTGCCGCGCCGCCGGCGGCAGCAGCGCCTGCTCGGCGGTCCAGACGACCGGCGACAGCAGGCCGGTTGCCGCCCAGCCGCGCGCCAGGCCCTCGCGCAGGCGTCGGCCAGCCTCGGCGGTGGGCACGATGAGCAGGGTGTCGGCCAAGTCCGGCGCGCCGGTGCCGGCCGGCCGTTGCGCGCTGAGAAAGGCCAGCGCCTTGTCGAGCACCGGCGCGTCCCAGCCCCAGAAATGACGGCGGATGCGACTCATGCGGGCTCGACGCTGCGGATCGCCGCCGGATCCTGGGGTTCGGGAAAGTGACCGACCCGGGCGAAGCGCTGCACGCAGTCGCCGGCGCCACCGGCGATTCGAACCTCGAGGTCGGAGCCTTCGCCCATGGCTGAGCTGACGTAAAAGCAGTGCTGGCAGAAGCAGGGGGTGATGGCGCGGCCATGGGCGCGCAGGTAGGCAATGGCCGGACAGGTCTGCACGCGCACGACGACCTCCTCCGGCAGCGTTTCCACCTCGACGACGGCACCCGGTTCGGCGGCAAAGAAGGCGCGCCAGTAGGACGCCACCGCCGGCAGACCGCCGGCGCGCCAGTGCTCCGCCACGGGGGCGTAGTAGCCGCGGCCAAGCTCGGTCCAGTAGCGGCGCAGGCCGTCCAGGCCGGTGCGCGCGAGCACGAAGCGGAAGGTCGCATTGATCGCCGCGTAAAAATCCGCGGCACCCACCGGCTTGCTGTCGGTGTAGGGCAGGGGTCTGTCAGCCGAGGAGTTCATCAAGTTGCCGTCCGCACTGCTTCAAGTGATCGTGAATCGCCCAGAATTCGTTGCCCATTGCCAGGATGCGGCAGCCGAGATCGACGACGGTTTTGGCGTCCTCCAGGTTGCCGACCGGAAAACCCCAGGGCTTGCCGGCGGCCTGGCAGGCGGCGGCCATGGCCTCGGTCGCCGCGCGCACGGCCGGATTGCGGATCGAGGCCTCACCGCCGGCACGCAGGGAAAAATCGCCCGGCCCGAGCAGCAGGGCGTCGACGCCCGGCACCGCGGCGATGGCCTGCAGTTCAGGGACCGCGGCCGGAGTCTCGATCTGCACGATGAGCAGCGTCTCGCGGTTGCGCACGGCCGGATAGTCGGGCGTGCGCCCGAGCCAGAAGCCGCCGTCCAGGCCGGAACCATCGACCCCGCGCTCGCCGAGCGGCGGAAATTTCACCGCCTGGGCCAGTCGCGCCGCCTCGGCGGCGGTGTTGACCTGCGGGATCATCAGCGCCGTGACGCCGTCCTCGAGCAGGCGCGACAGCCCGGTCTTCTCCGTGGTCGCCGGCCGGAACAGCAGGTCGATGTCGGCCAGGTGATGGCGCGCGGCAAAGTCGGCGATTTCCCTCGGGTTCCACGGGCGGTGCTCGCCATCGACCCAGACCGCGTCGTAACCGGCGGCGGCGGCGAAGGCGGGATAGTAGGGCAGGTTGGCGCCCAGGGCGCAGACCCGGGCGACACCGCCCGCGTCGAGTTTCTGCCGGAGTTTCGATCGTCTCATGCCGCGCCGATCTTGGCGGGGTTTGCCGATGCTGACAAGAAGCATCACGACTGATAACTCGGCCCGTCACGTGCTGTTTGATAGGCATGTCCTCCGACCCCGCCGCCGCTGCCCCCACCGAAACCGAGGTTGCCGAGCTGTTGGGCGACGCCCGCGACCGCCTCTTCCGCGAGGTCGGCAAGGTCATCGTCGGTCAGAACGAGGCGGTCGAGCAAAT
>CAZSBO010000172.1:0-7751 GCA_964605265.1 uncultured Prosthecobacter sp.
CGTAGTAAAAGACGAGGGTGTTGTCGGCCTCGCCCAGGCGCTCCAGTTCGTCGAGCAGGGCGCCGGCTTCGGCATCCATGAGGGTCATCTGGTCGTGGTAATTGGCCCAGTCGCGGCGCAGTTCCGGCGTGTCGGGATGGTAGGGGGGCAGGGGAACGGCCTCGGGGGCGACGCGAAAGGTGGTCTTGCCCGGTTTCGGAGCGACCTGGCTTTCGTGGCTGTGGGTCAGGTTGAAGACGGCGAAGAAGGGCTGGCCGGGCCGGCGGTCGCGGTAGTGGGCCTTGCGGCTGCTGGCGTCCCAGACTTTGCGTTTGCCGGCGAAGTTGTAGTCTTCCTTGCTGTTGTTCGTGCAGTGGTAGCCGGCCGCGCGCAGGTGCTCGGGATACATCAGGTGGTCGGCCGGGTAGGGCACCCGGCTGCGGTGGTGCTGCAGGCCGGTCGCACAGGCGTGCAGGCCGGTGATCAGGGTGGTGCGTGCGGTACTGCAGACCGGGGCATTGGCGAAGGCGCGACGGTAGCGCAGGCCCTGCGTGGCGAGGCGGTCGAGGTTGGGCGTCTGCGCCAGCGGCTCGCCGTAGCAGCCGAGCCAGGGGCTGTTGTCCTCGCTGGTGATCCACAGGATGTTGGGTCGGTCGGCGGCGGCGAGCGGCAGGGCGAGCAGGGCGCAGGTGCGGACAAGGAAACGGAGCATGGCGCTGGTAACGCGGGGCAGGGGGCCGGCTTTCGCCGATCGCCGGCGACGGCTTGCCAGTCGGCGGCTTCCGGCGTAGGATGGCGCATGAACGTGCGCTTTGAGCCGCTGGATGGATTGCGGGTGACGGTGGATGACGTCCACTACGACCCGTCCCGGCCCGCGCCGCCGGACCGGCCGCATCCGTTTTTATACCACGTCTCGATCCACAACGACTCGGCAGAGACGGTGAACATCTTTGGTCGCAAGTGGATCGTCCGCGACAGCGATGGCGACACCCTGGTGGTCGAGGGCGACGGTGTCGTGGGGCAGTTCCCCAAGCTCTCGCCGGGTGAGACCTTCAGCTACAACTCCTACCACGTCATCAAGGCGGAGAGCACCGCCACGGGGTCGTTCTTCGGCACGACTGGGCAGGGCCGGCCAGTGTGTGCGCGCATCCCGCGCTTCGAGATGCATCCGCCGCTGCTGGCCTGATTTTCGCGGAAGGTGCAGGCGTGGGCGCGCGTTTCCAGCGTCGCCATGCTTCGTGTCCTGCTTGCCTGCTTGTTTCTTGCCGCCCCGTTTGCCGCCGCCGCCGGTCTTGCCGGCTCGCGCCCGAACATTCTCTTCATCCTCACCGACGACCAGGGCTACGGCGATCTCTCGGCGCATGGCAATCCGGTGCTGAAAACGCCCAACCTGGATCGCCTGCGTGCCGAGAGCCTGCGTTTCACCGACTTCATGGTCAGCCCCACCTGCGCGCCGACGCGCAGCGCGCTGATGACGGGTCGCCATGAGTTCCGCAACGGCGTCACCCACACGATCCTGGAGCGCGAGCGACTCGATCCCAAGGCGGTGACGGTGGCCCAGGTGCTGAAGTCGGCCGGCTACACCACCGGCCTGTTCGGCAAGTGGCACCTCGGCGATGAGGACGCGTTCCGCCCGCGGGCACGGGGTTTTGACGAGCAGTTCATTCACGGCGGCGGTGGCATCGGCCAGAGTTACCCGGGCAGCTGCGGCGATGCGCCGGGCAACCGCTACTTCGATCCGGTCATCCTGCACAATGATCGTTTGGTGAAGACGCAGGGTTACTGCACCGACGTCTTCTTTGAGCAGGCCTCGCGCTGGATCGAGGGCGTCAAGGAGCGCGGCCCCTTCCTCTGCTGGCTGGCGACCAATGCGCCGCACGGTCCCTACATCGCCCGACCCGAGGACCGCGCCCTGTATGAGGGGCGCGGGCTCGGGGCCGACACCGAGAACTTCTTTGGCATGCTCCACAACATCGACGAGAATGTCGGTCGCCTGCTGGCGCGGCTGGATGACTGGGGGATCGCCAAGAACACCCTCGTCGTGTTCATGAACGACAACGGGGGCACGGCCGGCGTCAAGGTCTTCAATGCCGGCATGCACGGCGCCAAGGGTTCGCCCTGGCTGGGCGGCACGCGCGCGAACTCCTTCTGGCGCTGGCCGGGGCGGGTGCAGCCGGCCGACTGCGGGGCGCTGACCGCCCACATCGATGTGTTCCGCACCTGGGCAGGCCTGGCCGGAGCGACCCTGCCGGAGGCGGTGGAACGCCAGGCCGAGGGCCGCAGCCTGCTGCCGCTGCTGGAGCAGGCCGGGGCGGAGTGGCCGGACCGCCATCTGTTCAGCCATGTCGGCCGCTGGCCGAAGGGCAGCGATTACCGCGACGCCAAGGAACGCAACGCCAGCGTGCGCAACAGTCGCTACCAGCTGGTCAGTGCCGCCCAACCGGCGCGCAAGGGTCAGCCGGCCGCGGCGGGCTGGCAGCTCTTTGATCTGGTCGAGGACCCGGCCCAGGAGCGTGATCTGGCCGCCGAGAAACCCGGGGTGGTGCAGGCGCTGCGCGCCGAGTATGACGCCTGGTGGAACTCGCTGGCGGGTCAGGCCGACCTGCATGAGCAGGCGCGCGGGCCGGAATTGAATCCGTTTGCCGAGCTGTTCTGGCGCCAGTTTGGCGGCGGTCCGACGGCCGAGGATCGCGAGCGCATGAATCCCGAGCGGGCCTGGACCTTTGAGAAGGCTCGCCAGCGCAACAAATGAAGAAGACCGGGGGACTGGCGCCCGCCCGGTCTTCCGAAGCAGAGAAGGCCGCTGCAGGCAGCGGCCGTTGGGTCACAGGCCCTTGCCGGTGATGTACTTGACCAGGTCGACGACGCGGTTGGAGTAGCCCCACTCGTTGTCGTACCAGCTGACCAGCTTGAAGAACTTGCTGTTCAGTTCGATGCCGCTGCCGGCGTCGAAGATCGAGCTGTGTGAGTCGTGGATGAAGTCGGAGCTGACGACCTCGTCGGCGGTCCAGGCGAGGATGCCCTTCATGTAGGTCTCGCTGGCCTTCTTCATCGCCGCGCTGATTTCGGCGTAGCTGGTTTCCTTGACGGTTTTCACCGTCAGGTCGACGACCGAGACGGTCGGGGTCGGCACGCGGAAGGACATGCCGGTGAGCTTGCCCTTCACTTCGGGGATGGCCAGGCCGACCGCCTTGGCGGCGCCGGTGCCGCTCGGGATGATGTTGATGGCGGCGCTGCGGCCCCCCTTCCAGTCCTTCTTCGACGGGCCGTCGACGGTCTTCTGGGTGGCGGTGTAGGAGTGCACCGTGGTCATGAGGCCTTCTTCAATGCCGAAACCTTCCTTGAGCAGGACGTGGACGACCGGGGCAAGGCAGTTCGTCGTGCAGGAGGCGTTCGAGATGACGTGGTGGTTGGCCGGGTCGTACTTCTCGTGGTTGACGCCCATGACGATGGTGATGTCCTCATTCTTGCCGGGGGCGGAGATGATGACCTTCTTGGCGCCGGCGGTGATGTGGCCCATGGCCTTTTCCTTCTCGGTGAAGAGACCGGTCGACTCGATGACGATGTCGACGCCGAGTTCCTTCCACGGCAGGGCGGCCGGGCCCTCGCGGACGGCGAGGCACTTGATCTCGTGGCCGTCGACGACCAGGATGTCGTCCTCGGCGACGTCGGGGCTGGACTTCTTGGAGAAGACCTCCTCACGGGCGCGGCCCTGGGTGGAGTCGTACTTGACGAGGTAGGCCAGGTTGTCGGCGGGCACGAGGTCGTTCACGGCGACGACGTCGATCTCCTTGCCCAGGAGGCCCTGATCACAGATTGCGCGAAAAACCAGGCGGCCGATGCGCCCGAAACCATTGATGCCGATTTTGACCATGTTGTGTGTGCGGAGTGTGTTGGAGACCGGCAGCAACATGCGTGCCGGGGCGGATGCTTAGTGCCGAACGGCCGGGGCGTCAACTGCGGACGGGGCCGGGGCGCCGCCGGCTCAGGAGTCGAGCAGGCGGGCGCTGATGCCATCGACCATGGCGCGAAAGTCGTCGGCCTTGCTCATGCGCTGGGAGACGACCTTGCAGGCGTGGATGACGGTGCCGTGGTCGCGGCCGCCGAATTCCTCGCCGATCTGGACCAGGGGCAGGCGAATCATCTGGCGGGTGAGGTACATGGCGACCTGGCGGGCTTCGGCGATGTTTTTCGGCCGGCGCGGCCCGGTGAGGTCGCTGACGCGCAGGTCGTAGTGGGTGGCCACCGTGCGCTGGACGCGGTCGACGGTGATCGATTTGGCCGGTTCGTCCTCGATGACGTCGTGCAGGAAGGCGGACAGGGCCGATTCGGTCTCGAGGTTGCCTTCGAGCGAGACGTGGGCGGCGACGCGCATCAGGGCGCCCTCGAGCTTGCGCACGTTGGTGCGCACGCGCTGGGCGATGAATTCGATGATCCAGGGGGGCAGGGTGACATTGAAGCCGGCCATCTTGTGGCGCAGGATGGCGGTGCGCGTCTCCAGGTCCGGAGTCTGGATCTGGGTGGTGAGGCCCCAGTCAAAGCGCGAGACGAGGCGGCTTTCCAGGTTCTTCATCTCCGCCGGCGGGCGGTCGCTGGCCAGGACGATCTGACGGGCGTTGTTGAACAGCTCGTTGAAGGTGTGGAAGAACTCCTCCTGGGTGCTGTCCTTGCCGCCAAAGAAGTGCACGTCGTCGATCAGCAGGACGTCGACCTTGCGGTACTTCTGGCGGAACTGGGCGAAGTTCTGCTTCTTGATCGATTCGACGAACTCGTTGGTGAACTGCTCCGAGGTGACGTAGCGGACGACCGCGCGCTTTTTGCGCATGAGCACCTCCTGGCCGATGGCCTGCATGAGGTGGGTCTTGCCGAGGCCGGTGGCGCCGTACAGGAAGAGCGGGTTGTAGATGCGACCGGGCTTTTCCGCCACCGCGCGGGCGACGGCGGCCGAGTAGCTGCAGTTGGTTCCGACGACGAAGCTGTCGAAGGTGTACTTCGGGTTGAGACCGGCCTCGGCGAGCGTGCGCGGGGCCGGGGGTTCGGCGACCGCCACGTGCGGCGAGGCGCGGTCGAACTGCGGCTGGGGGCCGCGGGCGGCCTTCAGCGCCGGCGACTTGCCGGTCGGGGTGAAGGCGACCGGTTCGCTGGCGACGCTGAACTCGATGCGTGCGGCCGTGCCAAGCACCTCGGCGGCGGCATCGTTGAGGATGCCTTCGAAGTTGCTCTCGATCCAGAGTTGATGGATCGGATTCGGCACCGAGATGAGCAGGCGCTGGCCGTCCTCGATGCGGGCTCGCGTGCCGGAGAAGCAGCGGCTGAAGTTGTCCTCGCCGAGCTTGCGGCGCAGAATGTCGCAGATCTGCTCCCAGCCGGCGGTCTCTAGCAGGGTGAATTCAGGTTGAGCAGGGTGGCCTTGGCCGTTGGCAGGTGGAGGGAAAGGGATTTCATCGGGATGGTTCTCCATGGTCTGGGTGTTGAGGCTGCGGGCGATTGTCGGGAGGGGGACAAAGACGGCGCTGATTCAGGGCGGAATCAGCGCCGGCATTTGTTTTTGAAAACTGTCTTTCTGTATGACAAAAGCGCCACGATTCACAAGAGAATCTTCACTTCTTTTTGAAACTTTTGCCGCAGATTGTTCCACGCCGGCGTGGATTTTTTGAAGAGATTTGATGCGGGCGTGAACAAGCCCGTGAACAACCGGTGAACAAGCTGTCGGCAAGTGGTTTTTTTTGTGTGCAATCGCAGGCTGGCACAGTTCTTGAATTCCACGCTCGCCGGCGGCGATTGGGCTTGCCAGCGACGCGCTTTGGCCGTTTCTAAACAGCCCGTCACCGGCCTGTTGGCCGGCAGCCGCCAACCCCATGTCCGACCCCGCGTCCACTCCCGCCGAGATCGCCCGCAAGGCGAAGTCGAATCTCGCCCTGGCGCTCGCCTGCCTGCCCGCGGCACGCCGTCGTGACATGACGACCTTTTATGCCTTCTGTCGTGTCGTCGACGATCTTGCCGACGATCCCGGCGCGGCCCCTGCCGAACGTGCGGTTAGGCTGGACGGCTGGCGGCGCGCGGTCATGGACGGGTGCGGCGAGGGCGACCCGGTGCTGACGGAGACCGTGCTGCTGCCCGGGCGCTATGGTTTTCCGCGCGAATGGCTGGTCGAGATCATTGATGGCGTCGCCAGCGATCTCGGCCGCGTGCGCTATGCGACCTATGAGGAGTTGCTGGGCTACTGCTACAAGGTGGCCTCGGTGGTCGGTCTGGTCAGCGCCGAGATCTTTGGCTGCACGCAGCCGGCCTCGCGCGACTATGCGGTTCAACTCGGGTACGCGCTGCAACTGACCAACATCCTGCGCGATGTCGGTCAGGATGCGCGCGAGAGCGGTCGCATCTACCTGCCGCTGGAGGACCTGCAGCGCTTTGGGGTCAGCGAGCAGGAGGTGCTGGAAGGTCGGCCCGGGCCGGGATTCGTCGCCCTCATGGACTTCGAATACGAGCGCGCGCGTGAACTCTTTGAGGCGGCCGAGGCGGTGCTGCCGGCCGCCGATCGCGCCGCCCTGCTGCCGGCGCGCATGATGGCGCAGGTGTATCGCGAGATTCTCGAAAAGCTGCATCGGCAGCGCTACCGCGTCTTTCTGGAACGCTGCCGGTTGCATCCGCTGCGCAAGGCCTGGATTCTCCTGACCCATTTGGGGCGCGCCTGGCTGGCCCGTCTCTGAAACACGGGCAGAGGCTGAACAAAATCGCCTCCACCAGCGTCCGAATCAGGACGCGGCGACTCGGTCGCTGTGGAAGAATTGTCTTGAAAGCCCTGGAATTTAAGAAACCTTAATCACATGAAGACGCGACCTGTGTTGAACTGTCTGGCCGTCGCCGGCCTGGCCGCCTTGGTGCCCGTCGCCACACTGCGCGCTCAGCAGGCACCAACCTACGTGCCGCCGCCGCAGTACCAGACGCCGCCCGGCTATCCGCCGCCGTCCACACGGCCCCCGGCTCCGCCGCCACCGCCGCCGTCCAGCTACTATGTGAGTCCGATGGAGTTTCTGCCGACCTTTGGTCGCAAGTTCGGCGACATGTTCCGGCGCGTGTTTTATGGCGACGCCCCGCCGCGTGGCTACCCGCCCCAGGGAGGCTATCCGCCGCCCGGTTCGGGTCGCAGTCTCGATCAGCCGCCGTCCGGCTATGCGCGTGGGGTCCAGCCGCCCATGCCGCCGCCCGCCTACCAGCCGCCGCCGCAGTCCTCGCCGCGTTATGAGGCGCCACCGCGTCAGGAGGCAGCGCCCCGCTATGAGGCGCCGCCGCCGTCGCGCAGTTCCCCCGCCGCGCCGTCGCGCAGTGAGTCGCAGCCGGCCGCCCGGCCGCCGACCCGCAGTCAGCCGCCGGCGGTGACCCCCAGGACGACGCCGAAATCCGAGTCCCCGGCGCAGACGGCAGCGACTCCGAAACCCGCCGCACCGAAGCCTGCGATGGAGTCGCCACCGCGTCAGGAGTCCAAGCCGGCGAGCAAGCAGGTGGCCGATGCACCGCCACCGTCCACGCCCGAGAAGAAGTCGGAGTCGGCCCCGAGTGGTGGTGCCTTCCTCAAGGGCAAGCGCACCAACAAGCCGGGCCGTGTGGTCAGTCCGTATCCGCCCTACCAGGAATTGGATGTCACGGGTCTGAGCAGCGGTTCGCTGGCGCTGGATCCGACGACCCAGAAGGTCTTCGAAGTGCCCTGAAGAGGTTCACTTCTTGAGCAGGTCACGGATTTCCGTGAGCAACTGCACCTCGGCGGGAGGCGG
>CAZSBO010000173.1:0-7746 GCA_964605265.1 uncultured Prosthecobacter sp.
GCGCATGGAGGACGTCCTCTGGGCCGTGCTCAACGCCCCCGAATGGGTCTTCGCTCCGTGAAATCTTCCAACCTTATCGCTTCTCCACCTGTCCAAGCCATGACTCCCATGAAACGCCGCCGCTTCCTGCAAACCGCCGCCGCCGCCCCGCTCGCCGCCGCCGGCCTGCGCGCCTCCAACATTGTCGCCATGCCCAAGGGCAAGGCCGAACACTGCATCTTCCTCTGGCTCGGCGGTGGCATGGCCCACATGGACACCTTTGATCCGAAGGCGCTCGGCGATCCCAAGGGCAGCCCGAAGAAGGCGGGTGCCGCCTACCCGGGCATCGACACCGCCGTGCCCGGCGTCCAGGTCTGTGAGCACCTGCCGAAGACCGCGCGCCTGATGGAGCACATCACCGCCGTGCGCACGGTGAATCACAACATCATCAACGAGCACGCCATCGCCACGAACTTCGTCCACACCGGACGCCAGATCAGCGGCAACACGATGTATCCCTCGATGGGTTCCATCGTTGCCCACCAGCGCGGCTCGGCGAATCCCGACGTGCCGGCCTACATGCTCATCGGCTATCCAAGCCCCAGCCGCGGCCCGGGCTTCCTCGGTGCCAAGTACGGCAACATCTACCTGACCGACACCGCCAGCGGCCCCTCCGGCTTCACCCGGCCCGCCGACGTCACCAGCCAGCGTGTCAGCGCGCGTTCGAAACTGCTGGCCCCCCTGCAGGAGCGCGTCGCGCGCGACTCCCTGATGGCCGACTACGAGACCGCCCAGCGCGAGGCCCTGCGCCTCGCTGGCCCGGAGTTCATGCGCAACTTCAAGCTCGACGAGGAGCCGGCCGACCTGCGCAACGCCTACGGCAGCGAGTTCGGCCAGCGCTGCCTGCTCGCCCGTCGCCTCATCCAGGACGGCGTGCGCTTTATCGAGGTCTCGCACAACCTCGGCTTCGTCAACGGCACCGGCTGGGACACCCACAACGACGGCCAGGAGAAGCAGCACCTGCTCATCAAGGATCTCGACGATGCCTTCTCCACCCTCATCGCCGACCTCAAGGCGCATGGCCTGCTCGACAAGACCCTGATCGCTGTCGGCACCGAGTTCGGTCGCCCGCCGGAGTTCGACGGCGGCGGTGGTCGCGGCCACCAGTGCAGCACCTTCAGCATGATCCTCGCCGGCGGCGGCCTCAAGCACTGCGGCGCCTACGGGGTCACCGATGACCTCGCCAAGACGATCGTTGAAAACCCGGTCTCGGTGCCCGATTTCCACGCCACGGTGCATGCCGCGCTCGGCATCAATCCGGCGCTCGATCTCATGGATGGCACCCGCCCGGTGCCGCTCACCGACGGTGGCAAGCCGATCGCCGCGCTGTTTGGTTGAGTCTGGCGGGCTCGTCCCGGGGCGTTTTTCTCGCCGCATGCCTGGCAACGGCGTATGCCTTCATGCCGCTTGCGCGGCGCCTCCATGCACGCCTGTCCCATCGCTTCCACCCCACTTCATGCCGGCAATGTGTTCCATCGCTGGGATCTCGGGGTAAAGGTGCCTGGCGACGCGGGGGCTGCGCCGGCGGATCTCACGACCGCCGCCCGCACCGCCTGGCGCAACGCGCCGCGCTGCGTGGGAAGGCTGCACTGGAAGTCGCTGCAGGTGGTGGACGCACGATCGGTGGACGCCTGCGACGAGGTCTTTGAGGCCTTGTGCGCGCATCTGGAGCGGGCGACGGCGGGCGGCCGCATTCAACCGCTGATGACCGTTTTTCCCGCATGGCGCGGCGAGGCGGAGGAGGTGCGCGTCTGGAATCACCAACTGCTGCGCTACGCCGGCTACCCCCTGCCGGGCGGTGGCGTGCTGGGGGATCCGATGAATGTTG
This sequence comes from uncultured Prosthecobacter sp., assembly GCA_964605265.1. GTDB lineage: Bacteria > Verrucomicrobiota > Verrucomicrobiia > Verrucomicrobiales > Verrucomicrobiaceae > Prosthecobacter. The sequence continues at coordinate 1,868 of CAZSBO010000173.1, forward strand.
AGTTGACCCGCCTTGCACGCCAACTCGGTTGGCAACCGCCCGCCACACCCGGTCGCTTCGATCTGCTGCCGGTGATCGTGCAGGCGCGCGGACGGCTGCGCTGGTATGAACTGCCGCGCCGGCTGGTGCTGGAGGTGCCCCTGCGCCATTCCCGTCACCCCTGGTTCGAGAAGCTCGGTCTCAAATGGTATGCGGTCCCGGCCCTGGCCGACATGATGCTGGCCACGGGTTGCGAGGCCCATCCCTGCGCCCCCTTCAATGGCTGGTACATGGGGACCGAGATTGGCGCGCGCAACCTTGGCGACGAGTCCCGCTACCACCATCTGCCGGTCGTCGCCGAGCAGCTCGGGCTCGATACCCGGCGCACCCGCAACCTGTGGCGCGACCACGCGCTGCTGGTGCTCAACGAGGCCGTTCTGGAATCGTTCGAGCGCGATGGGGTGAGGCTCGTCGATCACCATCAGGCGACCGCCGAGTTCGAACATTTTTGCAGCGCGGAACAGCAGGCGGGACGCGGGATCAGTGCCGACTGGAGTTGGATGGTGCCACCGATCTCGGGGTCGAGCACGCCGGTGTTCCATCGCAGCTACGCCCTGCAAGCCGAGTTGCCCGCCCTGCTGTTGCAAGTGCAGCCGTGGCAGACCGAACGCGGGCGCAGGCTGCTGGCGGCCTACTCTGCCTGATCGAAACAGCGGGTCATCCTCATCGCCGCCGGCGCAGCAGCAGGCCGCCGAGGCCGAGCAGCAGGAGCAGGGCGCGACCGGGCTCGGGGGCAACGACATAGAGCAGGCCGTGGCTGAGGAAACGGTCGGTCTCCAGATACCAGCCATGCGCCGCCAGCAGGGCGTTGGCGTCGCCGAGATCGAGATCCGCCAGGCTGAAGGCATCGAGGCCGTTGGCGCCGTCGGCATCGGGATTCAGGCTGCCCCAGTCGAGCAGGTTGAAGACGTCGCCCAGCTGCGGTGTGTAGCTGCCGAGCAGTTCGACGCGCAGGCGGGCGCCGGCATTGAGGTTCAGCGCAGCGCTGACGGCAAGGCTGTCGTACTGATCGCCTGAGGCGGCATTGGCGAAGTAGGTGACATCGCCGAGCGCGAGCGGATCGTCGAGGTTGCTCGGCGTGCCGCCGATTTGGAAGGTGGCGCGCAGGGTGGGCAGGGCACTGCCGCTCAGGGTCAGATCGCCGAAGTCAAGCCGCCCCGTGCCATCGCCCGCCAGGGCACCGCTGTCGCCGGGCGCCAGCCGACTGCCGCTGCCGACGACGAGGTGTCCGGTTACGCTGCCGCGGCCGGACAGCACCTGATCGGTCAGCGTGTAGCTGCCGCTGGTGACGCCGGCGACGCTGAAGGTTGCGCCGGAGTCGACCTGAATCCAGGGCGTGCCGGCGAGGTGACCGGTGCCGCTGAGGGCCAGGGTGCCGCCGCGGATCGTGGTTTTACCGGTGTAACTGTGCTGGGTGGCGACCGGTGCCGAGAGGTTGTAGGTGCTGGTCAGGGTGAGGGTGCCGGTGCCGTCCTTGATCAGGGCGAGGTTGCCCTCGATGCGACCGTGGTAACTGGTGTTCGCCGACTGGTTCACCGTCAGGGTGGCGGTCGTGTCCGACTGGCTGTTGGTGATGAAATTGTTGTCGACGTTGGAGACAACGCCGTGGAGCAGGCCGCCGAGGGTTTGGTGGTGGCCGTTGAGGTCGAGGGCGACCGTTTCCGTGACGACGGTGTTGGTGAGCAGCTTGAGCGTGGTGGTGGTTGGCAGGGCATTGTCGGTGCCGAGTTGGACGATGCCGCGGATGACATCGCTCGAGCCGGTGTAAGTGTTGACGGCATTGAGTCGCACCACACCACCGCCGGTGCCGACGTAGCTGAGGCTGTTGGCGCCACCATCGCGGATGACGCCGTCGATGACCAGCACGCCGGTGCTGCTGCCGGTGCCGATGCGGGCGGCGTTGTTGGCGATGAGCAGGTCACCGGCCCAGGTGGCGGTGCCGCTCTGCACCTGCAGGTTGCCCTGGTTGTTGCCGGGGCCGTTCAGGGTCAGGGTTTCACCGGTGACCGTGATGCCGGCGTTGAGGCGCAGGATGGCGGTACTGGCGACGACGGTGCCGCCCTGGGTGGAACCGAGGGCCTGCTCATGGTTCACCTGCAGAATGCCGGCGCCGACGGTGGTGACGCCCTCGTGGCTGTTGGCCTGGGTCAGCGTCAGGGTGCTCGAACTGGTGCCGAGTTTGGTCAGGCCGCCGGGGCCGCTCAAGGTGCCGCTGTAAGTGCTGTTGAAGCCCTGGTTGTCGAAGGTGCCGCCCCCTTCGAGCAGGGTGATGCCGCGGTTGGCGTTGAGACTGAAGGTTGCGCCGAGTTGCAGGGTGCCACCGTTGAAGGTCAGGCTGGCGGGCGTCGCCGCAGCCGGCACGGCGCCGAGGGCGGTGTCGGCCGATACCCGGATCGTGCCGCCATTGAGATGGACACCGCCGGTGTAGCTGCTGCCCGCGGCGCCAGCGAGAACGAGCAGGCCGGGGCCGTTTTTCACCACGCTCACCGCACCGGTGCCGTTGTTCTGGATGCCGGAATTCACCGTCACGGTTTGCGTGGAGGCATGATCGGTGAAGATCAGGGAACCTGCCGTGTTGGCGACGCTGCCACCAGTACTGAGCACGCCGCCGTTGCCGACGGCGCGGCCGATGACGAGGTCGCCGGCGCCTTCCGCCAGGCGGATGCCGCCGGAGACACCCAGGCGCAGGGTGCTGCCCGAGGTGAGGTCGAGATTCGTCAGGGAAGTGGCCGTCTGCAGCAGGGTGTTGACGCGGGTGACACCGCCGACGTTGGCCGGCAAAATGGGGTCGCTCTCGCCGCCGTCGATGATCTTGACGTTGGCCGCCGCGTTGTCCGGCAGCGGGCCGACCGCGCCGGTGCCGGTGCGCAGGCGGGTGATCTCGGTGTAGCCGGTGTAGGCGACGATGTTGCCGTCAACCACCGTGGCCCAGTCGGCGCCGACCGTGGCCCAGGCACCGAGGATGCCGCCGGCATCGTTGCCGGTGCTGGTGCGGATGCCATTTGTCGCGCTGGGGGCGCCGGCGGGCAGGACAAAATCGACCTGGCCGCCGGTTTGCACGGTGATGGCACCGAGGTCGAGCAGCAGGTCCTGGGGCGAGCTGCCGTGCGGGGTCAGGCGAATCACCGAGCGACCGGCCGCCACGGTGAGACCGGCCAGGGTTTGCGAGTTGGCCGTGCTGCTGCCGCCGGCCAGGGCGAAGGTGCCGCCGGCGAGCACGAGCTGGCTGCCGTTGTCAAGGATCTGGCTGGCGGGGGCGCCGGCGAGGTTGAAGCCGAGTTGCAGGGTGCCCTCGTGCACGATGGTGTCGCCGGTGTGGCTGCTTGCGCCGCCGAGGAACTGCGTGGCCGGGCCGCGTTTGTCGAGCGACAGCCGGCCGGTGGTGCCGTCGGTGAAGGCGCCGAGGAAGCTGCGATCGGCCGAGGTTTGCAGAATGAGGGTAGCGTCGCCGCCGACGTTTTGCACAGTGGCGCCGGTTGCCGTGGCCGAAGCGAGGCCGCCGGTGACAACGGTGCCGGTGATGCCGAGCAGTTTGGCATTGGCGTTGTTGGCGAAGGTGATGGCGTTGGGGGTTGTCGCATTGACCGCGCCGCGTGAGGCCAGCACGAGTTCACCCTGGGTCAGGCTGACACCGTTGGTGAAACGGTTGTCGCCGCTCAGCGTCCAGCTGCCACTGCCGCTCTTGGTGACGGTGAGGGCGTTGGAGACGGAACCGCGGATTTCGCCGCTGCCGGCGCCGATCAGGTTGACCGAATGCGCGCCGCCACCGACGTCGGCGGCGTTGACATCGCCGGTCACGGTGAGGCCGTTGGCCACGGCGGATTCAAAGCTCAGGGTCGCGCCGATCGTGCCCTGAACGGTGCCTGCCCAGGTGTTTTCGCCACTCAGGCCGGCGAGGTAGGGCGTGATGAGGGCTTCGCCGGTGACGGTGAGGCCACCGCTCAGATCGAGGCGGGTGCCGGCCAGCAGGACCGTGCTGCCGGTGGTGCTGCCAAGCGCCTGCGCGTGGCGAATCTCGAGGCTGCCGGCGTTGACGAGCATTTCACCCGTGTGATCCGAGGCGCCGGCGAGGATGAGTCGGCCGGTGCCGTTCTTGGTCAGGCTGCCCGCACCAGTGATGGCGCCGGCGTAGTAGGTCGTGTTCGTCTGCGTGTCGAGTGTGCCGCCCCTGGCGTCGAGGGTGATGCCGCGGGTCGCCGCCAGCGAGGGGCTGGCCTCCGAGCCGGCAAAGGCAAACTGCAGGGTGCCGCCGTCGAAGCGCAGATGGTCGGCGTCGGGCGCTCCGGGCACGGCGCCGAGGCTGCCGTCGCCGGCGATGCGCAGGATGCCGCCCTGCAGCACGGTGCCGCCACTGTAGCTGCTGGTTGTGCCGGTGAAACTTTGGGTGCCCGCACCGGTTTTCACCAGGGTCAAGGCGCCGCCGCCGCTGCCGTCGGCGAGTTCGCCGCGGAAGGTGGCGTCGACGTTGTTGGCAAGCGTCAGCGTGGCCGGAGTCGCGCTGGCATTCTGCACCACGACGGCATCCGTCGCATTCGCCTGGGCGAGGCCGGCGACGGTCACCGAGAAGCCATCGAGCGTGACCGTCTTGGCGTTCGTGGTGTTGGCGAAGCTGAGCAGGTTCGGCGCGGCCGCGTTGAAGGCACCGGTGTGGCCGATGCGCAGCACGCCCGCGTTGAGCACGACACCGCCGGTGAAATGGTTGTCGCCTGCCAGCACGAGGGTGCCGGTGGAGCCATTGTTGTGGAGCGTCAGGCTGCGGCTGCCGCCGCTTTCGCCGATGCTGCCGGCGAGGGTGCCGACCGGTGTGCCGACGGTGTTGGCGCTGATGCCGGTGTTGGCGGTCAGGGTGATGTCGGCGGCGATGGTGCGGTTGGCGTCGAAGCGGATCGCGCCGCGGTTGCCGCTGCCGGTGCCGGCGAGTTCGAGCGGCACATCGAGCGTGCCACTCTGGGCGTAGTTGAGGATGAGGCTGTTGCCGGCCTGCACGGCGATTTGGTCCAGACTGCTCAACGAAGCGAGGTTGAGGACGTTGAGAAACAGGCCGCCGCCGCCGGCGGTGTTGGCCAGGGTCAGCGTGCCGGTCCAGGTGTTGGTGCCGTTGAGATGCACCAGGCCGAGATCGGAACCGCTTTTTTCCAGGGTGATGTTGCTGCCCGCCAGGGCCGTATTGAAGGTGAGACGGGCGGTGCCGGTGTTGGTGACGCCATTGCCGACCCGGATGAAGGCGTTGTCGGCGAGCTGCAGGGTGCCGCCGGAGAAAAGATAGCTGCGGTTGGTTCCGCTGATGTCGAGGGCCTGGAACTCCAAGCCGGCCGCCTGGATCGTGCCGCTGACGGTGATCGTGTTGGTGGTTCCGAGCGCACCGCCATTGCCAAACAGGGCGATGGCACTGCTGTTCCAAACACCGGTGCTGCTGCCATTCCACCAGCGGCTGTCCGTGGTGTTCCAGGTGCCGGCGCCGTCGGTCACACCGGCGTCGGTGCCATTCGCGTCCCATTGCAGGGTCTGGGCGGCGGCAGGACTGCCGGCGAGCAGGCAGCCGAGGAACAGTGCGGCACGCCAAGGCAAGGCCCGGCCACCGCCGCAAGCGGCGAGAAGGAGGTTGGGGATCATTGGGGGGTCGACAATTTAACCCCGGTTTTGGCTGGCGCATCTTCCAGACGCTTTATTGCGAAATAAAGAAAAGTCGGATCGATGGCTTGCGAGGATCGGCCGATGCCGGCGTTTCCGGCTTGGCCGATGGCCTTTCTCTGCATGCCTTCCGTTCTGTCATCCTTGGCCGGGTTGTCCCTGCTGTCCCTGTCGGCGGTCGCCGCCGAGCGTCCCAGTGTGGTTTTCAT
>CAZSBO010000174.1:0-7721 GCA_964605265.1 uncultured Prosthecobacter sp.
GCATCGCTGAGCGGCTGGCGGAAGGCGCGACCGGCAATCGTGCGCAGAAAGGCCTTCACCTTGGCCTCGCGATCCGCGTCCTCGGGCTTGGTCTGGGCGTAGCGGTCGAGCCGAGCCAGCAGGAAGTCGGCCGCCTCAATGGCGGTCTGGGTCACCGCCTCGTCCCAACCTTTCGAGACCGACACCCCGCGCTCGTAACCGGCGCTGGCGTCGTCGGGCGGGAAGGCCGCGGCGCTGACAAAGAGCTCGCGCGCGCCCTGGGGCGACAGGTACCGGCTGGGGATCACCTCGCGCGGCCGGTGCGGCGGTTTCCATTCGAGGGCGATGCTGGCGCTCTTGTCCTTGTACTTGAAGAAGGACACCCGCAACGGGTAGTGGCGACCGCCCAGCAGGAACAGGCTGCCGCGGTGCTCGGTCATCGAGCCGCTGCTCACCCAGCCGTCGATGAGCTTGATGTCGAGTTCCTGGTTCAGCCAGACGCGGACGCCGTTCTCGGTCTTGACGAAGAACTCATAAACCCCGGTCTCTTCGGCGTGGATCGAGCCGTTCCACTCGATTCGGAACTCGTTGGCGTCCAATTCCTCACCCATCGGACTGGCGGCGCCGAACTGGAAGTCGATGCTGGCATCCTGGCGCTCGATCTTTTTCGTCGGCTTGCGCTTGGGATTGCCCTTGTCGTCCTTTTCCTCGGGCGCCTTCGGGTCGGGCGATTCATAGCGCCCGCGCAGGCCACCGGCCTGGCTGACCACCGTGCGGCCGCGGAAGCTGGCAAACAGGTCGGCGACACTCTGCTGGTGCTGACGCACCGTCAGTCGCGAGAAGGCGATCGCCGAGGGGCGGACCTTCTCGCGGGCCGCCGGCGAGTAGAAGGCGTCGTAGATGAACTGCGCCACCTTTTTCGCGTCCTCGCCGCGCACCAGGTCCGGATCCTCCTCCGGCATGCTGCGGTCGATGTAGCGCGTCAGCCAGTCGACATTGCGGTCGCCGTAAAGCGGCTCGTCGTACTTCTCCGCCACCCCCTCGCCGGCCGGGCCATGGCAGTTGGCGCAATGCTGGTCGTAAAGGCCCTTGCCCGCCGGATCCGCGGCGGACAGGGCGAGGGCAGAAAGGAGGAAGCAGGACGAAATTCGGAACAGCATGGAGGCTACGCCAGATCTTTACGCCCCGCACGGCCCGGCTGTTGCAGGGATTGGGTGGGCTGCGGGCGGGGCGCGAGGGTTCCACGCCAAGGCCAGACAGCGGCCTTCTTGGCGTCATGGACTGCGCGCAGCCTGCTGCCGCTTTCCCCAAGCCAGCCCTGCTGGCGCACACCCGCGGCGAAGCCGCATCTCCCCCCCCCGCAGCAGGGCTGCAACCACACCCAAGCGGCAGGAGCCTGTCGCACTTGTCTGCTTTTGCGATCCTTGCGTCCCTTTGCGGCTGAAGCCGGTTCCCCTTCTGTCCTTCTGCAAAATCTGCGTCATCTGCGGACCCTCTGAGTTTCCGGTGCCTGCCCGGACGAGGTGGCAGAGCGGAGGAGGACCTCCGCAGTCCAAAGCGCTGCGCGCTGCCAGGGGCTTGCTGCGGCTCTCCGTGAACTCTGTGTCCTCTGTGGTGAATCCTGCGTCGCAAACCCACACTCGAACGCCCACCGAGCCGTGGGGCCGATGTCCCTTCCCCTCAGGATCAGCGTCCCATCAGCGTCAAATCAGCGGTTCACAACAGGATGGGGAAGCCAAGACCGGCTCACGCCAAGGGATGAGGAGACCCGGCCTTCTTCGCACCCTGGTGCCTTTGCGTGAGACCTCTGTCGGACTGCCACGCAGAATAGCCATGGCGCCGGCGCAGCAGCGCCCTACCAATCCCCTCTGCGGTTTCATTCTCTTGCTGTCAGACCGCTGTGCCCTCCACCCAGTCGGCGCAGAGGCTGAGGCGACCGAAGTTCGCGAGGGTGGTGGTGGCGATCTGGCCGAGAGCTTCGCGGGTGAGGAAGGCCTGGTGCGAGGTGATGAGGACGTTGGGGAAGGTCAGCAGCAGCGACAGTTCATCGTCCTGCAGCGGCTCGGAGGAATGGTCCTCGAAGAAGATGCCTTCCTCCTCCTCATAGACGTCGAGGGCGACACCGCCCAACTGACCGGCCTTGAGGGCGACGATGAGCGCCGTGGTCTCAACCAGTTTGCCACGGCTGGTGTTGACCAGGTAGGCGCCCGGTTTCATGAGCGCGATCGTGGTCTCGTTGATCAGGTAGCGCGTCTGCGGCGTCAGCGGCAGGTGCAGGCTGACGACATCGCTTTCGGCGAGCAGTCGCTCCAGCGGCAAGTATTCCAGGCCAGCGCCCGCGGCCCAGGCGGGGTCGGGGTGGGGATCATGGCCGAGCAGGCGCACGCCGAAGCCGCGGAACAGCCCTGCAGTGACCCGGCCGATCTTGCCGGTACCGACGATGCCGACAGTCTTGCCGTGCAGGTCGAAGCCGACCAGGCCGCTGAGCGAGAAGTTCAACTCGCGCACGCGGTTGTAGGCGCGATGGATGCGGCGGTTGAGGGTGAGCAGCAGGGCCAGTGTGTGCTCAGCCACCGCATGTGGCGAGTAGGCCGGCACACGCACGACCGCGATGCCATGGGCACGGGCGGCGGTCAGATCGACGTTGTTGAAGCCGGCGCAGCGCAGCGCCACCAGCTTGACGCCCAACGCCGCCAGCTGCTCCAGGCAGGCGGCATCGACCTGATCGTTGACGAAGACACAGACGGCCTCGGCACCGGCCGCCGTCGCCGCGGTTTCCGCCGTCAGGCGAAACTCATGAAACTGCCAGACCAAGCCCTCGCCCGCCACCGCGAGAAAGGCCTGCCGGTCGTAAGGTTTGGTGTCGTAAAAAGCGACCGTGAGCATGCCGAACAGTAAAGCAGGTTTCGGGCCCTTGGGAAGGGCGGTTCTCGGTTCGCGCCCCTGAGGCCCCAACTTGAAACCTTCAACTTGAAACCTGAAACTCTCCCCCTACTCCCTCCGAATCGCTTCAATGAGGCGGCCGCGGATGGCGACTTGCACGGCCACGGCGCAGACGGCGACGCCGAAGATGAAGACGGTGGCGAGCAGCAGGCCGAGGAAACCGAGGGGCAGGTCGCCACCGCCCTGGCGCAGGGCGGGCCAGACGGCGAGCAGGGCGCTGCCAACACCGAGCAGCAGGCCGGCGGCGAGCAGGACGACGTGTTCGCCGAGCACGAGGCGACGCAGGGCGCCGGGCAGGAAGCCGACCGCCTGCATGAGACCGAGCTCGCCGCGTCGCTCCAGCACGTGGCGCGAGACAAGGATGCCGAGCCCGGCCGTGCCGAGCAGGACGCCGAGACCGCCGAGCACGGTGAAGATGCCGATGTAGGTGTTCTGCACGCTGAGGAAGGTTTCCAGGCGCTGGCGCGCGGGCTCGAGGGCGAGGCCGCGTTTCTCCAGCTGGCGGGTGAGATGGGCGGCGACCTCGGCGGCCTTGTCGGGCGGCGACTCAATCAGGAAGAAGCGGTAGCCGGCGGTGTCGGGATAGGCGCGCAGGAAGGCGGCCTCGCTGACGATCATCTTGCCCTGCAGAACCGATCCGGCGAGCAGGCCGGCGAGTTCGACGCTCAGGCTGCGACCGGCCCCGTCCTGGTAGGCGAGGGTGTCGCCCCGGCCGAGACCGAGTCCCCACAAGGCGGTGGCTTGGTCAGCCACCGCCTGATCGCCGGTGAGCTGCCAGTCGCCCGCGGCAAAACGGAAGCGCCCCTCAAGCAGGGCCGGATTCACGCCAGCGAGCACGGGCTTCTGGGCGCGGTTGAGGTTGAGGCAACTGGCGTCGTCGCCGGGTCGCACGCGGAAGGGTACAATCGTCACACCTTCCAGCAGTTCCTCATCCAAGCCGAAGGCATCGCGACCAGCGGCAGAATTGAGGTCCTCATAAATGGGCAGCGACGATTCGCCCACCAGGCTGAAGCCGCCGGTGCCGGAAGTTTTGGCCTGGGTGTCGCCGGCGCCGAGGCGGAAGGCATTGACGGCGGTGACCAGGAATATGCCGCCGGCCATCATGCCCATGACCGCCAGGCTGCGCGAGGGTCGGCGCGCGAGGTTGCGCAGGCCGATCTGCGGCAGGCTGACCGCCAGACCGCGCGGCTTGCGCAGCCATTGCCGCGCCAGCGACAACCCGGCCATGAGCAGGAGAAACCCGCCGCCAAAGAACAGGCCGGCCACCGCTTCGGCCGATGCCGCACCGGCACCGCCGGCGAGCAGGGCGATGGCGCCGAGCAGCCAGATCACAGGCATGAAACGGCGCCAACCGGTGACGCTGCCGCCGGTCGCCGCCGCCGCCGGATCCTGGCCGGAGAGCAGCTCGCGCGCGGGTTTGCCAAACAGGCGGCGACTGCTCCACGCCAGCACCAGCAGCAGTACCAGCACGGCACCGACACCCGCGCCGGCCTGGGTGGCGACGCTGCCGGCATAGATGAGCGGCAGGCCCTGGGCGGCTCCCGACCAGACACCACTGAGTCCCTGCAGGGCCAGACGCGTGTAGAACTCGCCGCCGAACACACCGAGCACGGCGCCGACGATGGCGATGACGCCCGCCTCGCCAAGCAGGCTGCGGCGCACCTGACGCGGCGTCCAGCCGGTGGCCAGCAGCAGGCCGGCCTGGGCGGCGCGGCGTTCGAGGGTGAACAGAAAGAGCAGCGCGGCAAAGACCAGGGCGGCGGCGATGAGGAAGAGGCTGAGGCCGATGAAGAGGCCACCGAAATCGACACTGCCACGCGCGGCCGCACCGGCCTCACGACCGAAGTCGCGCGGCACGAGACCGAGGTCGGCGAGCTTGAGTCGATCCGCGATCTGCTTCGCCAGCACGGCGGCGTCGGCACCGGGCGCGGTGAAGCGCACGGCCGACAACTGGCCAAAGCGATTGCCCCAGAGACGCTGCCCCTCGGCGAGGGCGATGAAGCCCTTGGGCGTGCCCTTGTAGTCGTCCCAGTACTTCTCGTCCTGATCGCGGATCGCCTTGTTGTCCATCGGGAAGCCGGGATCCCAGTCGCGGCAGTTGTCGACATCCGACACGCCCGGGAAGGGCGGCGTCCAGGCCGGGGTGATGGCAGCGTGCTCCATCGGCAGGATGCCGCGCACCGGAAACTTCGCGGTCTGCTCGCGCAGCTCGCGGCCGTTGCCGACCACATAATAGCGGATCTCCACCTCATCGCCGACCTGCAGCTTCTGGTCCTCGGCCAGCCAGGCGCTGATGAGCATGCCCTGCCCTTCCGGCAGTCCAGCCGCGGCGGCATCGACGGCGGTGATCATCGAATAGGGGGTCGCCCCCTTGGCCGACTTCACGCCATTGACCAGGTAGGTGAGCACACCGTAAGCGCCGGGACGGGCCGCCAACAGATCCTGGGCCACGGCTTCATCGAGGAAGACCCGATCGGTGCTGAGTTCCCAGGCCGGCGTGGGCTTGTCGATCGGCGCGAGTTTGAGCGACAGATCGGCCAGCGTCTTGCCGGCCTCCAGCTTGGCCGCCAGCGCCGCCGCGTCCGGCGCGGCACTGAGCAGGGCGTTGACCCGCCCCTCCATCTCGATCTGCACCTGCAGGTCGGCCAGCGGCACGAAGACCGAGTCGGGCGCGATTTGTGAGGCGACCGCTTGGAAGGTACCGAAATCCTCGGCACTGACGATGGCACCGACCTCGCGGCGCAGGGTGACTTCCTCGTTCGTGCTGCCCGAAAGCGGTGCATCGCGCGAGATCGCGCTGGGTCGCTCCAGCCGCACCAGCACCGTGTCGCCGGCCTTGGCGGCGAGCTTGCGCGCCAGCGACTCGCTCAGGCCGATGTGGCCCGAGGCAAGCTCCGGACCGCGACCGCTCGGACCCAGCTGCCAGAAGCCGGATTCCACGCCGAGTACCTGGGCGCCATTGACGCGGACATCGCCGGCCGAGGCCGAACCGATGGCCAGGATGAGCGGTGTTGCGCCGGCCTCACGAGCGAGCGTTTCCGTGAACCAGCGGTCGCCGCCCAGCAGGCCTGTCTGCACCTTGCCGAGCCGGAATTCCGCCACCCGGCGCAGGCTGGCGCGCACGGAATCGCCCACCAGCAGCGAGCCACTGAGGATGGCCGAGGCCAGGAAGGCGCCGAGCAGCAGGCCGAGATGACCGCGCCAGTAATGCCGTGCCGAGGCGAGGATGAAGGAGAACAGCGACATGACTGCACTGAGTCACAAGCCGGGCCGTGTGCAAGCTCAGCGGCGCAGCAGCCAGAGGCCGGCCAAGACCAGTAGTAGGACCCCTGCCCCGAGTGCCCAACGCGGCAGACTGGCGGACGCTGACGCAGGCGCTGCCGCCGTGGTGACGGTTTCCACCGGCAGCAACTCCTCCAGCGTCGGCAGGTTGCGGTCCAGCACCGGCGAGGCCTTGGCAACGGCGGCCCAATCGGCGGCCATGAGCAGGTCCACACCGGGATTCTGCTCCTTCACCTGGCAGGAGCATTTGCCGATGAGAAACGCCGCAGCGGCCTCAATCGTCTCGTTGCGAATGCCCTCGCCAACCAGTGCATAGAGGGCCCGCCCCTGACCGAAGACGGGAAACACCATGGGCTCGCCCTCGACCTCCTGCAAGCCGTCCTCGCTGAGCAGCAACTGCCGCACCAGCGTCGCTTCGGCGGCATCGCTGCGGGCCACGCGCAGCAGCGAAAACTCCAGCCGCAGATCCTCCTCGGGCACCGAGACAAGCCCGTTGGCGATGTCCGATTCATCGAGCTTCGGCAGGCTCATCACACCCTGCAAATAGTCGAGCCGCTCCTGCAGTCGCTTTTCCGCGGCATCATCGGCAGCCTTATCGCCCGACTCCAGCAGCAGCCAGACCGCGCTCTGGCCTTCGCCCAAGCGGCGCACCACCTCGCGGCGCGCGGGTGAATCGAGGGCCTGCGCCAACGCCGCCGCATCGAGCGGCGCCGACAGCACCGGTTCAGGGATTCCGGACGACGAGGGAAAGCGCACGATCAGCCAGGGCGCACGCGACTCCGGTTGCTGCTCGAACAAACGCACCAACTCCACCGGCGGAGAGTCGTCGAGATCAACCCGCCGCACCCGCACGTTCGGGCGAGCCCCTTCGGTCGCTTCCGTCGCCTTCAGCGCCTGCTCCAGCTCCGCCGACAACGCGCCACGGTGAAACACCAGCACCTGAAACGGATCCGCCGGCCAATGTTCCAGGGCATACCGAAACACCGGCACCGAACAGGCCAGCGCCGAGGCAGCAAAAAAGAGCAAGCAGAGCAACAAACGCGAGGGGCAACGCATGGCAGAAACCAACGCCGCCCGAGAGGCAGGGTTTCAGGTTCAAATCCCAAGTTCCAAGTTCCAAGTTCCACGGCTCCGCTCTCCGCTCTCCGCTCTCCACTCTCCGCATCCCTCACCCGATAGCCTCCCCTGCCGCCGCCCGTACTCCTCTTCCTCTCCCGATCCGCCATGAAAGCTCTCCTGCTGCCGCTCTGCCTGCTGTCGCTGTCCGCCCAGGCGGATTGGCCCACCTATCAACACGACGCCAGTCGCGTCGGCCACACGGAGGCGAACCTGAGCACGCCGCTGCAGCCGCGCTGGGTGTACACCTCCCCCGTGCCGCCTGAATTGGCCTGGCCGGGCGAGGACGGTCGCGTCATCGAAGGCATGGAGCTGCACAACCGCATCCGCTTCGACGACGTCTTCCACACCGCCATCGCCGGTGGCCGCGCCTACTTCGGGTCGTCGGTCGATGGTCGCCT
>CAZSBO010000175.1:0-7699 GCA_964605265.1 uncultured Prosthecobacter sp.
GTTTGAGCATATTATAAATTTATTTCAAAAGGAAATTCATTCGCCAGTCCGACTGCATGATTAACAATCTGATAAGATACTAAATCTTCTTCGAATATAATAAACTTTGCCGTACCGTTAACCTCGAGGTTATTGGTCGTTACACTACCATCCAAAGTTAACGTTTTATCCTCCTCCAGAACCGGAGTTGCACTTATGCTTGCAGATGCGCTTCCGATCACCTGAACTTCGAGAGCTATCAGGTTGGGTGAACCAATTCCAAAAGCTCCACCAACGCCAACACTAATCTCGCCTTCAATTTCCATATCTAGAAAAATCGGATTGCTCTTGCTTTCGTCATATCCAGCGACACCTGACGCCCCAAGACTACCATCAAAATTCAACAGTAGACGAAAATAGCCGCCTGGACAACCTGGTACAGGAAAAGCTGGAGAATCAACGCTTACGCTTGCATTTCCGGTCAATCCGGTACTGTATTCAATATAATCGCCAACGGCCTCGCCGTTGTTATAGTAATCAACTTTCTTTATTATTCTTTCAGTGTTGCCGGTAAAAGTAAATATCCTATCATTGGTCTTTGGATCGAAGGCAAACAACCACATCTCTAATGTATTTTTCAACCTAGATTCAAATTGTGAGTCAATAATGAGTTCATCGACTTCCTTGTCCTGATCAACAACTTCAATGGTTAATTGCCGGGTGCCGTTTTGGCCGCTCGCTGTAATGAACGAAGTGTTTGAGGATGTCCAACTCACAATTGTTTGTCCTGCCGTAGCCGTTAGTCCATTGCCAGACCACTCTGGCTGATTCTCGCCATTGAATCCAAGTGCTGAGATGCTAGCTGATGGGGGGGTATTAGCCGCGCTTTCGACAATCATTAGTTTGGTTGAGCTATTTCTTGTTCCTGCATTGCCGTTTACCTGCATGGCTGTCAAAACGAGATTACCACCACAATCCGTCTCGCACTCACCGCTTGCGGAACAACTGCAGTCCTCAGAATTGGCACCCGCACACTGGCAGCCTTCACACGCACTTTCATTGCCGCTGCATTCCCCCGAGTACGAGCAATTACAGTTTTCCCCCGGGCAGAAGCACATTTGGGTGACGCAGCCCCCGGCGCTGCCGCAGCCATAGGGGTCGCCGGGAGCGCAGCCGCAACCGCTGCCGACCTCGGGGCAGGCGCAGGGTTCGCCGCAACTGCCGGAGCAGTCGTTTTCGGTGGCGCAGGTGCAGGAGCCGGTGGACGTGCCGGAGCAGCCGCAGGGCGGGTTGTAGCACTCGCTGCTGGCACAGGGTGCGGAGCAGGAGCAGGCATCCCAGTAGGTGGCGTTGCAGAAGCAGTTGTTCAGGTTCTCGCAGGGCTCCGAGCAGGAAGGCAGGTCATAACAGCCGCAGGCGCTGCCACCGCACTGGCAAAACGCGACGTTGTTCTCGCACCAGCCGCCGCATTGAGTCCAGTCGGAGCAGCCGCAGTCGGGGCCGCCGCAATAGCAGGCGGGATCCGGGGTTTCGCAGGTTTCCGAGCAATCACCGCTTTGTGAGCAGCCGCAGGAAGTGCCGCCGCAGCCACAGGCGCCCGGAGACTCGCAGGAACCGCCACACTGTCCACTCTCCGAACAGGAACAGGCAGAACCGCCACAGGTGCAACTGCCGGGAGACTCGCAGGTGCCGCTGCACTGACCACTCTCCGAGCAGGAACAGGAGGAGCCTCCACAGGAGCAACTTTCCGGCGCACCGCACCAGCCCGAGCATTGGCCCGCCTCTGAACAACCACAGGAACTGCCGCCACAGGTGCAGGCGTTGCCGGCATCGCAGGTGCCGGAACAATCCCCACTGTAGGTGCAACTGCAGACACTGCCCCCGCAGTAGCAGGGGTCACCGCCGCTGCCCTGCTCCTCCTCGGGCACAAAGGTGGCTGTGGAGGAGGAAGTTGTGCTCTGCTGCTGCCCGGCGTTTTTGCCGCTCCTAAGGCGCGGGCCGTGCGGCAGGCCGTCGCTGGGATCGGTTTTGCGATCCAGGATTTCCTCCAGGTTGCTGATGCCGTCGCGGTCCCAATCGGCGCTCCACTGGGGACCGGCCTGGGCGCGGGCCAGGCGCCGTCCGTAACGGTCACGCCCCGGCAGGTCGGAGTCGGCCTCCTGAGGATCCTTGCCTTGGACGAACTCCAGGCGATTGAAGAGCCAGTCGCCATCCGGGTCCTCGGCCGCATCGTGGTGATCCTGGGGATCCAGCCCGTGGGCCAGCTCCCAAACATCCGTCATGCCGTCGAGGTCTGCGTCATAAAGACGTGCGAAGCCTCCGTTGAGGCGCAAGCCCGTGAGCCAGGCCTCAAGGTTGCGGGTACCATCGCCATCCATATCGCCAGTGTCATCAACCGGATTTTGCGGGTCAAGGCCATAAAGACGCTCAATGCAATCCGGCAAGCCCCCGCCATCGGTGTCAACCATGTGGGCAGCCACGGCGAGATCGTCGGTAAGACCATCCGCGTTGCTGTCAGCCAGGGTCGGATCGAGCCGATGGGGAAAGCCGGGAAACAGGCGCGGGGCATTGATTTCCTCAAAATCCGTCAGTCCATCGTTGTCGGTATCCGCGCGCTTCGGATCGCTGGGGGGATTGAGCAACAGTTCCTGGCTGTCGCTGAGGCCATCGCCATCCGTGTCAGCCAGCAGTGGACTGGTAATGCTGATCCAAACTTCATCGGCGTCGGAAAAGCCATCGGCGTCGGTATCGACATCGCCGGGGTTGGTGCCGAGCAGGTGCTCGTGCGCATCCGGCAGACCATCGCCATCGGTGTCCTCCACCAGCGGGCTGCTGCCCCAGGTCATTTCCAAACCGTCGGGCAAACCGTCGCCATCGCTGTCGGGATTCAAGGGATCCGTGCCCAGAACGAGTTCACGTGCATCGGAGAGCCCATCGCCATCGCTGTCGGGAGCCTGCTCCGACGGTTCCTCCCCTGCCGGTGACGGGGCTTCCTCCGGTGCAGGGCTGACAGGAGCAAAAACCCGCCCGGCGTTGTATTTCTGCGCATAGGCCTCATAATCAGAGGTGCCGTCACCGTCGCTGTCGGATTGGAGAGGCGAAAAACCACAGGCGATCTCCAAACCATCCGGCAAGCCATCGCCATCGCTATCCAAAAGGCGGGGGTCAGTGCCAAGCTGCGCCTCCTGCGCATTGGTCAAACCGTCGGCATCAGGATCGGCGTCTGGAGCGCTCTCGCCCGTGAAATCCTCCAAGTCGGTCCATCCATTGCCATCGCTGTCGGGCTTGAGGGGATTCGTGAAAGTGACGAGCAATTCATCTCGGTCGGTGATGCCATCGCCATCGCTGTCCGGACTGTAGGGATCCGTGCCGATGTATTCCTCGTACCAGTTCGGCAGCAGATCCAAATCGGCATGTCCCAAATCGGGTCCCCGATCGGGGGCAGCCTGGTCAGGACCCTCCTGCCAAACCGGCAGACTTGTCCAGGGAGTGGACGACTCCAGCGCGGACGGCACATAACGTGCCTGAAGAAGAGGCAGTGCGGCACTCCAGTGCAGCGTGAGCATGATTTGAAGCCAGGTGAGCCAGCGTTGGCGACGGTAGGATCTGAGGCTTGCAAGTGCCAAGGAAGACATCGGGAGGGTCTTTTTCATCTTGGTTTGAATGGAAGATTGCAGTGATTCCACTCGGTCTCTTCAGGCTTTCCGCCTAATTATTTCGCGATTTTACCTAGCCTTTTACCAGGTTAGAGCCGAGCGTGAAATGGTTTTTGTTATTTCTTTTCCTTACTAATAGGGCTGATGCTCGGAAAGGCCTCTGAACTTTTCGTCCATCATGAAAAGCCTGTCCGCGCTCCCCTTGCCCAGCACGGCGCCTTGAGGACAAGTCACCCCACCTCGGCCTCTCCGGCCCCCTCTGCGGCCAAACAGCACCTCGACCGAATCGGCCCCACAGGAAATCACGGCGCCGGCGCAGCGGTCGGGATCCGAACTCCTCCCGGCGCCCTCACTCCTCACTCCGCCCCTGCCAGCGCCAGGCGATGAGCCAGAGCAGGGCGGGCACGATGGCGCTCAGGCTGAGGGCCAGTGCGGGGCTGTCGTGACCGAGGTGGCCGATGGCGGCGAAGGCGAAGCCGAGCGGCAGGGAGCCGCAGGCGAGGGCGGTAACGAAGACCCGCCGGCGCAACCGGGCCAGGCCGGCCAGGCAGGCGACGGCTTCGGGCAGGACCGGGGTCCAGCGCGACAGGGCGACCAGCCAGCCGCCGCGCCGGGCAAACAGTCGCTCGGCGCGCTGCAGACCGTCCTCGCCGGCGATGCGCCGGGCCAGGCCGCGGCCGAAGCGGCGGCAGAGGCCGTAGGCGGTGAGTCCGGACAGCAGCGAGCCGGCGGCGGCGAGGCAGCCGCCCCAGAACCAGCCATACATCCAGCCCAGCGCCGACATGACGACCGTGCTCGGGATCGGCAGGACGATGTCGCCCACCAGCAGCAGCAGGCCGGCGCACCAGGCCCAGTCGCCCCAGCCCTCCATCCAGGCGCGCGCGCCTTCCAGACTGAGGGCGGCATCAAAGGCCTCGCCCCAGATCACAAACGGCAGCAGGATGCCGGCGAGCAGCAGCAGGACGAGCAGGGTCAGGGATCGGTGCATGACTCAGCCGGGCAGAGGCAGTCCATGCAGGCGACGGCGCAGCAGCTCGAGCGCCGCCTGACCAGCAAGCAGCTTGAAGCGGTCGCGTGCACCGGGATAAAAGTACTTCCGCGCGACGGTATCCTCCCCTTTGGAGGCGAGGGCGATCCAGACCGTGCCGACCGGTTTGTCGTCGCTGCCGCCGGTGGGCCCGGCGATGCCGGTGAGGGCGAGCGCGTGGTCGGCGCCGGAGACCGCGAGGCAGCCTTCGGCCATGGCGCGCGCCACCGGCTCGCTGACGGCGCCGTGGGTCTCGATCAGGGCAGCCGGCACGCCGAGGTGCTGCTGCTTGGCGGCGTTGGCGTAGGTGACAAAGCCGTGGCCGAAGACCGCTGAGGCACCGCTGACATCGGTGATGCGGGCGGCGACCGCGCCGCCGGTGCAGGATTCGGCGAGCGCCAGTTGCTCGCCGCGCGCGGCGAGCGTGTGCACGACGACCTCCTCCAGCACGCGCCGGTCCTCGGACAGGATGCAATCGCCCAGCCGCGCGCGCACGATCTGCGCGCCGGCCCGAACCGCTTCTTCGGGTCCGGCGAGGCGGACATCGACATCGCCGCGGCCGATGCAGTAGCCGAGTTCCAGGCGCGGCACGGCTTCGAGCTGTTTTTCCACCGCCTCGACGATGTCGGACTCGCCGATGCCGGTGAGCCGCAAATAAAGCACGCTTCGGCTGTCGCCATCGGGCAGCAGGGCGCGCAGGCGCGGTTCGACCTCGGTCTCGACCATCGGTTTCAGCTCGCGCGGCGGACCGGGCAGCAAAAACAGGTGGGCGTTCCAGCCGCGCGAGGCACCGAGTTCGGCGGGGAAGTACAGGCCGGGGGCGGTGCCGAATGGATTGGCCAGCACCTGGGCGCCGACGGGCACGCGGGCCTGGCGCAGGTTCGACGGGCTCATCGCCCGACCGCGCTGGGCGAAGTAGGCTTCCAGCTGGGCGGTGACGCCGGCGTCCTGCCGCAGTTCCAGGCCGAGCAGTTCGGCGGTCGACTCGCGGGTGACATCGTCATTGGTCGGTCCGAGCCCACCCGAGACGAGCACCACGTCGGCGCGGGCGGCGGCCTCGGCGATGGCAGCCTTCACCGCACCACCGTCGGGCACGACGGTCTGGCGGGCGACCTCCAAACCGAGCGCCGCGAGTCGCTGGCCGATCCAGGCGGCGTTGGTGTTGATGACGTCGCCGAGGCAGAGTTCGGTGCCGGTGTTGACGAGTTCGATGCGCATCAGCCTGTGATCGCCGCCCAAGGGCCTTTTTCAAGGACCATCTGGGGCACATACCCGCGCCAGCGCGGATCGCCGCATTGGATCATCTGGCGGACGTTGGCGCTGGTTTGGAACAGGCACTCGTCCAGGCCCTCGCGGATCTCGTGCACGCTGCCGGTGTCGAGCAGGTAGCGCAGCAGGTGGGCCTGCTCGCGACTGACCCGCGCCTGGCTGGCCGTGCGGACCTGGCCGGTGAGGGGATCGCCGGCCGGATAGACATAGAGCCGCACCTGATTGCGCAGCAGGCGACCAAAGGCCTCCATCAGGCCGCCCTCAAGATCCAGGTACCAGCGTTCGTTGAACAGCTCCTCAAAGAGCGGCAGGCCGAGGATGATGCCGATCGGCTCGCGGGTGTGGCGGGCGAGGTAGGCGCTGAGCCGGTGGAACTCGGCGTACTTCGAGATGAGCACGTTTTTGCCGAGTGACTGCAGGATGTCGGCGCGGGCGAGGAAGTTGCCGTACTCGACCGTGCAATCCTCCATGCAGAGCAGGTTGTGCATGGTGATCTCGAGGATCTCGACATGGCCGTCGGCCTCGGCGCCGAAATCGGTCGCGAAGGCGGCGGCGCCGCGCTCGATCATGTCGAGGTTGACGCGGGTGATCGGATCAAAACTGCCGCGGTTGATGAGGACCGGCTTCTTGTAGAGCAGGTCCGAGGCCTGGCCGATCTCGCCGTCGGCACCAAACAGGGCGGCATCGGCAAGGTCGCTGCGCACGAGTTCGAGGGCGACAATGCGGTCCTCGAAGGCCGGGCTGCTGAAGGCCGGGCCGCTGAAGTCGATCAGGTCGATCTCCAGGCGTTTGCGGCGCAGGTCGTCGAGCAGGCTTTTCAGGAAGGTGGTCAGCTCGCCGCGGTAGTGATGGGCGGCATGCAGCAGATTGACGCCAAGGATGCCCATGACCTCGGCCTGCTGATGGTTGCTGTCGTCGAGCAGGCGGACGTGGAGTTGGATGTCGTTCGGCGGCCCCTGGGGCTCCGTCTGGAAACGCAGGCCGAGCCAGCCGTGGCATTCCTCGTTGGTGTCGCGCCAGCCGCGCGCGCGCACTGTGTTGGCGAGCGCGAAGAAGGCGGTGTCGGCTCCGCGCTTCGCCTGCAGGCGCTGCTGCACGATCTGGAACTCGTGGTCGAGCATCGCCTGCATGCGCTGGCGCGAGACGTAGCGGGCGCTTTTGCCGTAGATCTCGTCGCTGAAGGTCATGTCGTAGGCCGACATCGTCTTGGCGACCGTGCCCGAGGCGCCGCCGGCGCGGAAGAACCAGTTGGCGATCTCCTGGCCGGCGCCGATTTCGGCGAAGGTGCCGTAGATCGAGCGCTCGAGGTTGAGCTTCAGCGCCTTTTCCAGTGTGCCAGGACGGTGCGGGGCCTCGTTCATTGCGTGCAGTGTACCACAGAAACGCCCGGCACCAACCGGAGGTTGCCGCGGCGGCGACTTCCGCCTCGGCGCTGGCGACCGCCACGCCCTGGAGACCGGCCAAGGCTTGCCCCGGTTTCTGCCCACCCGGGTTGCCCCATGCTCCAGAAGCCCGGGAAACCCGCGCACCACCCCGCGTTTTGTGTTTGACGAAGGCCCCGCCCCGGGTCTTATTGCTTTCTGTCGCCTGCCCTCCCCCGGTCGGGCGGCCAGATCCGGTGAGATGGCTGAGTGGTCGAAAGCACACCTTTGCTAAAGGTGCGTAGCCTTATCCGCTACCGAGGGTTCGAATCCCTCTCTCACCGCCACGTTTTCGCCATTCCATTGAGAATGGCCTCTGGGTGCGGCAACGAGCATTCCCACGATCA
>CAZSBO010000176.1:0-7691 GCA_964605265.1 uncultured Prosthecobacter sp.
CATATCGACGGCAAGGTTTGGCACCTCGATGTCGGCTCATCGCATCCTGGGGCTGGAGAAGGTCCCAAGGGTCCGGCTGTTCGCCGGTTAAAGCGGTACGCGAGCTGGGTTCAGAACGTCGCGAGACAGTTCGGTCCTCTATCCTCTGTGGGCGCAGGAAAATTGAGGGGTTTAATTCCTAGTACGAGAGGACCGGAATTAACGCACCTCTGGTGTTCCAGTTGTCCTGTCAAGGGCATCGCTGGGCAGCTATGTGCGGAAGGGATAAGCGCTGAAAGCATCTAAGCGCCAAGCCCATCCCAAGATAAGGTTTCCCTGAAGGATCGTGGAAGACCACCACGTTGATAGGCCGCCGGTGCAAGTGTGGTAACATACTCAGCTGAGCGGTACTAATCATCCGTTTGTCTTATCTCGTCCCATTCCAAATATCAGGCTCCATGCCCGATGATCTTGTTTTCTTTTCCTCCTGTGTGCGGTTGTCAGGGTGCTTCACCTCCCCGACACGGCCCCCAGACACGCCGGCCAGGCACCCTGCATTTGCAGCACCCCGCCGGAAGTCTGGTGGCCATGGCACAGTGGCACCACCCGTTCCCATCCCGAACACGTAAGTGAAACGCTGTTGCGCCGATGATAGTTGGACGAAAGGTCCCGCGAAAGTAGGACGCCGCCAGATTCAAAACCCACTCCAAACCCCGCTCCAAAAGAGCGGGGTTTGTTTGTTTCAGGGGGCAGGGGATGGACAATGGACAGAATGGACGAAGTCCGACAGGTCCGACAGGTCCGACAGGTCCATCAGGTCAGCTCGGCAGCTGGGCCGGAGTGGCCGGGGCGGTGTGCCCGCCGTACAATTCCAGAGCGCGACGTGCCACCAGGTCGATGATGACGGGCTGCAGCGTCCTGGCGGCGACATTGCTGACCGCGACGCCGGCCCAGACCAGCGGAGACTTGTACTTCACCGCCTGCCAGACGGGCAGCACGCGTTTCCACCAGCGGCCGGCGGTTTTCACCGCCTCGTGGCCGGCGATTTTCTGGCCGACCTCCCAGGTGCGCCAGGCAGTGCCGGCGCTGACATCGACGAAGCGACCGACCGCATGACCGCCCAGAAAGTTTGAGACATCGCCAGCGGCTAGTTCGACGGCGCGTGAGAACTGGCTGAGGCCGGGTGCCAGCAGGGGCTGCGGGTTGTCCGGGTGGTAGATCCTGGCGATCTCGCGGACCAGACGCGGGATTTCATCGATGAGCGGCGGCAGCCATTCCGGGTTCAGACGTTTCTGCCAGCGCAGCCGGCCCTTGCAGGCTTCGATGGCGGCACGCGCCTCCAGATCCTTGGTCGAAACGATATCGGCCTCGAGGTAGCTGGCGGCTTCCTGGCGTGCCACGCGCATCTCCGCGGCGAAGCGCAGCGCCTGCCAGAGCAGCCAGGTGGCGGCCCCGCACAGGAATCCGGCGGCAAAGGTCAGCAGGTGCGACATGCTCCTGCAACTACGGCGCGGGCGGGGCAAAACTCAATGGGCAGAAATGAGGCGAGGATTGGAGCCCAATCAGGGTGGAAGCGTCTCCATGACGCAGAGCCCGGCTCGATGGCCAGCCTGCGCGGTTGTCAGGCTGCGTTCTCGTCTGACCCGGCTGCCATGGGTATGGATCCAAACACCAGGCCCACAAAAAAGGCGGCCGGGGGAACCGGCCGCCTGAATGTGGGAATGTTCGCGGGTTGAGCAGACCCTGGCCTGTTGGCGGATCAGCCGATGACCTCGGGCCAGTCGGTGTGGAAGAACTGGCCTTCGGGCTTGTCGACGCGCTCGTAGGTGTGGGCACCGAAGAAGTCGCGCTGGGCCTGCAGCAGGTTGGCCGGCAGGCGCTCGGCGCGGTAGCTGTCGTAGTAGCCGAGCGAGGCCGAGAAGGCCGGCACCGGAATGCCGTTGAGGGTGGCGAGGGCGACGACCTCGCGCCAGTTCTGCTGGGTCTTGGCGAGCACGTCCTTGAAGAACGGGTCGAGCATCAGGTTCACCAGGCCGGGGTTGGCGCGGTAGGCGTCGGTGATGCGGTTGAGGAACTTGGCGCGGATGATGCAGCCGCCGCGCCAGATGGCGGCGATGCGGCCGAGGTCGAGGCCCCAGCCCTTCTTCTCGCCCATGGTCTTGATCAGGTCGAGGCCCTGGGCGTAGCTGATGATCTTCGAGGCGTAGAGGGCGTCGTGCACCTTTTTGACGAGGTCGGACTTGTCGACGCTGAGGCCGGCGCTGACGCTGCCGGAGCTCTTGCCGAAGCTGATCGAGAAGGTCAGGCTCTTGGCGGCGAGATCGGGGACCGGGCCGGCGAGTTCCTTGCTGGCGGCAACGCGCTGCTTTTTCTGGCTCGACAGGATGCGCGCCTCGACGGCGGCGTTGATGGTGCTGATGACGACGGCGTTTTCGACGGCGTTCTGCAGGGTCCACTGGCCGGTGCCCTTCTGGCCGGCCTTGTCCATGATCAGTTCGACGACCGGGTGGCCGGTTTCGGCGTCCTTCTGTTCGAGGGCCTTGCCGGTGATCTGGATGAGGTAGCTGAGCAGGTCGCCCTCGTTCCACTCGTTGAAGATGGCGGCCATCTCGTCGGTGGTGAAGCCGGCATTCTTGAAGATGTTGTAGGCTTCGCAGATGAGCTGCATGTCGCCATACTCGATGCCGTTGTGGATCATCTTCACGTAGTGACCGGCGCCGCCGGGACCGATGTGGATGACGCAGGGTTCGCCGTCGACCTTGGCGGCGATGCTTTCGAAGATCGGCTTCATCACCTCCCAGGTGCTGGCCGGGCCGCCGGGCATGATCGAGGGGCCCTTGCGCGCGCCTTCTTCACCGCCGGAGACGCCGGCACCGATGAAGCGCAGGCCCTTTTCGGCGAGGTAGACGTCGCGGCGTTCAGTGGTCTTGTAGAAGCTGTTGCCGCCGTCGATGATGATGTCGTCCTTGTCGAGCAGGGGGATGAGCTGCTCGATGACCGCGTCCACCGCGTCGCGGTCGCTGTCGGCGACGGCGGTCGACTTGACCATGATGTGGATCTTGCGCGGCGTGGCGAGGCTCTGCACGAACTCCTCGAGGCTGTGGCAGCCGACCAGCTTTTTGCCGGGGTGCTTGGCGACGAATTCGTCGGTGACGCTGGTGGTGCGGTTGTAAACGGAAACCTGGAAGCCGCGGCTTTCCACGTTGAGGACGAGGTTCTGGCCCATGACGGCGAGGCCGATCAGTCCGAAGTCACTTTTTTGGCTCATGTGCAATTGGCAGGGGGTGGTTAGGCCGCCGGAGCGGGGGAGGCAGTCATACCCGCCCAGCCGGGCTTGGCAAAGGGGATTTTGTTCATGGCGACCATGAACGGCCTGACAGCAAGGGCCGGGCTTGACCGTTGAGGGAATGTCCCCTTACTCCCCGCCCATGAACCGCCGCGCCTTTCTTTCGCAAACCGTCCTCGCCACCGCTGCCCTGGCCGCGCCTCGCCTGCCGGCGGCCGCGCCGAAGCTGAAGCTGAAGCTGAAGCTTGGGCTCGACCATTTTGCCGTGCGTGCCACCGGCTGGAAGGCCGGCCAGTTCATCGAGTATGCGGCCTCGCTCAAGCTCGACACCTGCTTCCTCTCCGAGCTGCATGTCTTTGAGAGTTTTGAGGCCGCCTACCTCGAGGGCCTGCGCGCGCAGGCGGAGCGCGCCGGCCTGCAGATGTACGTCGGTACCGGCAGCGTCTGCCCGACCTCCAACACCTGGAAGGACACCTACGGCACGCCCGAGGAGCATCTGGCGCTGACGATCCGGCTGGCGAAGGCGCTCGGCTCGCCGGTGGCGCGCTGCTACCTGGGCAACTCCAAGGACCGCGTCGGCGATGGCGGCATCCAGCGCCACATCGAACAGACCGTCAAGGTCATCCGCGCCAACCGCTCACGCGCCGAGGCTGAGGGCATCAAAATCGCCATCGAGAACCACTCCGGCGACATGCAGTCGCACGAACTCAAGGGCCTCATCGAAGCGGCCGGCAAGGAGTATGTCGGCGCCAACATCGACCCCGGCAACGCCGTCTGGGCGCTGGAGGAGCCGCTGGCGCACCTGGAGGTGCTCGGGCCGCTCACCGTCTGCTCGAGCGTGCGCGACAGCATGGTCTGGGAGGACGAAAACGGCGCCGTCGTGCAGTGGACGGCGGTCGGCGAGGGCCAGGTCGACTTCAAGGCCTACGCCCGCCGTTTCGCCGAGCTGGCCCCCGGGGTACCGCTGCAGGTCGAGACCATTTCCGGGTTTGCCCGGCCCTTCACCTGGAAAAAGGACGAATTCTGGTCGCCCTACCCGAATCACCGCGACAGCGCCGCCTTCGCCGCCTGGGTGGAGATGTCGAAGCGCGGCAAGGCCATCCCGAGCTTCAAGGCGCCCGATGGCCCGGGCAAAAAGGACGCTGAGATCGCCTACCAGAAGGCCGAGTTCGAGCGCAGCATCGCCTGGCTGCGGGCGAATGCGGTTTGAGTCTTGGGCGGGTGGGGTGCGGATGCGTCCGCAGCATGGCCCTTGGGGCACAATCCAGGCACGGATCTTGGGAGGCGCAGAGCCATTCCGCGCTTTTTTGCCGCGGCGCGTTGCACCCGCCGCAGGCTGTGCTAGGCTGGGTTTCCCCCTGCGCCGGCCCCGCCGGCGGGCGCCGGGTACAACCCCCGCACACCGCATCACATCATGGGCAAGACGCTTTTCGAAAAAGTCTGGGAATCGCATGCCGTCGGCAAACTCGCCAACGGTCAGACCCAGCTCCTCATCGACACCCACCTCGTCCATGAGGTGACCAGCCCGCAGGCCTTCGGCATGCTGCGCGACCTCGGCCTCAAGGTGGCCTACCCACACCGCACCTTCGCGACGGTCGACCACATCGTGCCGACCGACAACCAGCAGTCGCCCTTCGCCGATCCGCTCGCCGAGGGCATGATCCAGGAGCTCAACAAGAACGCCCGCGAGTTCGGCATCACCTACTTCAGTCTTTCCAGCGGCAAGCAGGGCATCGTGCACGTCGTCGGCCCCGAGCAGGGCATCACCCAGCCCGGCACGACGATTGCCTGCGGCGACAGCCATACGGCCACCCACGGCGCCTTTGGAGCGATTGCCTTCGGCATTGGCACCACCCAGGTGCGCGACATCCTGGCCACCCAGACCATGGCGCTCGGCAAGATGAAGGTGCGCCGCATCAACGTCGACGGCCAGTTGCGCCCCGGCGTTTATTCCAAGGACGTCATCCTGCACATCATTCGCCTGCTCGGCGCCAACGGCGGCATCGGCTACGCTTATGAGTACGGCGGCAGCGTCTTTGACGGCTTCACGATGGAGGAGCGCATGACGGTCTGCAACATGAGCATCGAGGGCGGCGCCCGCTGTGGCTACGTCAATCCCGATGACAAGACCTTCGAGTACCTCAAGGGCCGGCCCTACTCGCCCACTGGCGAGGCCTGGGACGCCGCGGTCGCCAAATGGCGCGCGGTCGCCTCGGATGCCGACTCCGTTTATGACGACATCGTCAACATCCGCGCCGAGGACATCGCGCCGACGGTGACCTGGGGCGTCAGCCCGGACCAGGCGATCGCCGTCACCGAAACCGTGCCGACCCCGGAGAGCGCCGCCACCGAACCGGCGCGCGTGTCGATCCAGGAAGCCCTCGATTACATGAAGCTGCCGGCCGGCGCCCCGATCAAGGGCACGAAGATCGACGTCGCCTTCATCGGCTCCTGCACGAACGGTCGTCTGAGCGATTTCCGCGAGGTCGCCAAATTCATCAAGGGCCGCAAGGTCGCCGCCGGTGTCAAAGCCATCGCCGTGCCCGGTTCGCAGATCGTCGATGTTCTGGCCCGTCAGGAAGGTCTGGACAAGGTCTTCAGCGAGGCCGGTTTTGAATGGCGCGGTGCCGGCTGCTCGATGTGCCTGGCGATGAATCCCGACAAGCTCATCGGCGACCAGCTCTGCGCCTCGTCCTCGAACCGCAACTTCAAGGGGCGCCAGGGCAGCCCGACGGGCCGCACGGTGCTGATGTCGCCGGTCATGGTCGCTGCCGCCGCTCTCACCGGTTCGATTGCCGACGCCCGCGAGGTGTTTGCCATCGCCGGCTGAGTTCAGTCGCCAACGACTTCCAGGGCCGCCCGTGCCGTGCGCAGGGCGGCATCGGGCACGCTGATGGGCCGCAGGCGCTCGCGCATGGCCGCGCCCAGCCGGCCGCCGTCGGCGAGGATTTGGCTCACCGCAGCGGCGGTTTCCTCCGGCCGGTGGCTGCGCCGGGCGCCGTCGCGCGACAGCAGCATCTCGGCATTGCCCTCTTCCTGGCCGGGCACGACGTAGTCGATCACCGCCGGGATGCGTGCCGCGAGCACCTCGTGCAGGATGGCGCCGCCGGCCTTGCAGATGACGACGTCATGGCTGCGCAGCAGCTCGGGCATGCGGTCGGTCCAGCCGAGCACCTCCAGCGGGGCGTCGGGCCAGGCGTCGGTGAAGGCGCGCAGGACGTGGTACAGCCGCGCGCGGTGCTTGCCGACCGGCAGGGTCAGGCGCACGCCGTCACGCAGCAGCGGCGTCAGCGCCTGCAGGGTGGCGGCGACGTGGCGGGCGGGGGTGGAGGGCAGGTAGAGAAGGCGGCCCGGTCCGGGAGGCGGCGCAAGGGGGGGAGGCTCGGCAAAACGCAGGCTGACCGGAAAGCCGGTGACGCGGATCTGCGCTTCCGGCACGCCGTGGCTGGCGACCACGGCGCGGGTTTCCTCGTCGGCCACGCAGAAGAGATCGCTCGGTTCGCGCGTCCAGATGCGGTGCACGCTGATCGAATCGGTGATGACGGTGACCAGTGGCGGCAGCGTCAGGCCCTGGCGGCGCAGCACCTCGAGCAGGGCGGCGTGCAGGGGGTAGGTGCTGACCAGCAGGCGCGGTTGATCGGCGGCGAGCCGGTCCTGCAGCCCGTGGACGAGCGGCACCAGCCAGGGGCTGCGGTCCGGGTCGAGCTCCGAGCGTTCGAGCAGGCGGTAGACCAGGCGCCAGGCGGCGGGGGCATGGGTGATCGCCTGCTGGTAGAGGCCCTTCAGAACTTCCGATAGGCGCGGCAGCACCTCGCTGACGAGGTCGCAAACCCGCACCTGCTCGCCCGGGCAGAGGCGGCGGAAGGCCTCCGCGGTGGCGGCGGCGGCGCTGTTGTGGCCGTCGCCGAATCCGGCTGTCAGAACTAGAATCACGGTCAGCCACCGCTTCGTCGGTTTCACCAAAAGACAAACAAAAAAATCCGTCACGCCGATTGGCAAAGCGCGGCAGCCGGCGCATAGTCGACGCATGAAGCCTGCTTGGGCCGCCTTCACCCTCCCTGTCGCCCTGGCCGCCGTCGTCATCGGCGCGGCCTGCACGACCCCCGGCGGCGGGCGCAGCGCCCGCGTTGCCCAGTGGGAGGCGCGCTACCACGACGCCCGTCTCGGCCAGGTCACCCCGGCGCAGTTGCTGCGTGAGGTGGGGCTGCAGGTCGATCTCATCCCGCCCGGCCGCGTGGGGCGAGGTCGTTTCCGACCGATGCGGCCGACCTACATCACCATTCACAGCACCCAGAACTACACGGGCAACGCCTACAACCACGCGCTGGCGCTCAAGCGCGGCGCCCTGCGTGCGACCCGCCGGCCCGGCGGCAACCGCATCGGTTTCCTCACCTGGCACTTCACCGTTCAGGACAATGTCGCCATC
>CAZSBO010000177.1:0-7663 GCA_964605265.1 uncultured Prosthecobacter sp.
GGGCAGTTCAGGTCATCGACGAATTCCGTCATCTTGTCGGCGCTGCCGTCGCCGTTCGTGTCTTCAAAGATCAGCAGGCTGTCGCCCTTGGTGCTGGTCGGTGTGCGTTCCGGGTAGTTGCGCCAGGCGGCGACCCAGAGGCGGCCGCGGGTGTCCCAGGCCATCTGCACCGGGTTGACGAGTTCCGGGAATTTCTTCTCGTCGGCAAAGAGGGTCAGCTTCAGGCCGGGCTCGGTCTGGATGTCCTTCATCGCCTCCTTCGCGTCGGGGAAGGCGACCAGGCCCTCGGGCGTGAACTTCATGCCGGTCATCGGCACCTTGTTGAACTCCTTGCCCTCCTTCGGGTCGGGCATGTTGGTCGGCACCTTCGCCACCGGCGGCAGGTTGTCGTCCTTGACGACCAGATCGCCGCCCTTGGCGACCGCCCACACGCGCTTGTCGCGGTTGGCCGTCTTGACGTCGCGCTGGGCCATCTCCTGCATCATCGTCTGGTAGTTCGAGATGTAGGGCGGCTCGGGGTTTTTCTCGTTCTGCTTGAAGCCGCCGACGCCGGAGGTGTAGGCGAGGCCCGAGCGGCCGCCGTAGACGTTGTAGCCGTCGACCGTGCGGTAGCGCTGGTGCCACTCCCAGTTTTTCTCGCGGATGGCGGCGCGCAGTTTTTCGTTGGCTGCCGGCGGTTCGGCACCGGTGAGCGCGCGGAAGGCGGCCTCGGCGATGGCCTTGTCGCCCTCGCTGGTCGTGTACAGACCGTCGAGCGTGGCGCCCTCGGGCAGGCCCTTGGCGGTCGGCGCGTACAGGTCGACAAAGGCGGCGCCCTTGGCGGCGGCGACCTCGGCCATGGCGGCGGTGTAGTTCTGCAGGTTCGTGTTGCGCTCCTCGACCGGTGGCAGGCTGGGGTTGGTGGTTTTCTGCAGGGCGAAGGGCGAGAACAGGACGAGGCGCGGGGCGCCCTTGCCGCTGTAGTTTTGCGCCTTCGTCTCATCGAGGAACTTGGCGAGGTTCTGCTTGAAGGTCTCCAGGCCCTCGTAGCCCTTGAACGACTCGTTGAAGCCGTAGAAGGCGAAGATGACGTCGGCCTTCACCTGGGTGAGCCATTCGTCGCGGGTGCCGAAGTTGTCGATGCGGTGCCAGGTGTGCACCTCGTCGCCGGCGAAGGCGAGGTTGCGGAAGGTCAGATCCTTGTCGGCATTCGACTGGGTGAGCAGGGTCTCCAGCCAGCCGAAATGCTGGGCGCGATCGGGCAGGGCGTTGCCGAGGATGGCGACGGAGTCGCCGGCCTTGAATTCGACCTGGGCGGCGAGCGGAGCGGCCAGGGCGAGGCAGGGCAGCAGGAGGGAACGGAGGAGGGCTTTCATGTCGGGCAGGGCGGGGAATACGGCGGTTGTGAGCACGATTTTCCCGGAAGCTGCCCGCGGGAGCGAGCGAAACCGGACAAACAGCGGCGGTTTTTTCTGCCTCCAAGCAGGTTGGCAGCTCGGAGTTGCTGATTGAAGCGGCCGTTTCGGGCCGATAGTGTCCGATCATGCGCCTGCTCCCTGTTGCCTTCCCCTCCCTCGCTGCCGTCCTGCCGCTCGCCGCGGAAAACTGGCCGCAGTGGCGCGGGCCGCGCCTCGATGGCAGCTCGCTCGACCATGGTTTTCCCAAGGCGGCGAACGCCGAGAGCCTGACCTGGAAAACCGAGCTGCCGGGCAGTGGCCACGCCTCGCCCATCGTCTGGGGCGACCGCCTGTTCACGGTGGCGGCCGAGGCGGAGACGCAGCAGCGCCTGCTGCTCTGCCTCGATCGCGCCACCGG
Source organism: uncultured Prosthecobacter sp. (assembly GCA_964605265.1). Classification (GTDB taxonomy): domain Bacteria; phylum Verrucomicrobiota; class Verrucomicrobiia; order Verrucomicrobiales; family Verrucomicrobiaceae; genus Prosthecobacter. The sequence goes on from CAZSBO010000177.1 coordinate 1,795, forward strand.
CAAGCTGCTCTGGCAGACTGGGGTGCTGAAGTCGCCGATGGAGGGCAAGCACCGCCTCAACAGCCATGCCTCGAGCACGCCGGCCACCGATGGCGAACGCGTGTACACCGCCTTCCTCGATGGCGACACCGCCGTGGTCAGCGCCCACGACTTTGCAGGCAAGCCGGTCTGGCAGGTGCGGCCGGGTGTCTTTGCCAGCAAGCACGGCTTTTCGTCGTCGCCGGTGCTGTTTGAGGACAAGGTCATCGTCAACTGCGACCACGACGGCCCGGGATACATCGTTGCCCTGGCGCGCACCGACGGCCGCGAACTGTGGCGGATCGAACGCCCCAACCAGACGCGCAGCTACTGCGCGCCGCTGATTCGCGAGATCGCGGGTCGGCCGCAGATGGTGCTTTCCGGCAGCAAGTGCGTCACCAGCTACGACCCGCGCACGGGCGCCCTGCTGTGGATGATGGACGGACCGACCGAGCAATTTGTCGCCTCGCCGGTGTTCGACGCCAAGTCGGGCCTGGTCCTGCTCACCGGCGGTTTCCCCGAGCATCACATCCTCGCCCTGCGCCCGGACGGCGTTGGCGACATCGGTGCCAGCCACCTGGTTTGGCGCACCAACAAGGGCGTGGCCTATGTGCCCTCGCCGATCTGTGAAAACGGCTGGTTCCTGGTGGTGTCCGACTCGGGCATCGGCCACTGCTTCGACGCCGCCACGGGTTCGATTGCCTGGGAGGAGCGGATGAAGGAGCATCACGCCTCGCTGGTCAGCGCCGAAGGCCGGGTCTATTTCGTCAACGACTTCGGCACCGTGCGCACGGTGCGCCCGGGCAAGACCTATGAGTTGCTGGCCGAGAGCGAGCTGGGAGAAAAGGTCATGGCCTCGCCGGCGCTCAGCGAGGGGCAGCTGTTTCTGCGCGGCGACAAGTCCCTGTTCTGCTTCGGTCGCCGCGTCCAGGACGCCGCGGCGCGCTAAGGCTGGCTTTCCAAGTTCGCGCTCAGTGGGCGTCGACCAGCCCGCCCGCCAGCGTGCGGCCGCCGGTGACGCCCCACAGCGTTTTCACCGCCAGCGCGGCGGCGCGGACGTGGTGCACGCGGAAAAGCTGTGCGCCGCGCAGCACGCCGGCGGTCAGGCAGGCGATCGTGCCCGGGTCGCGTTGGGTGGCGTCGGGCTGGTCGAGCACCTGACCGATGACCGTCTTGCGCGAGACCGGCAGCAGGAGGGGCCGGTCGAAACGGTGCAGGCGCTCGAGGTGCCGGTAGATGGCGAGGTTGTCGTCGCGCTGCTTGGCGAAGTCGATGCCCGGGTCGAGGATGAGCCGGTTTTCCTCAAGTCCGGCCTCGCGGCAGAGGGCGATCTTCGCCTCGAAGAAGCGGTCGAGGGTGTCGAGGATGGAATCGTAACCGACGTGGGTGTGCGGCACCTTGGGTTCGCCAACGCTGTGCATGAGGAGCAGCGAGGCGCCGTGCTCCGCGCAGAGGCGGGCGTTGGTCGCGTCGGGCAGGGCGCCGATGTCGTTGATGAGGTCGCCGCCATGTGGCAGCACGGCCGCGACGACGGCGGGTCGCCAGGTGTTGATCGACAGCAGCGGCGGCCAGACCTGGGCCTCGTCCCAGGGCGGGGCGGGGAAGGAGGCGATCAGCTCCGGCCAGGCGTCGAGGAAGGGGAGCAGGCGGCGCACCTCTTCTTCCTCGGTAATCGGGCCGCGGTTGGTACGTGCGCTTTCGGCGCCGATGTCGATGACGTCGGCACCGTCGCGCAGCATGCGTGCCGCCTGGGCGAGCGCCTGCGCGGGATCGAGCGTGCCGTCGCCGCAAAAGGAGTCGTCGTTGAGGTTGACGATGCCCATCACCAGCGGCCGGCGCGGGAACTCGAGGCGATGATGGCGGGCCTGCCAGAGCATGGGTCAGCGTGGGGGCCAGGTGGCTGGCAGATCGACGACCCGCCGTTGGCGTTTTTCGAAGCGCAGGGTCTGCCGGTAGCCGACCGAGCGGACGAGTTCCAGCGCCTGGTGGAAATCGGCGCCGACGTCGCCCGGGCAGTGGGCATCCGAGTTGATGACGATGGGGACCTGGGCGCTGAAGGCCATCTCCAGCATCTCGCGCGCCGGGTAGATCTCGCGCACGTCCTTGCGCAGGCCGGCGGTGCTGACCTCGAGCACGCCGCCGGTGTCGACCAGCGCCTGGATGACCGGTTCATAGTAGGGCCGCAGATCGCCGGCCGGTCGCAGGCCGAAGCGCTTGGCGAGGTCGGGATGGGCGTAAAAATCGAAGAGCCCGGTGCGGATCATCTTCTCGTAGAGCCGCCAGTAGGCCGCCCACATCGCCTCGATGTCGGAGGCGCTGCTCCAGCGGGCGAGGTGCTGCGGGTCATCGACCGCGATGCCGTCGTGGATGTAATGGACGCTGCCGATCAGGTAGTCCCAGTCCGCCATCGCCGTGGTTTTTTCGATCCAGTCTTCCCGCCCCTGCAGGTAGTCGCACTCGAGCGCGAGGCGGATTGGGAAGTCCGGCAGCGCGGCGCGGGCTTCGTTGACCAGTTCAAAATAGCGCGGCAGGTCGGACAGATCCATGCGCCAGTTGTCGAAGGGCTCGGGCATCGGGTTATGATCCGACAGCCCGATCTCGGCCAGGCCGAGGGCCTGCGCCTGGCGGGCGTAATCGACCGGATCGCCCTCGGCATGGTGGCAGAGCGGCGTGTGGGTGTGATAATCCGTGAGCACAGCCGTTCATGCCCCGACTTCGGCCGCGGTGCAAGCGCAGGACGGAAGGCGCATGCCCGAACTTGAAACCACGAACTGCCTTGGCTAGACCGGAGTGCCGGGATGCGTTGGTGTGCTTGTCATGCGTGTTTTCCCTTTGCTTTTTGGTCTGCCCCTGGTTGCGCTGGCTCAGCCGGAGGGGTTTCAGGCGCTGGCGCTTGGCGATCCGGCGCCGGCGTTTGAGCTGGTCGGCATTGATGAGGAGCGCTACACGCTGAAACACTTCGCCGAGGCGCCGGTGCTGGTGGTCGCCTTCCTGAGCAATCACTGCCCGACCTCGCAGGCGATCGAGGGTCGGCTGAAGCAGTTTGTCAGCGATTTCGCGCCGAAGGGTGTGCGGGTGGTGGCGATCAATCCGAACGATCCGGCGGCGCTGCGACCGGACGAGCTCGGTTACTCGAAGTACAACGACAGTTTTCCGGAGATGCAGCGCCATGCGGCGGAGCAGGGGTTCAATTTCCCCTACCTCTTTGACGGTGAAACCCAGAAGACGGCGCTTGCCTACGGTTGCCTGGCGACGCCGCATGTCTTCGTCTTCGATGCCGGGCGCAAGCTGCGCTACCAGGGCCGGTTTGACGACAGTCGCTTCGCCGATCCGGCGACGGTGACCGCGCCCGATGCGCGGCGGGCGGTCGAGGATCTGCTGGCTGGGCGGCCGGTGGCGGTGCCGGAGACGCGGCCGCATGGCTGCTCGACGAAGTGGATCGACAAACGCGCGCAGGTGGCGGCCGATCAGGAGAAGTGGCAAACGACGCCGGTGGAGGTGGGCTTGATCGATGCCAAGGGCGTGGCCGAGCTGCGGCGCAACGCGACGAAGAAGGTGCGCCTGTTCAATGTCTTTGCCACCTGGTGCGGCCCCTGCGTCGAGGAGTTCCCGGAACTGGTCGCCACGCAGCGCAAGTTCGCCCTGCGCGACTTCGAGTTCATCGCCATCAGCCTGAACGAACCGGATGAGATCGCCGAGGTGAAGCAGTTTCTCGAGGAGCAGAACGCCATCGTGCCCGACCGCCTGAAGGCCTCGCTCAAGGCCGAGGGGCGCCAGGGCAACGCCTACGTCTTCAAGGGCGCGAGCCAGGACGAACTGATCGCCGCGCTCGATCCGGAATGGCCGGGTCCGATCCCGCACACCCTGGTCGTGGCGCCGGGGGGCGAGGTGATCTTCCGTCACAACGGCGAGATCGAGGGCGAGGCTCTGCGCGCCAAGATCCTTGAGCATCTGGGCCGCTACTACGTGCCGGAAAAGTGATCCTCCCCGCTCCGCCCTTCCAGCCTGTCTTCCCCCATGAAACGCCGATTTTTCGCTCTGCTCGCCCTGACTCTGTCCGCGCCCCTATCCGCCCAGGAGGCGAAGTCGCCCAACGCGGTATTCCGCGAGGGGGTGTCGCTCTTCTTTGAGGCCAAGCCGAAGGAATCCGTGGCGGCCTTTGACCGCCTGCTGGAACTTGCACCCGAGGTCAAGCCGAAGCTCTGGCAGCGCGGGCTGGCGCTGTATTATGCCGACGATTTTGCGCGCGGTCGCGAGCAGTTTGAGGTGCATCAGACGGTGAACACGGCCGATGTCGAAAACGCCGCCTGGCACTTCCTCTGCGTGGCCCGGCTGGAGGGCGTCGAGGCGGCGCGGAAAAACCTCATTCCCATTGAGGGCGACAGCCGGGTGCCGATGCAGCAGGTCCATGAGTTGTTTGCCGGCACGGGCACGGTCGAGCAGGTGCTGGCGGCGGCGGAGCAGGGGCAGGGCGAGGAACTGCGCAACCACCGCTGTTTTGCGCATCTCTACCTCGGGTTGTACTTCGAGGCCCTGGGCGAGGTCGCCAAGGCGAAGCAGCACATCCTCAAGGCGGCGAACGATTTCTCCATGGATCACTACATGGGGCAGTGCGCCGTCGTGCATGCGCGGGTGCGCGGCTGGGACGCAAAAAAAGAGTGACGGCCGGGGCCGTCACTCTCGGTGAAACGTGAGGGCTGCGGGTCGCTTACTTGGCGGCCTTGGTCCAGCCACCGAAGTTGGCGCCGGCGGCGATCCACTTCCTGATGAGCTCCTGGTCGGCGGCGCTGACGCGGTCGCCCTTGCCTTCCGGCGGCATGGCGAGGTCGTCGGATTCCGGCAGGGCCATGGTCTTGAGCAGCCAGCTGTCGTCCGGCTTGCCGGCGACGACGTTTTCCTTCGGATACTCCTTGCCGCCGGCCAGGATGCCTTCGGCGGTGTCGAGCACCAGGCCACCCTTCGGGCGCTTCACGCGGCCGTTCTCTTCGTGCTCGGTTTCATGGCACTTGAAGCAGCTGGTTTTGAGGACCGGCAGGATCTGCTTTTCGAAGCTGATGTCCTCGGCGGACGCGATGCTGGCGGTCAGGACGAGGGCGGCAAGGGTGGTTTGGAGTTTCATGCGTCCGGAAAATGGGCGGAGGCGTGGCTCTGGTCAAGTGGAAGACGCGGGGGCGCCGCCCGTATCACGCGGCGCGCTGGGCGGCCCAGGCCAGCCCGCTGAGAGCGATCAGCGCCAGGGCCGGCCGGGCGAGGCGCGGGGTGTACCAGGCGCGGCGCCAGCACGGGCTGAAGGCCAGCACCAACGCGCCGATGACGACGAGCTGGCCGAGTTCGACGCCGAGGTTGAAGCCGAGCAGGGCCGAAGCCGGGCTGCGGCGCAGGGCTTCCTCGCGCACCAGGTTGTGGGCGAAGGCGAGACCGTGGATGAGGCCGAAGGCGGGCACGAGCGCCCAGCGGAGTCGCTCCAGCCAGACGCGGCGCGGCAGCAGGCCTTCCAGGCCGAGGGCGGCGATGCTCAGGCCGACCGCGATTTCGACCCAGTGCGGTTCGACGGCCAGGCCGGCGAGCACGACCAAGCCGAGGGTCAGCGAGTGGGCGAGCGTGAAGAGGGTGACCTGGCCGAGCAGGGCGGGCAAGCTGCGCGCGAGGAAGAACAGCCCGATCAGGAACGCCAGGTGATCGAGGCCGTCGGGCAGGATGTGGCGGAAGCCGGAGAGGAGCTGGTCGCCGAACGCCGTCGCATCCCATGGGCCGACCGCGGCCAGCAGCTCATGCGAGCCGAGGGCCAGCAGCAGCAGGGTGGCGATGAGGGGGGGCAGGGGAGGCACGGAACAAGGAACAAGGAACAAGG
>CAZSBO010000178.1:0-312 GCA_964605265.1 uncultured Prosthecobacter sp.
GAAACCGGTTCCCGTTCTGAAAAATCTGCGGACCTTCCAGGGTTCCGGTGGCTGACCGGACGGCTCCATCAACCATCAACCATCCGCCATCAACTCCCCCCATCTGTAAAATCTGCGGACCTTCTAGGTTTGGGCGACTGACCGGACGAGGTGGCAGAGCGGAGGAGGACCTCCGCACTCCAGGGCGCTGCGCGCGGTCGGGGGTGTGCCACGGTTCTCCGTGAACTCGGTGTCCTCCGTGGTGAAACCTGCGTCGTGAAGCCTCAGACGCCCCAAGCCGCGGGGTCACTGCCCCCGCCTACAGACGGAGCC
>CAZSBO010000178.1:322-7546 GCA_964605265.1 uncultured Prosthecobacter sp.
GCGCGCTGTCGGGGGTGTGCCACGGTTCTCCGTGAACTCGGTGTCCGCCGCGATGAAACCTGCGTCGCGAAGCCCCACCCGGGTGATCCCCCAAGCCGCGGGGTCAGTGCCCCGGCCTACAGACGGAGCCCTGGCCCCTCACTTCAGAGGATGGACAGGATGGACAGGATGGACTTCATGGACGTGATGGACAGCGCCGGCGCCGCCCAACTTGCAACCTGGAACTCCCACCCCGCGGCTTTCCAGCGATTGACCGCGGCAAGCGGCGGCGGTAAGGGTATCCCTTCCCCATGCGCTGCCGCATCATCAAAGACTTCCGCTTCGAGGCCGCCCAAACGCTGCCCAACCTGCCGAGCACCCACAAGTGCACGAAGATGCATGGCCACAGCTTCAAGGTCGAGATCGCCATCGAGGGCGAGGTCGATCCGCACATCGGCTGGGTGTACGACCACGCCGAGATCTCGCGGGCGATGAAGCCGCTGCTCGACCAGCTCGATCACGGCTACCTGAACGAGATCGAGGGACTCGAGAATCCGACGATCGAGAACATGGCCGCCTGGCTCTGGCGCAAGCTGGCACCGCAGTTACCCGGCCTGTGCGAGATCACCATCCACGAGACGCCGGCGGCTCGCTGCGTGTTCCGCGGCGAGTTTTGATTTGGCAGCCTGCCGCGCGACATCGCCCGGTGCGACGCGTGCCCTGCATCCCCCCCAGAACGGAGGCAGCCGGTGGCGGCGGTTTTGGTTGACCCATGGGCGGGGCGCGTCGTCTGTCCGGTGCCATGCTTTCCCGTCGCTCCTTCCTGCTTTCCTCCGGGGCCGCCGCGCTGAGCGGCTGCCAAACCCTGCCGGCACCGCAGGCCACCGCCCCGCAGGGTGGGCCGTTCCGACTCGGCATCGATGTGCTGGCCTCGCGCAACTTTGACCTGCTGCGCGGACGTCGGGTCGGTCTGATCACCAATCACACGAGCATGACCGGTCGCGGCGAGATGACGCGGGTGGCGATGAAGCGCGCGCTGGGTCCGTCGCTCACCGCGCTGTATGCGCCGGAGCACGGCATTGATGGCACCATCGGCGCGGGCATCCATGTCAGCACGCGCCGCGACGGTGTGACAGGACTGACGGTGTATTCGCTCTATGGCCCGACCCGCAAGCCGACGCCACAGATGCTGGCACCCATCGATGTGCTGGTCTTTGACCTGCAGGACATCGGCTGTCGCAGCTACACCTACATCAGCACGATGGCCGTAGCGATGGAGGCGGCGGCGGAGTGCGGCAAGGATTTCATTGTGCTCGACCGACCGAACCCGATGGGCGGACTGCGCGTCGAGGGCCCGCCACTCGATCCGCAGTGGAAGTCGTTTGTCGGCCAGCTGCCGGTGCCCTATGTGCACGGCATGACCACGGGTGAGCTGGCCATGATGACCGCTGCGCACCGCTGGATCGCCGCCAGCCCGCGCCTGAACGTCGTGCGCATGCAAGGCTGGAACCGCGCCATGGTCTGGCAGGACACCGGCCTGCGCTGGTACCGCACCTCGCCCAACATCCCGCACGCGACCTCGCCGTTTTATTATGTCGCCACCGGCATCCTCGGCGGCGCGTCGTCGGTGGACATCGGCATCGGCACGGAGAACCCTTTTGGTTATGCCGGCGCCAGCGGCGTCAACCCGCAGGCCATGCTCGCCGCCTGCCGCGACTTCCCCGCCCCGGGCGTCGGTTTCTCGCCCTACACGAAGGGCAGCTTCGGCGGCGTGCGCCTGAGCATCCATCCGCGCGCGCAGGCCGATCTAACGGCGCTCGATGTGCGCCTGCTGGCGGCACTGCAGCGGCTGTCCGGCGGCCGCGTGCTGGCGCGCGTGAGCGGCGACAAGCTCAGCCTGTTCAACAAGGTCTATGGCAGCGAGCGCCTGTTCCGCGAGTTGCGTGCCGGTGGCTCGGTCGAGCGCCTCATCGCCGGCTGGAGCAGTTCGGTGAACGGCTTCCGCTCGGCGCGCCAGCGTCACCTGCTGTACGCCTGAGGCCTCGAGGACTCAGAGTGCGGCACGGTACAGCTCAACGAAGTCGGCCTCGCTGACCGGGCGCGGATTGAACTGCGCGGTCCACTGCTTGGCGGCAAGCGCGGCCAGCTTCGGCAGGTCGGCCTCGGTGACGCCATACTCGCTGATCCGGCGCGGCATCTTCGCCTCCCAGAGCAGCTCGCTGACGCGGTCGGCGAGGTCGCCATCGAAGTAGCCGGCATAGATCGCGGCGATCTCCGGCAGGGCGGCGTTGAAGCGGATGATGTGCGGCAGCATGACGCCGACCGCCTCGCCGTGCACGACGTTGAAGTAGGCGGTCAGGGGGTTCGCACAGGAGTGCGCGGCGCCGAGCATGGAGTTTTCAATGGCGATGCCGGCGTAGGAGGCGCCGAGCAGCATCATGCCGCGCGCGGCGACGTCGTCGGGCTCGCGCAGGACGCGGCTGAAGCCCTCGTGGCAGAGGCGGAAGGACTCGCGCGAGAACACCGCGGAGTAGGCGTTGCGCTTGGCGGTGACGGCGGTTTCCAGGGCGTGCGAAAGGGCGTCGATGCCGGTGCAGACCGTGACGCGCACCGGCTGGGAGACGGTCAGCTCGGGATCGAGCAGGGCGACCGCGGCCGCGGCCTTGGGATCGCCACAGGCCATCTTGACGTGGGTCTCGGCATCGGAAATGAGCGCGTAGCTCTGGCACTCGCTGCCGGTGCCGGCCGTGGTCGGCACGGCGATGAGCGGCAGCATCGGCTTCGCGGCCTTGCCGGTGCCCCAGTAGTCCTGCATGCGGCCGCCGTTGGTGAGGATGAAGTTGCAGCCCTTGGCGGTGTCCATGCTGCTGCCGCCGCCGAGACCAATGAGCAGGTCGGCCTCAAACTCGCGCGCGACCTCGACGCAGCGGGCGACGTCGTCGGTGCTCGGGTTCTCGCGCACATCGCCGTAAACGCGGGCCTGCAGGCCGGCGTCGACGAGGTAGCTGACGGCGCGGGTGACGTAACCGGTTTTGACGATGCCGGGGTCACTGACGATGAGCACGCGGCTGCCGCCCAGCTCGCGGGCGAGCGCGCCGATCTGGGCCAGGGTGCCTGGGCCGAAGATCAGGCGGGTGCGCGGCTGGTGGTCGAAGGCGGGAAGAATCATGGCATGGGGGCGGCGGCTGGGCGCGGCCATGCTGCGGCCGCCCCGGCGGTTCCGGCGCGAATCAGGCGCGGTCGATCGAGCGCCGCTTGTAGAGGAACTCAAACATGTTGCCCTCGTGCGGCTGATCCCAGCTGATCTTCATCGTGCTGATCGGGCCGAGGTTGAGGCGATCGATGGTCGGGCACTCGAGCAGGGCTTCGGTGAAGTCCGCATCGGCGGTGATGGCGGTGACGATGAGCGAGTAGCCAATCTTCGACAGCATCTCGGCCTGAGGCACTTCGACGACGCTGGCGTAGGGGCAGAGGAACTCGCGGTTGGCGAGCGGGTGCTCCCAGGAGTCGCAGCGGATGATCGTCGGCCGCAGGTAGATGCCGCCCTGGAACTCGACCTTGCGCGGGCCGTCGCGGAACTTGGCGGTGACGTCCTCGGCGCCCGGGGTCTTGAGATCGTTGTCGATCGCGCCGTCGATGTACTCGGCCATCTTCGGATTGGCGAAGCCGGACAGGCGGGCGTTGTCGTCATCGCCCGGCAGCGGCGTCACAGGGCCGAGTTTCGCGGCGATGGCCTCAGCGATCTCGCGACCGTACTTGGGCACCAGCACGGCGCTGGCATTGATGCAGGAACGGCCGCCGTTGTCGCTGATGGAGCCGGCGATGAGGTCGATGTACTCGGGCCAGTTCTCGATCTTGTCCTCGCCGATGAGGATCTTGCTCCAGCCCGGGCCGTGCACCTGCACGCGCGGGTTGTTTTCGTACATCTTGGCGATGTTGACGTCGCCGAACACCAGATTGCGACCGCAGAGCTTGACGACCTCGCCGCTGCCCTCGTGATCGGTCGGGTAGAAGCCGAAGGCCTCGGCGGGGGCGCCGGCGGCGATGAAGGCCTGGATCAGGCGGAAGGGCGTCCACGGCTCCTCGCGGCCGGGCTTGATGACCACCGGGATCTTCAGGGCGATCGACGGCAGCCAGAGCGAGTTGACCGCCGGCGAGTTGCTGGGCATGACCAGGCCGAGGGCGTCGGTGGTCGGAAAGTAGGCCACCGGGCAGCCGGCCTGCTCGCCGAAGCCGCGGTCGATGATGCCGGTGTCGAGGCCGCGCGACAGGCCGTTGAGGATGACGTGCATGTGCGTCATCGCGTAATGGATCTTGGCCATGTTGCGCTTGACCATGATGTGCGGCAGGCCGCTGGTGCGCGACAGGGTAGCGATGTACTCCTGCGGGCTCTGGGTGTGACCCTTGTCGCCGAGCGGCAGGGTGCCGTTGAGGAAGAGATCGCCGGCCTTGGCGGTGATGGCGATGAGTTCCTCGACCGTGAATTTTTTCAGGGCCTTGCGCGCCTCGGCGATGCGGGCCAGGTCCTTGCGCACGATGCCGGCATTGACTTGGCTGACCTCCGCGCAGACCTCGCCGGTCTTGTGGTCCTTGACCTGGACCTTGTCGAGCGACTCGTAGGGACGGCCTTTGCGCAGCGCGGGGAGGTGGGGAATGGCGGACATGGCGGGGGTGGAATGGGGGGACCGCAGCATTACGGGCGGCGGACAAGTGAGGCAACGAAAAACAGTCCGTCGAGGGCCGCTCTTTCAGGCGCCGAGACTGCCGTCGGGCTCAGGAACCGCCGTAGAAGCCGCCCAGCTTGCGGATGCGCGTCGGGTGACGCAGCTTGCGCAGGGCCTTGGCCTCGATCTGGCGGATGCGTTCACGGGTGACCTGGAATTGGCGGCCGACCTCCTCCAGCGTGCGGCCGGCGCCGTCGAGCAGGCCGAAGCGCTGCTCCAGCACCTCGCGCTCGCGCGGACTGAGCGTGTCGAGCACGTCCTTGAGCTTGTCGCGCAGCAGGTTCTTGGCGGTGAGCTCCATCGGGTCGCGCGCCTCCTTGTCCTCAATGAAGTCGCCGAACTCGGTGTCGCCCTCGACATCGCCAACCTTCGTCTGCATCGACACCGGCTGCTGGGCCATGCGCAGCACGGCGTTGACGCGCTCGACCGGCAGATGGATCTCCTCGGCAATCTCATCGGGCGTCGGGTCGCGGCCGAGCTCCTGAACGAGCTGCTTGTGCACGCGCATGAGCTTGTTGATCGTCTCGATCATGTGCACCGGGATGCGGATGGTGCGTGCCTGATCGGCGATGCTGCGGGTGATCGCCTGGCGGATCCACCAGGTGGCGTAGGTCGAGAACTTGTAGCCGCGCCGGTACTCAAACTTCTCGACCGCGCGCATCAGGCCCATGTTGCCCTCCTGGATGAGGTCGAGGAAGGACAGGCCGCGGTTGGTGTACTTCTTGGCGATGGAGATGACCAGGCGCAGGTTTGCCTCGATCATCTCGGTCTTGGCACGGGTCGAATCGGCGACGCAGCGGCGGATCTCCTCGGCGGTGGCGCGGAACTCGTCCGGGCTCTGCCAGGCCTGAATCTGGAACTGGCGCAGCGCCTCGGCGGTGACCGCCTGCTTGGGCCGCTGGCGGATCTCCTCGCTGAGGTGGTCGAGCTCGGTCTGGCGCTGGTGGATGAGGGCGATGAAATCCTCGTCGAGCTTCTGCTTGAAGAAAAACTTCGCGCAAATCTTGAAGAAGGCGAGGCGCGCCGCCTCGAAATCAGCCGCCACCTGGGTCTGGCGTTTGCCGGGCGTGAGGCTCTGCTCGTAGAGCCGGCCGCATTTGGCAAAACCCTCGCGCGCCTGGGTGAGCAGGGCCGGCAGCTTGCGGAAGTAGTTTTCGCGCTCGGCCGCCTTGCGGTCGCTGACCAGACGATCAAAGCGTTCAGCCCCTTCGGCGAGCGATTCCGCCAGCTTGAGGAACTGCGCACCGACAAAGCCGCTGTTCTGCAGGCACTGGCGCAGGCGCACGTCGGCGCCCTCGATGCGCTTGGAAATCTCGATCTCCTGATCGCGGGTGAGCAGCGCCACCTGGCCCATTTGGCGCAGATACATGCGCACGGGGTCATCCAGGCTGTCGCTCTTCGACGGTTCCTTGGCCGCTTCACGCGCCTCCTCGGCGAGGGTGCGGGCGGCGAGGTTGGCGGTGAGGGCACTGACCGGCGGACCGACTGTCACTTCCTCGATGCGGATCTCCAGCGCCTGCAGGCGGGTGACGATCTCGTCCATCAGGCCGGGCGTGACGATGCCCTGCGGCAGGGCCTCGTTGACGTCGTCCCAGGTGAGATGGTCCTGCTCCTTGGCCAGACGCACGAGGTTGCGCAGGCGCGACTGCACCTCGGGCGACTGAATGTCGTCATAGACCACAACCGGCGCCGCGGGCGGGTAGCTGCTCTTCGGCGGACGACCGCGCTTGCGCTTCACCGGTTTGCCATCGGGGCCAAGCACCGGCGCGGCGGCCTGCTCCTTGGGCGGATGAATGCGCGGACGGCCGCGACCGCGTTTGACGGTTTCCGGCTGCTCGGGATGCACGCGCGGGCGGCCGCGCTTTTTGCCCGCCTCCAGCGCCTCGGCCGCCTGCGCTTCCTCGGCGGCCGACGGGACGGCCTGGGCCGGCTTGCGGGCGCTCGGGGAGACGGATGCTTTTTGAGGTGAGGCGGCCATGGTTTGCCGTGGGATTCCTGGGGGATGGGAATTCGGCCCGAAGATTGGTGGGACTGTGAATATCTAGGCAGGAGAGGGCGGGTCAACATTTTCTTTGGCCGGGGCGATTTTCCGGATTGCCTTCGCCAGCGCGAATTTCTAGCCTTGCCGAGCTTCCCTTCCCGCCATGAAACCCAGCCTCCTCCCGCTCGCCGTCCTCTGCGGCCTCGCCCTGCCCGGCCTCGCCCAGCCCAAGCCCGTCCAACCCGGCGGCAAGCTGCCGGGCGCCCCCGCCATCCAACTGGTCCGCGTCGCCGACGACCTCGTCGACCCGGTCAACGTCGCTGCACCGAATGACGGCAGCGGCCGACTCTTCATCGTCGAGCGCCCCGGCGTCATCCAGGTCATCAAGGACGGCAAGCGCCTGCGCCGGCCCTTCCTCGACCTCAAGGACAAGACGATCTCGTCCTTCCTCGAACTCGGCATGTACAGCATGGCCTTCCACCCGAAGTTCAAGGACAACGGCAAGGTCTACATCGCCTACGCCGACCTCTGGTTCAACGG
>CAZSBO010000179.1:0-7458 GCA_964605265.1 uncultured Prosthecobacter sp.
ACAAAGCCGGAGGTGCGCCGCGAAATCTCAACAAGCGAATCCAGATCCGGGAATGGCACCTTGATCGAGAACATGAAGCGGTCGAGCTGGGCTTCCGGCAGCGGGTAGGTGCCCTCCATCTCCATCGGGTTTTGCGTGGCGAGCACGAAGAAGGGCTCGGGCAGTGGGTGGCGCTCGCCGCCGGTGGTGACGTTGCGCTCCTGCATCACCTCAAGCAGGGCCGCCTGGGTCTTCGGCGTGGCTCGGTTGATCTCATCGACCAGCAGCAGGTTCTTGAACACCGGGCCCTTCTCGAAGTGCATCATGCGCCGGCCATGCTCGTTCTCATTGACGATGTGGGTGCCGAGGATGTCGGCCGGCATGAGGTCGGGCGTGCACTGCACACGTCCCGGCTCCAGGCCGATCACCTGCGACAGCGTACGCACGAGGAAGGTCTTGCCAAGGCCCGGCACGCCCTCGAGCAGGACATGGCCACCGGCGAAGACGGCGACGAGAACATCGGTGAGCAATTCGTCATACCCCACGATGGATTTCTGCAGCTCATCCTTGAGCCGGTGGAAGAGGGTCTGGAAGGAGGTCATGCGCCATCAGGCCAGCAGGAAACTGCGGCCGCGTCCAGTCGAAACGTGCGGGCGGGCGCCTTCTATGCCACAAACCTGCGCAAGCCCTCACTTGGTGGCACCGGAAACCTGCAAACCCGGGCGCGCCGCGGCGAGCTGCTTGAGCCCGGCCGGTGTGGCCTGGGTCTGGAACAGGAAGACCTGCTTGAGCGACGGCAGTTTGGCCAAATGCTTGAGGCCGGCATCGGTGATCCCAGTGCCAAACAGGTTGAGCGTCTGCAGTTTCGGCAACTCCTTGAGCGCGGCCAGACCCGCATCGGTGACCGCAGTCTGGCGCAGGTCGAGGGCGATCAGGCGCGGGAAACCTGCCAGGCTTTTCAAAGCCGCATCGGTGATGACCGTGCGCCCCAGGTCGAGCCGGACGAGCTGGTCCTTGAGGCCGGCAAGCGCGGCGACGTTTTCATCCTTGCACTGGGAGACACCGGTGAGGAAATCCACCCGTAGCAGGGCGCCGTCCACCTTCAGCGGACTGACCTGGGCACCGACGGCCTTGGCGACCTCGATCGCCTCGGCGGGTGCCGGCTTGAGGTCCTTTTCCAGTTCGGCATAGAGCAGGTCGTGCTCGCGGACCTTCGGTGCGGCGGGCTTGGCCGGCGCGGCTGTCTCCGGCGGCGCCCCCTCCATGTTGCCCTTCCAGCCGCCGAAATCGGCACCCGCGGCAATCCAGTCCTTGAGCAGCTTGATTTCGTCGGCCGTCAGAGGCTCGCCCTTCGGCGGCATGAACATGTCGTCGTCCTTGGGCAGGGTGACGACCTCGTGCAGGTAACTCTTGGCGACATCCCCCGGCACCAGAGCCGGACCGGTCTCGCCGCCCTTGAGCATCGCCCAGGCGGCGTCGAGGCGCAGGCCGCCCTTGGGTTTTTTGACGCGCCCATCCTCCTCGTAGGGCGCCTTGTGGCAATCGAGGCACTTCTTTTCCAGCACTGGCAGGATCTGCTTGGTGAAATCCACGGCCGGAAGGTCCTGCGCGCCAAAAAAGGCGGCGGCAAGCACAAGCATGGGCAGGCGATTCTGGGAAGATGACATGGCTGGGCGGAGTAGTTTGGCGGTGCAGTTTGCACCGCCGGTGAAAACAGGCGATGGAAACGCTTGCTTCGAGTCTTTGTTTCAGGGAAAACTGGTCGCTCACACACCTCCTCCATCATGCCGAACCGCATTCAAACCGGTGCCATTCTTAGGAACTCGACACTCGCGATCATCATGGGGGGAGGCGCCGGCACGCGGCTGTTTCCGCTCACCAAGGATCGCGCCAAACCGGCCGTGCCGCTCGCCGGCAAGTACCGCCTCGTCGACATCCCAATCAGCAACTGCATCAACTCCGGCGTCCGTCAGGTTTTTGTGCTGACCCAGTTCAACAGCGCCTCGCTCAACCGCCACATCGCCCGCACCTACAAGTTCGATGCCTTCGGCCGCAGCTTCGTCGAAGTGCTCGCCGCCCAGCAAACTCCCGAGGGCGAGCGCTGGTACCAAGGCACCGCCGATGCCGTGCGCAAGAACCTGCGCTACTTCCTCGAGGGCGACCACCAGTACTTCCTGATCCTCAGCGGCGACCAGCTCTACCGCATGGACATCCGCCAGGTGATGAACCAGCATCTCACCTCCGAGGCCGACCTGACCATCGCCACCCTGCCGGTCAACGCCGAGGATGCCACCAGCCTCGGCATCATGAAAACCGACACCAGCGGCCGCATCCATGAGTTTGTCGAGAAACCCAAGGATCCGGCCGTGCTGAAGTCGCTGCAGATGCCGGAGGAAACCAAGCGTGAACTCGGCCTGCCCACCACCGAGGCGCGCTACCAGGCCTCCATGGGCATCTACGTCTTCAACCGCCAGGCGCTGATCGACAGTCTCGACAACGACCTGATGGACTTCGGCAAGAACATCATCCCCGAAGCCCTGAAGAAATACCACGTTCACGCCTACAACTTCCAGGGTTACTGGGAGGACATCGGCACCATCCGCTCCTTCTTCAACGCCAACCTCGACCTCTGCAAGCTGGTGCCGCAGTACGATTTCTTCGACTCCAGCGCGCCCATCTTCACCAACGCCCGCTTCCTGCCGGCGACCAAGATCAATGGTGCCACCATCCGCGAGGCCCTCATTTCCGACGGCTGCATCATCACCGACGCCCATGTTGAAACCACGGTCGTCGGCCTGCGCTCGATCATCGAACGCGGCACCACCATCCGCGAGACGATCCTGATGGGCGCCGATTACTACGCCGGCGCCGACGGCACCGACCCGAGCCGCCCGCCACCCGGCATCGGCCGCAACTGCCGCATCGAGCGCGCCATCATCGACAAGAACGTCCACATCGGCGACAACGTGGTCATCACGCCCGAGGGCAAGCCGGAGCACATGGACCACGAAAACTTCTACATCCGCGACGGCATCGTCATCATCCCGAAGGACGCGGTCATCCCCGCCAACACCTGGATCTAAGTCAGCCGCCGAGCCCCAGCTCGCGCAGTCGCTTGCGCAGGGTCGCCCGGTTCAGCCCCAAGGCCGCCGCCAGATGCGTCGGCCGCCCTTCGTGCCGGCGCAACAGTTCGGCCAGCAGATGCTTTTCGATCCCGGCCAGCAAACTGCCGTACTCGGTCGCCTGATCCGTCGCCAGTCGGTAGTCGAGCCAAGCCAAAAGCGCGCGCTCGAGCGCCGCTTCCAACGCCACACCCGCCGGCACTCGCGCCGCAGCCAGTTCGGGTGGCAGATGATGCGGCAGCACCACCGGCGCCGCACACACCGCCGCGGCATGCCGCATCGCCGCCGCCAGTTCCCTGACGTTGCCGGGCCAGTCATGCCCCTTGAGCACCGCCAGCGTCGCCGGGTCCAGCGCCAGTTCGCGCCCGACCGCCGCCCGCCCCAGCAGGTGCGTCGCCAGCGCCGGGATGTCCTCAATGCGCGCCGCCAGTGCCGGCAACCGCAGCTGCAGCACGCCAAGCTGGTAGTACAAATCCTCGCGAAACCGCCCCGCGGCAATAGCTTCGGGCAGGTCGGCGGACGTCGTCGCCAACAGCCGCGGCCCGCCCTCGTCGCGCAGGGCCTGCGCCACATCCGCCTGCAGGGGCAGCGGCAGACGCGCCACCTCCTCAATCAGCAGGCTGCCCCCCTCTTGCAGGCGACGGCGCAGCTCGACGCGCGCTTCGGCCTCCGCCCACTCATCCCAGCGGAAAAAACGCGCCTCACCGGCCTCCGGCCCGTGGCGGGCAATGATCTCGGCCGCCAGCGTCTTGCCTGAACCTGCCGGCCCGGTGATCAGCACCGGTTCACGCGTCGCACAGGCCTGAGCGAGCACGGCAAAGGCGCGCTGCATCTCCGGCGTGGCGCCGATCATCAACCCGGCCCCCACCGCCGGCGCCGCAGTTGCATCCGGCGCCGCCAGCAGGGCGCGCAGACACCCCTGCAGATCGGGCAGGCTGACCGGCTTGAGAAAGTACTCCTGCGCGCCCAAGCGCCGCGCCTCCAGGGCGTGCTCCAAGGTGCCGTGCGCGGTCAGCACCACCACCGGCGGCGGCGACGGTGTGGCGCGCAGAACCTCCAGCACCTTTAAGCCGCTCAGGTCGGGCAGACCGATGTCGAGCAACACGGCGTCGTAACCGCCACGACGCGCCTTCTCCAAACCACTCTGACCGGAGGCCGCGGCCACCGGCTCGGCACCCAGGCGACGCACCACCACCGCCAGCGCAGCGGCAAGCGCGTGGTCGTCCTCAATGATGAGCACCCGGGGCATGCGCCATTATGAACCGATGGCCTCGGCGCAGGGCAAGACCATTTCTATTTGAGCCCCACCCTGTGGATGATTTTTGACCGTGAGACCGCCACCATGGGCGGAAAAGATCTCACTGGCGACATTCAAGCCCACCCCCATGCCGCCCTCCTTTTCCGAAAAAAACAGACCTGTGGCCTGAGCCAGGGCCGTGACGCTGAAACCCGGGCCATGGTCGCGCACGGTCAGGCAGGCACGTCCGTCGTGCATTTCAAGATCTACCTCGACTGTGCCACCGCCCGGCATGGCCTGGACGGCATTGAGCAGGACATTGCGCAACGCCTGACGCAGGCGGGCACGATCGACCCGCACCGGCACCGCCGGGCCATCTTGCCGTCGCAGTTGCACGCCGGCATGCACCGCCTGCGCCGCCAGGGTGTCGAGCGCCTCGGCCACCAGCGCGCGCAGGTCATGCGGCGCGGTCTGCGGCGGCGCCGGGCGCGCCAGGAACAGCCACTGGTTGACCAGCCCCTCAATCACCTCGGTCTCCGCACGCACATGCCCGAGCGAACGCGCCGAGTCGGCATCCAATGCGGCCGTATCGACGAGCTGGGCGTGCAGTTGGATCGAGGCGAGAGGATTCTTGATCTCGTGCGCCAACCCGGTGGCCACCCGGCCCAGCAGGGCGAGTCGCTCCGACTGCTCTCGCCGTCGCCGCTCCTCGTGCAAATCCGTGCGCGCCTCGGTCAGCGCGCGCGCCAGTTGCCCGACCTCATCCGCTCGCGCCACCTCCGGCGGCGACGGCCCTTCCCGACTGAAAAAGCCCGGCAACACCCGGGTCAGCGCCGCAACGGGTTGCACCACCTGACGCGCGCCCAGCCAGGCTAGGGCAGCCGACAAGCCCCAGAACGCGAACAGCGCGTGCCGCGTCGCCGGCCGGCTCAGGCTCAGGGTCAGCGACGGTTCATCGCGCAGGAACACCATGTCATGGGCGGAATCCAGGCCGAGCACCACCGCCTCGCGACCGCCGGCCAGCCGCACCGGCTTCTCGGCCTGCACCGGCAGATCCGCCGGCAGCACGGGTTTCATCACTCCGGCTGAACGGGCGCGAAAATGAATCTCCAGCCCCAGTAGGTCGCGCAGGTCGGTGGCGAGCTTGGGACTTCGCGGCAGGTTGAGGCGACGCACAAAGTCGGCATGCCGCCGCGCCAGCGCCGCAAACTCACGTCGTGATTCCGCCCGCTGCTGGTGGGCCAGCCAGGCGAGCAGCAACAAAGACCCGGCCGTCACGCAGGCCAGCAAGACCAGACCGTGCCGGGCCGCCAGACTGCGGTGCCAAGGCGGGGCATTCATGGCCGCGGCGCCGCCAGGCGGTCGAGGATCTCGGTAGCGATGGCTTCCGGCTCGCGGTCGATGTCCACCGTCCACAAGTCCGGCGTCTCTTCCAGGATGGCGAGCTGGCTGTCGAGCAGCGACACCGGCATGTAATGGCCCTGGCGCGCCGCCATGCGACCGAAGATCAGCTCGCGCGAGCCCTTGAGATGCAGGAAAACTAGGTCGTCAGGACCATCGCCCGCACGCAGGCGCTCTCGATACACCGCCTTCAGCGCCGAGCAGGCGAGCACATACACCGGCGTCTGGTCGCGCATCGCCTCAATGCGCGCGCGCAGCCGCTCAAACCAGGGCCAGCGGTCGTCATCGGTCAGCGGCGTACCGGCCCGCATCTTCGCCTTGCTGGCCTCCGTGTGAAAGTCGTCGGCATCCTCAAACACCCCGTCCAAAGCCGCCGCCAGACGCGCGCCGATGAGCGACTTGCCGCAGCCGCAGACGCCCATGACAATGAGGGTGCGCGGCGGAACAGTGGCGGGAGGGGACATCATGGCGGTTGCGAAGGGTGGCCGGGTACGGCAGAAAAGTCAAAGGCGCGGCGACTCGGTGATTTTCCTTTTCTCCGGCCGCTTTGCCCGTATTGCCTTCCCCATGCCCGCCGACACCGCCACACTGCTCATCCACTGCCCGGACCGACCGGGCCTGGTCCACGACGTCACCGGCTTCATCTTCGCCCACCAGGGCAACATCATCGACCTGCAGCAGCACATCGATCCCGACCAAGGCGCCTTCTTCATGCGCCTGGAGTGGAGCCTGGAAAAGTTCACCCTCGAAGCCGCCGAGATCGAGCCGCGCCTGCAGCCCCTGGCACGCCGTCACGACATGCGCCTGCAACTCCACTTTGCAAGCCGGCGCAAGCGGGTCGCCCTCTTTGTCAGCAAGGACAGCCACTGCCTCTACGACCTGCTCGCCCGCCACGAGGCCGGCGACCTGCCAGTCGACATTCCGCTCATTGTCTCCAACCACGAGCTGCTGCGCCCGGCCGCCGAACGCTTCGGCATCCCCTTCCATCACCTGCCCGTCACCCCAGAGACCAAAGCCGCCCAAGAAGCCCGCCAGATCGAGCTGCTGCACGCCGCCGGCATCGACACCATCGTGCTCGCCCGCTACATGCAAATCCTCAGCCCGGCGATGATTGAGGCCTTCCCCAATCAGATCCTCAACATCCACCACAGCTTCCTGCCCGCCTTCGTCGGCGCCAAGCCCTACCACCAGGCCTACGAACGCGGCGTGAAAATCATCGGCGCCACCAGCCACTACGTCACCGCCGACCTCGATCAGGGCCCGATCATCCACCAGGATGTCATGCGCGTCAGCCACGAGGACAGCGTCCAGGATCTCGTCCGCCTCGGTCGCGACCTGGAAAAAACCGTGCTCGCCAAAGCCCTCTGGTGGCACGTCCGCGACCGCGTGCTCGTCTTCCGCAACAAGACCGTCGTGTTTGAGTGAGGCACTCGCGCGGATCACTCCGACTCTGTAGCAACACTTGCCAGAGCGCGGACAGGCATGGGTCCGCAACAAACGCAGTAGAGCCCAGTTCAGTGCTAGGACCCCATCGGGACTCGCAACCACAACCGCCCCCTCAGGTGACCCCTGACCTCAAATCCCGCAGCGCATAAAGTCGCTCCTCCCGCGCCAAGCCCCGCATCACCCGCGCCCCCGTCTTACGATGGGGACCAAACCGCTCGCGCAGCGCTCCAAACACTTCGTTGACGTAGGAGCGACTGCCAATCACTGCCCCGT
>CAZSBO010000180.1:0-7356 GCA_964605265.1 uncultured Prosthecobacter sp.
TGGACCCACCAGTGGGTCGATGTCGTCGATGTCGATCTGCTCAAGCAGGTGCTCGCCGCGCCCGAACCGCGCGCCCGCGCCGCCGCCACCCGCGTGCTCTGCTACTGGCGCGATCGCGTGCCGGGCGCCCTCGACCTGCTGAAAACGGCCGTCAACGACGCCGACATGCGCGTGCGCATGCACGCCGTGCGCGCCCTCAGCTTCTACCAGCCGACCGCCGATGCGGAGAAGGCGCTGGAGATCGCCTACGACGTGCTCAAGCACCCGGCCGACGACTACATCAACCACGTCTTCGGCGAATGCCGCAAGGGCCTGCAGTCGGTGCTGAAGACCAAGGTGCTGCCCAAGGACCCGGTCGCCCTGGCCGAATTCATCGCCAAGACCAGCGACGCCGATTTGAAGGGCCTGCCCGACGTCGAACCGGTGCTCGTCGAAAAACTCACCCGCCCGCGCCTCGCCGCCGATGTGCGCGCCAAGGCGCTCGAGGAGCTGGTCAAGCTCAGCGGCAGGGAGGCTCCGCTCGTCCTACATGACATGCTGCAGAAGGTCGATGCCCGCGAGGGCGCCGGCAACACGGCCGAGGAACTCGCCAAGATGGTCTATGGCCAGAACCCCGGCGTCGTCACCCGCTACGCCCTGCAATTGAAAGCGCTCGCCCAAGAGTCGCGCAGCCCGGTCGTCCAACGCGCCGCGCTGGCCATGCTCGTCTTTGCCGCCCGCTCGCCCGACGCGATCTGGGCCGAGAGCCAGGCCAACCCCCGCCAGCTGGAAGCCCTGCTCGGCTCGGTGCCGCTCATCCCGGCCAGCGAGGCCGCCCTGCGCGCCAAGTTCCAGCCGCACCTGACCGCCCTGCTCGGCGACGCCAAAACCGCCGGTGCCGCGCGCCGCGCCGCGCTCGCCGCCCTGCCGCTCACCGGTGCCGAGCACGCCAGCACCAACTTCCAGCTCGCCGCACGCCACCTCGTCGAAGGCCGGGAACGCAGCGCCGCCGCCCGCGCCCTGCTGAAGTTCCCGCGCCCGAACTGGGACAAGACCCAGGCCAAGCCGGTGGTCGAAGCCGTGCTCGCCCACGCCAAAACCGTGCCTGCCGGCAACCGCACCAAAATCGACTACGTCGAGGTCATCGCCGCCGCCAAGGAGATGGCCGCCCTGCTGCCCGAGGGCGAGGCCGCCAAGGCGCTCGAAGACCTGCGCGGCGTCAGCGTCGATGTCTTCATCGTCCGCACCGTGCACGAACAGCTGCGCTTCGACACCACCCGCATCGAGGTCAAGGCCGGCAAACCCTTCGAGGTCGTGTTCGAGAACGACGACGTCATGCCGCACAACTTTGTGCTCGTGCCGCCCGGCAAGCACATGGACATCGGCAACGCCGCCATGACCATGACGCCCGACAAGCTCGACAAGCAGGGCCGCGCCTACCTGCCCGCCGCCTTCGAAAAGCAGATCCTCGCCGCCACCAAGCTGCTCGAGCCCGGCCAGAAGGAAACCCTCAAGCTGCGCGCCCCCGCCCAGCCCGGTGAGTACGAGTTCGTCTGCACCTTCCCCGGCCACGCCCTCATCATGTGGGGCGTGCTGAGCGTGAAGTGAGGCTTCCCATTCTCCCCACCGTCTGCCAACCTTACAACTCCACGACCATGAACCGCCGCCATCTCCTCCCCCTGCTCGCCGTCCTGCCCTTCGCCGCCTGCACCCCGCCCACCGCGGCCGACGCCAAGCCGGGCGCCGGCAAACACATCGTCCTGCTCGCCGGCGACGAGGAATACCGCAGCGAGGAAGCCCTGCCGGCCCTGGGCCGCATCCTCCAGCGCCAGGGCTTCAAGTGCACGGTCTGCTTCTCGGCCGAGGCCGACGGCACGATCAACCCCGACAAGGGCGACAGCCTGACCACCCCGGAGGCACTCGACAGCGCCGACGCCATCGTCATGCTGCTGCGCTTCCGTCGCTGGGACGAAGCCACCCTGGCGAAGTTCGACGCCGCCGTGAAGCGCGGTGTGCCGATCGTCGCCCTGCGCACCAGCACCCACGCCTTTGCCGGCATCCCGGCCGACAGCGCCTTCGCTTCCTGGAACTGGAACAAGGACGGCGGCTGGGGCAAAAAAGTGCTCGGCGAGACCTGGGTCAGCCACTGGGGCCATCACAAGCACGAGGCGACCCGCGGCGTCATCGAAACCGCCAACGCCAGCCATGCCATTCTCAAGGGGGTCAAGGATGTCTTCGGCACGACCGATGTCTATGAGGCTGCCCCGCCCGCCGATGCCACCGTGCTGATGCGCGGCCAGGTGCTCGCCGGCATGGCACCCGATTCGCCACCGCTCGCCACCCGCAAGGCCACCAAGGACAAGGTCGAGCAGGGCATCAATGACCCGATGATGCCGATCGCCTGGACGCGCGTCGTGAAGAACGACGCCGGCACCGAGAACAAGGTCTTCTGCACCACCATGGGCGCCGCCACCGACCTCACCAACGAGGGCCTGCGCCGCATGGTCGTCAACGCCCTCTACTGGGGCCTCGGCCTCGAAGCCCCGGCCCAGCCCGACCTCGCCCTGCCCGAAGGTTACACCCCCACCGCCTACGGCTTCAAAGGCTACCGCAAGGACCTCAAGGTCGCCGACCACCAGCTCGGCCAGTGAGCCAAACCCTGTCGGCGTGTGGGTCACAACACGGGCTCGCCGCGGGATCTGAAATCTGAAATCTGCGATCTGCAATCGCGCAGCCCGCGCGATCCGAGGTCACGGCGGAGGCGTCACCAGTCGGACTTCCGGAAAGTACGTCCGATAGCGTTTGGCGTCCGCCGTGGCCAGGGGCAGGTCGAGGAACGAAGCATGGGCCCCGATGAAGAAATCCGGCAGCGGCATTTTGGGAGCCGTGGGAGCATCGAGCTGGCGCCGGTTTTCCAAAAATTCGGCATAGGCCTGGGCGCAACGCCAGCTCGTTCGCGCCGGCAGGTCGAGCAGGGTCACCCCCAACTGGTCCAGCCGATCCCAGACCGTGTCGGGATGGCAGTCGCCGACACAGAGTTCTGCGAGAATCACCGGATTGATCGCAATCCCCTCCCCCAGCAACCCCTGCCGGACGAGCCCGGCCGCCCAGGCATGATGCGGCGCACCCGGCGCAAAGGCATCGATCCAGACATTCGTATCGAGCAGAATCACGGTTCGCGGGTCAGCTGCCGGAGTTCCTCCCAGCGCATTTTCGGCGTCAGTGCCGCCGCCTTCATCAAGGTCTCAAGCTTGGCGGCACTGGGCTTCGGCCTTGGGGCCGGAATGACCTGGGTGAGTTCGTAGCGCCCCGCCTCTTCCCGCACCACGGCATAGGCCTCCCCGGGCAAGGCCCCCGGCAGGACAATGCGCCGCTTGGCATCGATCGTGGCGACTTTCATGGTGGGATAATCCCACGCCATGACGCGCCCGTCAAGAACACCTACGCGGCCCAACACCGGCACGCCGCTGGAGCGCCCGTTGGAAATCTGAAATCTGCGATTTGAAATCGCGCAGCGCGCGCCTCAGACCACCCCGCCCCAGGCCACCGCGGTCTGGCCCTGCACGCCGAGACCCTCGACGCCCAGCTCGATGACGTCGCCGGGTTTCATGAAGACCGGCTCGGGCTTGAAGCCGAGGCCGACGCCGGGAGGCGTGCCGGTGGTGATGATGTCGCCGGGCAGCAGGCTCATGAACTGGCTCAGATAGCTCACCAGCGTCTTCACGCCGAAGATCATCTGCGCGGTGCTGCTGTTCTGGATCGTCTTGCCGTTGAGCTTGAGCCAGAGATTCAGATTCTGCGGATCCGCAACCTCATCGCGGGTGGCCAGGAAGGGCCCGAGCGGTGCAAAGGTGTCGCAGCTCTTGCCCTTGACCCACTGACCACCACGCTCCAGCTGCCATTCGCGCTCGCTGTAGTCGTTGTGCACGCAGTAGCCGGCCACATGGTTCAGGGCCTCGTCCTCGCTGACGTAGCTGGCCTTTTGGCCGATCACGAAGGCCAGCTCGACCTCCCAGTCGGTCTTCTTCGAGTTCTTCGGGATGACCACGGGATCGTTCGGACCGCAGAGCGCCGAGGTGGCCTTGAAGAACACGATCGGTTCCGCCGGAATCGGCATGCCGCTCTCCTTGGCGTGATCGACGTAGTTCAGGCCGATGCAGATGATCTTGCTCGGACGCGCCACGCAGGGCCCGAGGCGCACGCTGGCATCCACCGTCGGCGCCGAGGCGGCGTTCGCCTTGGCCCAGTCGGCCAGGCGCTGCAGGCCGTCGCCGCCAAAGAACGCTTCATCGTAGTCGCTGCCAAAGGCGCTCGCGTCGATGCGACGGCCGTCGTCGAGCTGCAGGCCGGGTTTTTCTTCTCCAGGGTTGCCAAAGCGGATCAATTTCATGGTCTTCTGTTACGCGGTTCGCGGTTCCTTGTTCTCAGTTCTCAGTTCTCAGTTCGTCATTCGTCATTCGTCATTCGTCATTCGTCATTCGTCATTCGTCATTCGTCATTGGCCATTGGCCCTTCTTCTGGTCGCCTTCGGCGTTCGCATAGCGACCAATGATCGGGTACTGCTCGAGCTCGGCAACCGTACCCGTGACCGGGTAGCTTTCGCGGCCCACCCAGTACACGGCCGCGGCGGCGATGTCCTCGGGCATCAGCAGGCGGCCCATCGGCACGACCGAGGCCGGCAGGCGCTCCGGCCAGCCTTCGCCGAGGCCGTCGCCGAGTTTGACCTGGTACTCGTTGTCAGAGAGCGTCCAGCCGACGTTGAGCTGGTTGACGCGCACGCGGTCCGTGCCAAGCGAATCGGCCAGGTTGCGCGTCATCGTCATGAGCGCGCCCTTCGACATCGAGTAGGCGAGCATGTTCGCCTGGCCGCAGTGGGCGAGCACCGAGCCGATGTTGAGCACGACCCCGGTGTTTTTTTTCAGCTCCGGCAGCAGCGCGCGAATGAGCAGCATCGGCGCGCGGGCGTTCACCGCCATCATGCGATCGAAGAAGGCCGCGTCGGTGGTGTCGATCCGGCCGCGGATCGTGAGCGCGGCGTTGTTCACCAG
This sequence comes from uncultured Prosthecobacter sp., assembly GCA_964605265.1. GTDB lineage: Bacteria > Verrucomicrobiota > Verrucomicrobiia > Verrucomicrobiales > Verrucomicrobiaceae > Prosthecobacter. The sequence continues at coordinate 5,028 of CAZSBO010000180.1, forward strand.
CGCATCGACCCGGCCAAAGGCCGCGACGGCGTCGACCGCGAGCTTTTCGGGGTAGGCGGCGTCTTCGAGGCTGCCCTGGCAGAACGCCGCCTTGTCGGCGCCGAGTTCCTGGCGCAGCGCCTCGCCGCGGACGGCATCCCGGCCGTGCAGGATGACGCGCGCGCCCTCCCGGATGAAGCGACGCGCCATGTGCTCGCCGATGCCTGTGGTGCTGCCGGTGATGAGGATGACCTGGTCTTGAAGTCGCATGGGAAAGGAAAGGTTGGAACCCCTTCTATGGCGAGCCCCGGCCACCGCTCAAGGCCGCACCTGCCGGAAAGTTGCCGGGCGCTGGGCATGGAGCTGGGAGCCAAGGGCTTGGAGCCAGAGGGGGGGGGACTCCGCTCCGCGGCATGCCGCACTGAAGACCTGACAGGCATGAGACTCGGCCAAGGCCGCAGTCGCAGGCACACGCCTCAGCCAACGTACTCCTGCGCTTCAGCGCGCAGGCCTGGGGTCTGCCACGCCGGCGCGGAACACCGAACCCCACGGATTCCAGAACACGAGGCAAGAACGGATCTGATTCAGGCGAGGAGGCGTCAGGGTGATCCCGCAGCGGGCCAGCGTGTGTTTTGTCAGGCAGTTGCACACCGACCCCATTTCCCGGCTTGCGCGAATTCCATGGGATCACCGCTTCCCGTGGCGGTGACTCGCAGGAGGCTCGCACCCTCCGAGGTTGACGGGGACGATTGTTGGATGTGGGTGGCCAGTGCATTGGAGCGTTCGGAGGGTAGGGAAAACATTCGCCATCGTTGTGGACCGCGGAGTATCGAGCTGCGCAGCCCGACGCAGGAGGCTTGGGCGGCTGTGATTTTCCAAACGAGACATGCCTCGTGTGGCCGTTGGTTGCATCATTTGTGATGAAGTGGTGCCACAAGAAGCCGCTTCAAGCCTTTTTCAAAGCTCATCCCGAGAGGTAGCAGCTTATTTGATTCCCCCCACCAGTAAAGAGCACCGCTCGCATCAACCAGGAGCACACCCCTGCCTTGATGAGTTTCACCGATTGGGAAAAGTTTATTACCATTGAGGCCATCTAATCTAAGCAGCTCTGATCCAATGTCGGCAACAAGACGGGGGTCAATGTTCACATCACAGCAACCGCCGCCACGAAGCATCCCATTTCCACTGATCTTCAGGTCGAAAAAGTCTTCGACAATACTTCGAACGACTGGGTAGCCGCTATAATCGGGAAGTTCCTTCCAAGGAACAGGCTGCCTATTTTCGGCCCTCCAGCCGGAGCGCCACAGTATCCACTTCAGCGCTAGGCCCAAGTTTCGCCGAGGTCGGTTTTGCTCTGAGGTCATCGCTAATTCCCCCTCCTCTCGCGTTCTGCCGTAGTAGCCGCTGCACCGGCAGCACCTCCAGCCTGACCACTTCCAGAGGACGCATGAGTGGCGTTCATGTCGATGATTCCTAGTTTTCCGTTCATCTCATTGCAGCTAGAGCAGGGTGCCATCGGACGACCATTCGTGGGGTTTCCGGATGCTCTTACCGCCCCCACATAGCTGACCGCCCCCTCTGTGCTTCCTCCCGCATTGAGCAAATTGGAAGCCATTTGAGGCTCGGCGCATCCACCATGGAACGGAGAACGCATACCGTTTGGAGTTGAGTCCATTGCTGCTTGAACTCGCGGATTGAGCACTGGAGTGACTCCCCCTGCCGCCTTGTAGCTCAACCCTGCGGCAGCTTCGTCGCCACTGACTAACCCGCCTGCGGCTCCTCCTCGCGCTTTGTTTGCCTGTGCCATAGCATTGGCCGTGCTGGCAGTGGCTTTTGCAGAAGCAGCTAAGCCGTTTGCCTCCGCCATACCTTGTTTGAAGGCTAAAGCGGTGTTGCCCATAACTTGCCCAGCGGCACTAAAAAGAGCGCCTGTTGTTCCTGCTCTGACTATGCCTTCTCCCGCAGGTCTGCCCTCAATAACATTGCCCGTTGAGTTTGCGGCAATGCTTCCGGCTGCACCGCTAAGAGCGGCAGCGGAATAGCTCGTTGCTAACGTTCCTGATCCAAACACAGTTGCAGACGCAGCAGTCGCTAAGCCTCCTGACGCAACGGTCACACCAACACCCACGCCGATCACAAAACCGATCTTGGCACCCTGCGTTGCCCCCTGCTGGAAACCCTGCTGGTATGCGTGGCTCGTGGTGTTAATGCCGTTGGTATGAAGCAGTGCCGCTGGCATCTGCTGGTAAAGACCCTCGGGATCGAAGCTCGTCCACGGGTTCTGCTTCACATACGCATACAGGTTCGGGCCATCCACAAAGCCCGCCGGGTCCCGGCTCAGCCACACCCC
>CAZSBO010000181.1:0-7347 GCA_964605265.1 uncultured Prosthecobacter sp.
ATGCCGGAAACCGCCCGGCCCGCCAGCCCCGGATCAGGCTTTCTCGGGGGCGGGTGAATCAAAGGGTTTGTTGAAGGGCGGTCCGCGATCGCCCCCGTAGGTTTCGCGCAGGTAGGCATCGCCTTCGCTGCTTTTTCGGCGGATCACCTCTGCAGCCACAAGATTGCCCGCCCGCCGCCTTGTGGCCCGGCCCGCTTGCCAGGCTTCCCAACTGACGCAGCGCTCAGGAAGAATGTTCAGCCTGCAACGATTCATGAGGGCAATATGGGGTCATTTGGGCGAGTTGCCAACTGGCGTTCAACCTCGGCACGCAAGGCTTCAAATTCGGCCAGACAGTCGTATTTCGGTGAAGCAGCGATTTTTCGCGCTTCACCCCAGTCAAAGGCGGTGATGCCGTTTCCCGACAAGGCTGTGGCCATGAGCTTTTTGGCGCAGGCATCTTCCTCCTCTTGATAGCCCAGCCATTTGCGCGCCGCGTAGACACGCCCCACCAGAACGTCTTCCATGGGGATCAAGACGACGTCACCCGTCGAGGCAGAGACTTTGACCAGACCCGCTTCCGCCAGGAAGTCGAGTTCTCCCAGCAAATCCACCCACAGGTCACCGATTCGCCAGCTCTGCCGCCGCCCGGGTGTTGAATGCCGGGAATTTGATGCATGATTTCCGCCTGCTGATCCAGTGTTGGCACGGGCCAGCCGGCCCAGCAGATGTCAGTGTCACCTGACATGTAGGCGCCGTCCGTGTAGAACTCAATGGCTGAGCCGCCGACCACTACCGGCTCAAAACCGCGCTCGCGGAACAGTTCTGAAATCAACCCGGCAAGCAGAAGCGACCTCGCGGTCAAGTCCGCCTCCTGATTCACGAGGGCCAGCGCGTTGGTGATTTCGCCGGGAAGCATGCAGCGCTGAGCATCCCATCTGCCCGGATGGCTGACAATGCTTTTTCGAGACCCCGGGTCTTTGTGCCTCCCGCTGATGGAATCCGCTCCAAGCGCGCGTTGACTTGCCCTTCAACTCCTGACAGCATCCGCCCATGTCCTCCGCTCCCAAACTCACCCGCACCCAGTGGCTGATCTGCTTCATCGCCTCGATCGGTTTCGCCTTCGACATCTATGAGCTGCTCATGCTGCCGCTCATCGTCGGTCCGGCCCTGCAGGAGCTGGTCGGTGCGGCGCCGGGCACGCCGGAGTTCAACAGCTGGGTCGGCAAACTCTTCTACATCCCGGCCATCGCCGGCGGCCTGTTCGGCCTGCTCGGCGGTTACCTGACCGACCGCCTCGGCCGCCGCCGCGTGCTGACCTGGAGCATCCTCATCTACGCCTTCTCCGCCTTTGCCGCCGGTTACTCGACCTCGGTGGAAATGCTGCTCTTCTTCCGCTGCCTCGTCTTCATCGGCGTCTGCGTCGAATTCGTCGCCGCCGTCGCCTGGCTGGCCGAACTCTTCCCGGACCCCCACCAGCGCGAGAAGGTGCTCGGCTACACCCAGGCCTTCTCCTCCATCGGTGGCCTGCTGGTCGCCGTCGCCAACGGCCTGTGCATCAAGTACTCGGCCAGTTTCCCGGCCATCCACTTCCCCGACTGGCTCACCTCGATGGGTGGCGGCATTGTCACCGAGGAGCACGCCGCCTGGCGCTACACCCTGATGTCCGGCCTCATCCCGGCCATCCCGCTCATCATCATCCGTCCCTTCCTGCCGGAATCCCCGGCCTGGGCCAGCAAAAAGGCCGCCGGCACCCTCAAGCGCCCGAGCCTCGGCGAGCTCTTCACCCCGGAACTGCGCCGCGCCACCCTGGTCACCACCGGCATGTTCGCCCTCGCCTACGGCGCCGCCTTTGGCGCCATCCAGCACATCCCGCGCATCGTGCCCGGCCTGGCCGAGGTGAAGGCCGCCGCCAAGGCCGCCTCCGAGGAAGCCGTCCAGGCCAACGCCGGCAAACCCGAGGAGGTGGTGAAAAAGGCCGCCATCGGCGCCGCCAAACGCACCGAACAGGCCATCGCCGCCAACGTCACCAAGGTCCAGGAAGTCGGCGGTTTGGTCGGCCGCTTCGCCCTCGCCGCCCTGACCGTCGTCATCCTCAGCCGACGCAAGCTCATCCGCGTCTTCCTGGTGCCCGGCCTCGCGGTCATGCCGATCGTCTTCGCCTGGGCCGCCGTCACCGGCCTCGTCCCGCTGCAGATCGGCATCTTCTTCGCCGGCCTGCTCACCGTCGGCCAGTTCAGCTTCTGGGGCAATTACCTGCCCCGCGTCTACCCGATGCACCTGCGCGGCACCGGCGAAAGCTTCGCCGCCAACATCGGCGGCCGCCTCATCGGCACCTCCTTCGCCTGGCTGACCACCACCCTCGCCGCCACGGCCAATCCCGCCGATGCCCCGGCCAAGCTCGCCTACACGGCCGCCGCCGTCGGTTTCAGCGTCTATTTCCTCGGCCTGGTGCTGTCGTTCTGGCTGCCGGAACCGAAGGAAGAACTGCTCGACTGAGCCCCGCCCACCCCGCCCCCGCCACCCGCGGTGGCGGTCGGGACGAGGATTTTCGGTGAATTTCGGCGCTTTTTTCGCGTCGGCCAGGCGCTCCAGACCGACCCCGACAGCGGGCCGGCAGCCCGGAGTTATTCACAATTGCTTGAAGGTCAAGAAGACCCGAAATTTCGGCCCACCTTCTCAATTTTGCGAGGTTTTTTGACGCGCAAAAAATAGAAACAGCGTGGAACACTTGGCGCTGTGCTGTGCAACACGAATCGGCGGGTCGCCGACGGATTTTTATCTTGGCCGGACACAAGATGTTGTGCATTATCCACCCCGGCCCGCGCAACATCTGGTGGATGTTCGCCAAAGGCTCGGTTTCAACGATTTCGCCACTTCAACCCTGTTTTTACCCCGCTCAACACCCCTCGCATCATGGAAAAAGTCTACAAAATCGGCAACCGTCAGTTCCCTCTCGACCAGGACAAGGCCGAAGCCGCTTTCGCCGCCAAAAAGGTGATCAACGGCCGCCAGTCGATGACCTTCAACCTGCTGCCGCTGAAGTACCAGTGGGCCTACGATCTGTACCGGGTCATGAAGGCGAACCACTGGGAGCCGGAAGACATCCAGATGCAGAAGGACGTCGAGCAGTGGCGCTCCAGCGAGATTTCGCAGAACGAGCGCTGGATCATCATGATGGGCATCGGCTATTTCTCGGCCGCCGAGGGCATTGTCGGCGACAACATCCAGCACGTCGTCCGCGAGCTGGTCACCGCCCCCGAGCTGAAGCTCGTGCTCGGCCGCCACGCCCACGAGGAGAACATTCACGCCGACTCCCTGCTGTACATGATTTCCAGCCTGGGCATCAACCCGCATGAGTGCGAGGCGATGTTTGAGCAGATCCCGACGATCGTGAAGAAGAACGAGTTCGTCACCAAGCACTCGAACAACCTGCGCCGCGACCTCGACCTGACCACCGTCGCCAACAAGCAGTTGCTCGCCAAGAACATCTTCGTTTTTGGCCAGTGCATGGAGGGCACCCAGTTCTATGGCCTGTTCGGCATGATCCTCAGCCTGTACCGCCAGAACAAGTTCCCCGGCATCGGCCAGATGTTCCGCTACACCCTGCGCGACGAGTCGAATCACATCCAGGTGTTCCGCAACCTGTTCATGGATCTGGTCGAGGAAAACCCCGACCTGTGGACCGCCGAATTCCGCGAGGACCTGGTCAACACCATGCGCGAGGCCATCACCCTGGAGAAGGAGTTCATCCGCGACTGCCTGCCGGTCAACGCCGTCGGCCTGAGCGCCGATGAGTTTGAGCGCTACATCGAGTACATCGCCGACCGCCGCTTGGCCGACTGCGGCCTGCCGGCCCTCAATCCGGGCGTCCAGAACCCGCTGCCCTGGCTGGCCGAAATGATGGACGTGCGCAAGGAACAGAACTTTTTCGAGGGCAAGGTGACCGACTACCAAAAGGCCTCCGCCCTCCAGGTTGGTTCCGACGACGAATTCTGATTCTCCCGGGAGTGGGGGCCGGGCCGGTTCGCACCGGTGCCGCCCCGCTCCCTCTCCCCGCCTCCGCATCTCCACCCCTCCTCCCGCTCCCGCCATGATTCAGAACCTGCTCGACGAAGACAAGGAACTCAAGCGCGTCGCCCACACGCCGAAAAACCAGAAGCCCCAGTTTGAATGGAGCGCCCTCGCCGCCGGCTTCGCCGACAGCGCCCCCGCCACCCTCAAGGTCAAGGTCGGCGGCGCCGAACGCGACTTCGACATGGGTGAGATCGCCGACACCATCGGCGGTGCCCTCACCGACCTGCTGCTGGCCCGCCAGAAGGACAAGGACATCTACAGCGACCAGAACCGCCAGCTCGTCCAGACCATCGCCCGCGCCGTCACCGACGAGATCCACCAGCGCGGCGCCCAGCTCGCCGGTGAGGGGGCTCTCAGCGCCAAGGACGTTTACCACTGCATCGAGCGCGCCCTCGTCCGCCACAACGCCCACGACGTCGCCCGCAGCCTCGCCGAACGCCGCAAGCGCGCCGAGTACGACAGCCTGGCCGACAACACCCTGCCGCAGCCCCTCATCGTGAACACCAAAGTCATTCGTCGCAGCGGCCAGCTCGTGCCCTGGAACCACAACAAGATCGAGATCGCCGTCCGCAAGGCCTTCCTCTCCCTGGAACTGGATTCCTCCCCCGCCGTCGGCGTCGCCGAGACCGTCAGCCGCGCCGTTGCCGAGGAGAACAAGCAGTTCATGCACATCGAGGACGTGCAGAACCTCGTCGAGGAGGAGCTCATGAAGCAGGGCTTCTTCAAGGTCGCCCGCGCCTACATCCAGTACCGCGCCCTGCGCAGCAAGATGCGCGAAAACGAGGAGGCCGAAGCCGCCGCCATCAATGAGGCCGACAGCGAGCAGCAGCAGGCCCTCATCGTCGTCAAGACCGCCGACGGCGGTTCCTTCCTCTGGGACGGCCAGGACCTCAAGCGCCGCATCGACTTCGCCATGCTTGGCCTCGACCTCTGCCTCACCCGCGCCGAGATCGAGATGGAGCTGCGCCGCTCGCTCAACTCCGACATCACGCTCGACCACCTCAAGCAGACGGTCATCCTCAACGCCAAGACCCTCATGCAGAAGGACGCGGACTTCGCCAAGTTCGCCGCCCGCGTCCTGCTCAGCTACATCTATGAGGAGGTGCTCGGCTGGGACATCGTCCGCGACGGCATCGATCAGCTCAAGGAGTTCCACCGCCGCGCCTTCCGCCGCAACCTCGCCCGCGGCGTCGAGATCGAGCGCATCAGCCCGCGCCTGCTCGAGTTCGACCTCGACAAGCTCGCCGACGCCCTCGACCCGGCCGCCGACATGGACTTCGACTTCCTCGGCGTCCAGACCCTCTACGACCGCTACCTCATCGTCGACAAGAAGGTGAAGCCGAACAAGCGCCTGGAGGCACCCCAGCTCTTCTGGCTGCGCGTTGCCATGGGCCTCTGCGTCCAGGAACAGGAGCCCGAGGAGAAAATCATCGCCCTCTACCGCCTGTACAAGGGCCGCCGCTTCTGCTCGAGCACGCCGACCCTGTTCAACAGCGGCACCCTGCACTCCCAGCTCTCCTCCTGCTACCTGTACAAGGTCGATGACAGCATCGAGTCGATCATGCTGCGCGGCATCGCCGAAAACGCCTTCCTTTCCAAGTGGGCCGGCGGCCTCGGCGGCTCCTGGACCAGCGTCCGCGGCACCGGCGGCTACATCAAGGGCACCAATGGTGAGTCCCAAGGCGTCATTCCCTTCCTCAAGCTGCACAACGACCAGCTCATCGCCGTCAACCAGGGCGGCAAGCGCCGCGGCTCCGGCTGCGCCTACCTGGAAGTCTGGCACAACGACATCGAGGACTTCCTGCAGCTGCGCGTCAACACCGGCGACGAACGCCGCCGCACGCACGACCTCAACACCGCCAACTGGATCCCCGACCTGTTCATGAAGCGCATGGAGGCGCGCGGCAAGTGGACCTTGTTCCGCGCCAACGAGGTGCCCGACCTGCATGAGCTGTACGGTTCCGCCTTTGAGAAGCGCTATGAGCAGTACGAGGCCCTCGCCCGCGAGGGCAAGATCTTCGGTCGCGAGGTCGAGGCGCTCGACCTGTGGAAAAAGATGCTCAAGTCCATCTTTGAGACCGGTCACCCCTGGATGACCTTCAAGGATCCCTGCAACGTCCGCAGCCCGCAGGATCACACCGGCGTCATCCACAGCTCCAACCTCTGCACCGAGATCACCCTCAACACCTCGGCCGAGGAGACCGCCGTCTGCAACCTCGGCTCGGTGCTGATCGACAACCACCTCGACGACGCCGGCAACATCGACCACGCCAAGCTGCGCGAGACCATCCGCACCGCCGTGCGCATGCTCGACAACGTCATCGACATCAACTTCTACCCCACCGAGGCCGCCCGCACCTCGAACATCCGCCACCGCCCCATCGGTCTCGGCGTCATGGGCCTGCAGTACGCCCTCTACCGCAAGGGCATCCCCTTCGCCTCCAAGGAGGCCGTTGAATTCAACGACGAATTCATGGAGGCGGTCGCCTACTACGCCTACGAGGCCAGCAGCGACATCGCCGCCGAGAAGGGCACCTACTCCACCTACAAGGGCAGCAAGTGGGACCGCGGCCTGCTGCCGCAGGACACCCTCGACCTGCTCGCCCAGGAGCGCGGCATCGACATCGATGTCCCCCGCGGCGGCAAGATGGACTGGAGCGGCCTGCGCGCCAAGATCACCAAGAACGGCATGCGCAACAGCAACGTGCTCGCCATCGCCCCGACGGCCACCATCTCCAACATCATGGGCTCCAGCCCCTGCATCGAGCCCCTGCTCAGCAACATGCTGGTGAAGGCCAACCTCTCCGGCGACTTCATGCTGCTCAACCCCTATCTCATCCGCGACCTCAAGAAGCGCGGCCTGTGGACCGCCGACATCCAGAACAAGCTCAAGTACATGGACGGCGAGATCGAGGGCATCGAGGAGATCCCGGTCGACCTCAAGCGCCGCTACGCCACCGCCTTCAGCATCGACTGGTCCTGGCTGGTCGACGCCGCCGCGCGCCGGCAGAAGTGGATCGACCAGTCGCAGAGCGTCAACCTCTTCTTCGGCGGCACCGAGATGAGCATCCTCAGCCACATGTACCGCGGTGCCTGGAAAAAGGGTCTCAAGACCACCTACTACCTGCGCACCCGCAGTGCCTCGAACATCGAGAAGAGCACCGCCGAGTTCCAGAAGGAAATCCGCAGCTCCGTCATCAACCAGACCGTCGGCGCCAAGCGCGAGTTCAGCGCCGAGGAAAAGCTGGCCTGCTCGATCGAAGCCATGCGCAACGGCGGCGAGTGCGAGGC
>CAZSBO010000182.1:0-7289 GCA_964605265.1 uncultured Prosthecobacter sp.
GGGGTGTGGGGTGGGGGGCGTGGGGAGTGGGGAGTGGGGAGTGGGGAGTGGGGAGTGGGGAGTGGGTTGCTCTTCGCTCTAGGCTCCAAGCTTTGAGCTCGATCAGTGGCCGGGCATTTTGGAGCCGGAGGCGGTGGTGAAGAAGTGGTGGCGTTCGAGCAGTTGGCTGGTGCAGGTGAGCAGGAGTGAGAGGGTGGGCAGCCAGGGCGAGGCGGCGCCGGCGGCGATGAGGGTGGGCAGGACCAGGCCGGTGAGAATCAGCAGCCAGCCGCGCAGCTCGACATGCACGGCGAGCCGGGATTGCAGGAGGCGCGCGGAGCGGTGCCAGAGGTGGGTTTCATCGGTCAGCGCACGCCGGTGGCGCGACAGTTCCCAGAGCGACAGCGTCCAACGCAGGGCCACGGTTAAAACCAGGGCTGGCGTTGCCAGGGGCAGGTGGTGCCAGCTCCAGACAACGGCGCACAGGCTGGCGCCGAGCAGGGCGGTGGTGCCGAAGAATTTGCCGCTGGTCTGGGCGAGCGACCAGAAGGGTCGGCGGGTGTCGACATAGACCATGACCGAGCAGGCGACGGCGATGAGGGCCGCGGCGGCGGTGGCGCTGAGGGCCAGGTCGAAGCCGGTGGTGAGGTCGAGCCACCAGGCGGCGGCCATGGCTGTGCCGCCGGCCGGCAGGGCGCCGAAGGCGAGGATCTCGCGCGACAGCCAGGATGTGCGCCAGCCGAGGAAGGCGCGCCAGGCCTTCAGCGGTTGGCCGAGGTGGAGCACGCTGAGGGCGATGCCCAGCAGGCCGAAGCCGAGGGCGAGGGCGGCCGTGAGGGCAGCGGTCGGCATGGGCAGCGGTGCCAGCGCGGCGCCGAGCAGGCCGCCGGCGCTCATTTGGGTGAGCACCAGCATCCAGGCGAGCGGAGGATGACCAGGATCAAGATCCAGCCGGCCGGCATCGGCAGACAGGGCGGCTTCTGGGACAGGTTGAGTCGCGATGTAAGTCGTGGTGGGACGAGTGTAGGCGGAATCGTGTACGCCGGGCAACAGGCTGCCGCTCCTTGGCACGGCTTCGGTTTTCACGAGGCGGATTTTGATGGCCTCATTCGGGCAGGCCTGCACGCAGGCGGGCGCCTCGCCCTCGGCCAGGCGACCCTGGCACATGTCGCACTTGCGGACGATGCCGCGCCGCAGGTTGAACTTGGGCACGTCGTACGGGCATTTCAGGATGCAGTAGGAACAGCCGATGCACTGGTCGTCGAGATGGCGCACGATGCCGGTGACCGGATCCTTGTCGTAGGCGAGTACCGGACAGCCTTCCGCGCAGGCCGGATCGACGCAGTGATGGCAGGCGCTGGTGACGGTTTGCAGGTAGGGCTGGCGGCGGGTGCCGAGCAGCAGGCCGGTGTCGCGCCAGGCCTCGTCCTCATCCAGGCCGTTGAGCGAGTGGCAGGCCGCCACGCAGGCCTTGCAGCCGGTGCAGGCGTCGAGGTTGACCTCGAAGGCGTACTGCGTGCCGGGTTCGGGTTTGGAGAGCGGGATCAGGTGCGCGAAACGCTCGCGCACGCTGCGCGACTCATGGGCCTTGGCAAACAGGGCGACCGGTGTCTGCAGCGTCTGCTGCTCGTGCAGCAGTTGCTCGAGCAGGGCTTCCTGGGTGAGCGGGCTGCGGAGGCTTGGCGGTTGCGTTTCGCAAGCCGGAGGCCAGACCCGGCCGGCGAGGGGCGGGGCGGTTTCCGTGAGGCTGGCGGGCGGCACCATGGCGGGGTTTCAGGCGGCGCTGAACAGTTCCTGCAGTTGGCCGACGCTGTGGCGGTTGCAGAAGGCGTGGAAGGATTCGCTGTTGAGGCGCTGCGCCAGGTAGGCCTTGAGCATGCCTTCGAGCGTGGATCCCAGCGCCTCGAAGGGCACCCCGCTGAAGATCTGGCGGCCGATCTTGCGGTTCTCGCCGAAGCCGCCACCAACGGTGATGTGGTAGCCTTCGCCACTCTCCGATTTCACCTTGGTGCCGAGCAGGCCGATGTCGCCCATGAAGTGCTGGGCGCAGGAGTGCGGACAGCCGGTGAAGTGAACGTTGACCGGTTGGTCGAGCGGCACCCGCTTGTCGAGATACTCCATCATCGCCAGCGCGTGGCCCTTGGTGTCGGTGGCGGCGAACTTGCAGTAGCGGCTGCCGGTGCAGGCGACGAAGCCGTTGCGCAGGGGCGAGGCCTCGCAGGGCAGGCCGAGTTTTTTCAGCGACTTCGCCACCGTCGCCGCGTAGGCGGAACGGACATTGGGAATGATCAAATTCTGCCAGACGGTGAGGCGGATCTCGCCCGAGCCATGGCTGTCGGCAAGATCGGCCACGCGTTCGAGCTGGCGGGAGGTGAGCTGACCGACTGGCACGCTGGCGCCGACATAGACGAGGTCGTCCTGCTTCTGGGGGTGGATGCCGACGTGGGAATGGCCCTGCTGGGAAAACTCGCGGGCGGCCTGCAGCGGTGCATCGGCGGCGAGCCGCGTGAGTGGGAAGGGCAGTCGCTTTTCCACCTCGGTGAGCACGCCATCGAGGCCGAGGTTTTCGACGACATACTTGAAGCGCGCCTTCTTGCGGTTGGTGCGGTCGCCAAACTGGATGAAGACGCGCAGCAGCGCGAGCATGACGTCGTTGAGTTGCTCCGGCTTGACGATGACACCCCAGTCGCTGGCGAAGGTTTGGTGGCCGGTGACACCGCCGAGGGCGATGCGGAACCAGACGCCCGGTTCGAGGCCCTGCGCGTTGTCGGTGATGCGGACGGCGCTGGCGCCAATGTCATTGGTGTCCTCGACCGAGGAGACCAGGCCGCCGCCGTCGTAGGCGATGTTGAACTTGCGCGGCAGGTCGTAGAACTCCTTGGAGGCGATGATGAGGGTGGCGAGTTCGTTGACCAGCGGGCGGACATCGATGAGTTCGTGCGGGTCGAGACCGGCGCAGGGATTCATCGTGATGTTGCGGATGTTGTCGGCGCCCGCGCCCTTCGAATGCAAACCGCAGCCCTGGATGCGGCGCAGCACTTCAGGGCAGTCCTTCGGTTCGATGAGCCGGATCTGGAAGTTGTTGCGCGTGGTGATCTGGATGTAGCCGGTGGTCAGCTCGCGCGAGATCGCCGCCAGTTCGCGCAGTTGGTGGCTCTTCACCACGCCGCCGGGGATGCGCAGCCGGCACATGTAACCGTCCTTGACCGGGTTGAGCCAGAACAGGCCGTTCCACTTGTAGCGGAAGGCATTCTCGGGTTCCGGCTTGGCGTTCCAGCGCGCGTCCATGACGAGGTTTTCGATCGCGTCAAAGGGGTGCAGCTCACGCTTGATCCGTTCCTCCTTGGTCAGGTCGTCGAGCGACGGTCCTGCGGGGACGGCGGGTGTTGGTGCGAGGTCGCCAAAGCTGACACCACCCGCAGCGATGCCGGCGAAGAAACCCTCGAGGTAGCGCTGTTGCTCGGGGGAGAAATCACCCGTATCCGCATTTGAGAGTTGTGGTGCTGAGAGCGTTTTCATAAAATGACCAAGGTTCAGGAACCCATGACCAAGGAATGGCCAAGCAAGCTAAGGCAGCCGACGAGATCGCGGGTGAGGAGGGCGACAAGCCACCCTTTGATCTGGCGGAGCGAACGGCGTTGTTCGGGGAACGGGTAATCGAGTTCTGCCGTTCGGTGAAGGAGGACAGTGTGACGAAGCCCCTGATCAGTCAGCTTGTGCGCAGCGGGACCAGCGTGGGCGCCAACGACTGCGAAGCGGACGAAGCGGTGTCGAGGAAGGAATTCATGCATAAGATTGGCACCTGCAAAAAGGAGTCGAAGGAGTCCCGGCACTGGGTGCGCATGATTGTGAAAGCCTGCCCTGATCGAAGAAATGCGGCGGTGAAGCTGTGGAAGGAAGCCAATGAACTCCTTTTGATCTTTGCGGCCATTTGGAGGCAAAAATGAGAGCTGTTCGGAAAACGAAGGCTTTGTCGTGTTTACGACCCGCTGTTTGAATGTCCCCTGAAAGGTCGAATGTGTTTTCCCATGACGAAGGTTGCGTTGTCGCATGGCGGTTGGGATATCCTTGGCCATTGGCTTCTGGGCATGGGTCATTTCAATACACATCCCGCGCGTACCTCCGGGTCTTCTTCATTTCCGCCACGTAGGCGGCGGCTTGTTCGGGCGATTGGCCGCCCTGGGTTTCGATGATGCGATGCAGGGCCTCGTCGACGTCCTTGGCCATGCGTTTGGCATCGCCACAGACGTAGAAGTGGGCACCCTCTTCGAGCCACTGCCAGAGTTCGGCGGCGGCCTGCAGCATGCGGGTTTGCACGTAGACCTTGTCCTCCTGATCGCGACTGAAGGCGGTGTCGAGGCGGGTGAGGTGGCCGCTCTGCACCCAGGCGATGATCTGCTCCTGGTAGAGAAAGTCGGTCGCGCGTTTCTGGTCGCCAAAGAACAGCCAGTTCTTGCCGCGTGCCTCGGTCGCCTCGCGCTCCTCAAGGAAGGCGCGAAATGGTGCGATGCCGGTGCCGGGGCCGACGAGGATGACAGGCTTGCCAGCGTCCGCGGGCAGGCGGAAGTGATTGGCGGTGTGGAAGAAGATGCCTGTGGTGTCGCCTAGGCTCAGGCGGTCGGCGAGGAAGGTGCTGGCCACCCCCTTGTGCGTGAGGCCATCGGCTTCGTAGCGCACGGCACCGACGCAGAGATGCACTTCGCCGGGGTGCGCCTTCGGGCTTGAGGCGATGGAATAGAGGCGCGGCTGCAGCTTGCGCAGGCCGGCGAGAAAGGTGTCGGGGCTGAGATCCGGTGCGGGTGCCTTGCCGAGCAGGTGGCGGATCTCGTACTGGGTCAGCAGGGCGGCGCGCAGGGTCGTGTCGCCCACCGGGGTGTCGGGGTCGAAGCCATGAGCGGCGAGCACGGCGTCGACGACCTCCGGGCAGTTTTGCGCGTAAACGCCGAGGGCATCGCCGGCCTCATAGGTCAGGCCGCTGCCTTCCAGGCTGAAGGCGAGATGGCGGGTGTCCTTGGAACTGCCGGCGCCGTTGAGGCGCTGGTTTTGCAGGAGTTTGGCGGGGAAGGGGTTCTTTTTGGACCAGCCTTTGTCGGACGTGTCAGACAGGTCGGACCCGTCCGACGGCTGTGAAGCGCCGAGCAGGTCGAACGCCTGGGTGGACCACTGCTGTGCGGGATCCTCGAAGTCCACGTCGCAGTCCACGCGATCCACCACGCGGGCGGCACCGAGTTCGGCGAGGCGTTCGTCGAATTTGCGGCCGGCGAGGCAGAAGGTGTCGGCGTAGTTTTTGTCGCCTAGGGCGAGCACGCTGTAGCGGACGCCATCGAGTTTTGGGCTGCTGCCATTCTGGTTGAGGGCGTCCCAGAAGGAGCTGGCATTGTCGGGCATGTCACCCTCGCCCCAGGTGGAGGTGATGAGCAGCACGTTGCGGTCCTTGACGAGGTCGGCCGGTTGCAACGAGTCGAGGCCCGCGGCTCGCGCCGCGAAACCCCGACCCGTTGCTTCCCTGGCCAGCCGCTTGGCCAAACTTTCCGCATTGCCGCTCTGGCTGCCGAAGGCGATGAGCAGGGGTGTCTTCGCTTCGGCAGGCGCCGGCGCGCCGTCCGTCCGTCCGCGCTGCAGGACTCCGGCGAGGAAGCCGTTGAGCCAGGCGCGTTGTTCGGCGCTGAAGGGCGCGTTGTCGGGAATGAGCGGCGTGATCTGCATGGGGCGTGCGGTTTAGAAATCGATCTGCAACTGCAGGTAGCCGAAGTGCGCGTTGTCGGAGGCACCCGTGTCGGCGAGGTAGTTGCCGGCGAAGAAGACGCTGTAGCCGGCCATGAGCGCCAAGTGGGCGTTCAGCTTGTAGGAGGCGGTGAGGTCGATCTCCTGGCCGCGGAAGTGACCGGCGTCGCGGGCCGCGGCATTGACCGGTCGCACGGTGGTGACGCCGTTGACGCGGCGCCAGGCGTCGTCGTTGCTGTCGTTCCAGTAGAGGTGGTAATCGACCATCAGCTTGAGCTTGGCTGTCGGCATGACGCTGAAGTTGAGCTGCGGATTGTGCAGGTTGATCCAACCCGTGGTGTCCATGAAGCCGTAGAACAGGTGGTTCGTCGGATACAGGTTCTGGAAGGTGCCGAGGTCGCCGTCAGCGGGATCGGAATCGCCCGGACTCCAGTTGTATTGCAGGCCAAGGCGGGGTTTCCACGGGTGCTTCAGCCAGTTGTAACCGACACCCCAGTGACCGGCGAAGGCGGTCAGGGTGCGACCGTTGACGTCGCCCTTCTGGAAGGCCATCTCGGTTTCGTAATCCCAGCCGCCGAGCTTTTTCGGGTCGCCCTTCCAGAGCGTGCCAAGAGTGAGGAAGCTGGTGTCACCGAGGCGCGGGCCGAAGGCGCCGTTGCCGTTATCCTGCTTGTGGAAGAGGTAGAAGTCGGTGGTCGTGTTGAACGGCAGCCACTGGGTGGCGAGGTAGGCGCCACTGAAGACGCTGTCATCCGGCGACTGGGCATCGAAGATCTGCGACTTGTTCCACTCGTGATCCTTGAAGGTCACCGGACTGGAGGTGAACAGGTCAAAGGCCCAGGTGTCATCGACCCAGCGCAGCTTGAGGGCGTCAAAGGTGCGCGCGGTGTTCAGCCACTCGAGCGGACCGACCAGGCGCTGGTCGCCATAGCTGAGGAACTGGCGGCCGATGGTGGCGCTGGCGCCCTTTTTGGCATCGCCGATCTGCGCGTAGGCCTTGAGCACATCGAAGACGTCGTCGCCCTCGGCGCCGAACACGCCGATTTCATTGGGCCGGCTGCCGCCGATCTCGCGCACATCCTGGCCCTGGACGTAGAGCTTGAGCCAGGGGGTGAAGGAGTAGCCGAGACCGAGTCGGAAGCGCTGGAGCAGCCAGGAGGCGTCCTGCGGCCCGTTGACGGCGCTGTTGAAGTCGAAGTTGTTTTCGCGCGCCTCGAAGCGCATTTTTTCCTGGAGGTCGAGTGTCAGTCGGCCGTCGAGGAAGGTGATGGGGGCGTAACCGCCGGCGGGGGCGGATTGGGGAGCCGGCGCAGGGGCGGCGGGAGGTCCGGCGAGGGCAAGGGATGCCGAGGCCAGCAGGAGGAGGGGGAGCCGTTTCATGGGGTGTGGGTGTGTGGGTTTCTGGCTAAGCGGCGGCTGAGGGAAGGGGGGCGTGCAGGGCCATTTCGGCGGCCATGTCGGGCGAGGGCTGGAAGCCCGGCTCGCGGCTCGGGCGGATGTGCGAGCGATCGTTGAGGAAGGTGATCAGGCGTTCGCGCAGTTCGTAGTAGCGCGGGTCCTCCATGATCTCGCGGCGGCTGCGCGGG
>CAZSBO010000183.1:0-1153 GCA_964605265.1 uncultured Prosthecobacter sp.
ACACGGGGCTGTTTGCGAGCCACGGCATCCTGGTGGTGGCGGTGGTGCCGGAGCCCGGGCGCGCGTTGCTGCTGGTGCTGGGCCTGACGGCGCTGCTGATGCGCCGCCGGCGCTGAGCCACCTCAGCCCGCGCGCACGGCGAGCAGACGACAGCCGCCCAGCCAGGACTCGCCATCATGCAGGATGTGCCAGTCCGCGCCAAGGCCGAGCCGCTCCGGCAGTTCGCCGGTGCGGAAGCCGGCATGCACGCTCACCCGCAGGTCGTGGCGGGTGATGGGGTGCAGTCGCGCCACCCGGCAGAGCAGGCCACCGCTGCAGGTGTGCAGGCGCCGGCGGGCGGGTTCGACCGCAATCAGCACGCGCGCCGAGGCGGGCAGACGCGCGCCGAGTTCGCGCAGGGCGTCGTCCTGCAGATGATGCAGAAAGAGATTGGCGACCCACACCTCGCTGTCAGGCAGCGGCACGTGGAGCAGGTCGCCCTGGGTCCACTGCGCGGCTGCCGGCCAGGTGGACGGACGTGGCGCGAGATCGAACCCATGCAGATCCCCGGGAGCGCAGACACCGCGGCGTGCCAGGAGCAGCGAGAGAGCGCCGTCGCCGGCCCCGATTTCGGTGACGCGCCAGCCGGGTTGGCAGAGGCGGCGCAGCCTGCGGACCATCCAGCGATGGTTGCCCATGATGGCGTTGATCAAGCGCAGGTCGGCGCGACCGCGCACCGCGGCCGGATGGTCGGCGGGATAGGTTTCGAGCAGTTCGGGTTCGACGCGACGCGTCTCGAAACCAGGCGGGGAGGTGTTCATGGGCTGAGCCGGGCGCGCAGGCGCGCAGGCAGGCGGCGGACACTGCCGCAGGGGATGGTGAGCATGGCGAAGCGTCGCGCCAGCCAGTGTGCCAGGATAGGCTGGTTGAGCACGAGCCGCAACACTGCGTCGCGCCACCGTGAGGCATTCGCCCCGGTGAGCGTGCCGAGCCACATGCCGGTGGCCGCCCGGCGGGTGGCCGCGCGCGCCGCGCGTTGACGGCAGCGCTCGTAGGCGGCCAGCAGGGGCGCTGGCGCGTGGCCGCCGCGCTCGATGGCGGCAAGCGCGTCGGCGAGGAATTCCGCGTCCGCCCAGCCGGTGTTCATGCCCTGGCCGCCGATGGGACTCATGAC
>CAZSBO010000183.1:1253-4419 GCA_964605265.1 uncultured Prosthecobacter sp.
GCAGGGTCACGCCGGGCAGCGCGACAACCGCCGCCTCAAGCAGTTCGACCGTGGTGCGCTGAGGCAGCGACAGGATGAAGCGGCGCGTGCCCGGCAGGTCGCGAAACGACGCGGTGCCGAGGTCGCCGCTGGCGCCGGTGACCCGGCAGTCGCGGATGGGTACCCCGCGTTGCAGAAAGATCTCTTCGAGCCCGAGCCGGGCGAGGATTTCCAGTGAGGGCGGTGTGATGCCGATCGCTTGGGAATGCTCCGGCGCGCTCTCGCGCTTGTCGAGGATCAGCACCCGCAGCCCGCGCTGGGCGGCGAGGCCGGCGAGCAGCAGCCCGACGGGACCCGCACCGACGATGGCAAGATCGTGTTCGGGCGGTGCCGCCGCGGTGCCATAAGGTTCGCGGGCAGGGCCGGGCAGCCAGTAGGGTACGCGCCGCTGGTAGCGGGCGAAGGCTTGGCCGTACCAGCGCAGGTAGCGCCGCTCCTTGAGCATCGGAGCGAGCAGGCAGTAGCCCGTCCAGGCGAGCGTGAGCAGCAGGCGGTCCGGCGTCCAATCCGGTGCGGTCCACAGAATGAGCGTGAACGACAGGTAGATCGGCTGGCGGGAGTGGCGGAACAGGCCGCCGCGCGGGAAAGCCGGATACACCGGACGCCGGCCGCGCCAGACGGCGTGCCAGCCGGTGAGGCCTGTCTGCACGCCCAGTCCGGCATCGTGCATCGACTTCGCCAGCAGGAGCCACGAGGCCACATACATGAGGCTGAGACCGCTGCGCGCCCAGCCCTGCGGCGCCGCCCAGAGCAGGCCCGAGGGCGACCACAGCAGGAAGACAAGCAGAAGCTGCAGGGAGGCGGCGGCGGCGAACAGCGTCGTCGCCAGATCGCGGCCCAGGCCGAACGGCGTGATCCGAGCCAGGAAACGGCGGCCGCGGTCGGTCAGCAGCAGCGAGTGGCCGGCGGCAAACTGGGCGGCGAGCGTCGCGTTGGCGGCCACGGCCGCCCAGCCGGAGAGGCGCATCCCGCCCCAGGAGAGGCCACGGTACAGGCTCCTGAACATGACCGCCACGGCGGCGGCGAACAGGGCATGACCGGCGAGTCCGATCACCAGTGCGGTGCCGCGCTGCACCGGCGTGAAGCTGACGGGGGTGCTGGCGTTCATGATGCGTGCAGGGGTTGCGGCCTGAGGCGGACCGCCGGCCGGGGGGCTTGCGGCACGGTGCAGCCCAGCCGTTCCAGCACGGCGGTCTCGAGGGTGAGGCCGGGACCGAAGGCCATGGCACAGGTGACCGCCGGCGCGCTCTCAGCCTCGTCGAGCAGTTCCTTGAGCACGAACAGCAGGGTCGCGCTGCTCATGTTGCCGTAGTCGCGCAGGACGTTGCGCGAGGCGTGCAGCCCGTTGCGCTCCAGCCCGAGGCTGTCCTCCACGCGATCCAGAATCGCCCGCCCCCCGGGGTGCACCGCCCATTCGTCGACCTGCCCCGGCCGCAGGCCGCGTGCCGCCAGCGTGTCGGCGATGCGTTCGCGCAGGTCACCGGCAAGCAGGTCCGGCACGTAGCTGGACAGCGTGATGGCGAAGCCGTCGTCGCGGATGTCCCAGGCCATGGCGCTTTCGCCTGTGGGCAAAAGCACTGAGGCGAAGCCGTCAAGCCGGTAGGCCGGTGTGCCCGGGGCTGGCGTGCGGGCACTCACCACGGCGGCGGCGGCTCCATCGGCAAACAGCGCGTTGGCCAGCACGGAGTCCGGTCGGTCGTCGAGCCGCAGGTGCAGGGTGCACAGCTCGGTGCAGACCACGAGCACCACGGCCTTCGCATCCGCCTCGCAGAACTGCGCGGCCATGCGCAGGGCGGGCAGCGCGGCGTAACAGCCCATGAAGCCCAGGGTGTAGCGTTGCACCGAGGCCGGCAGACCGAGCTCGCGGATGAGGTGGAAGTCCGGTCCGGGATTGGCGAAGCCGGTACAGGAAACGTAGATGACATGGGTCACCTCACGGGGGGAGAAGGCGCGGTCCTCGCCCAGGGCCTGGCGGGCGGTGTCGACGGCCAACCGCGGTGCCGCCCGGGTGTAGCAGTCGTTGCGCGCGGCCGTGCCGGGCGAGACGAGACTGCCGTCCGGGCTTGGCCGGTACAGCACGGCGTCCGCTCCTTCCTGGAAATCGGGCAGCACGCTGTGGCGGGTTTCAATGCCGCTGTGCTGATGGGCGGCATGGGTCAGGCGGCGCGTGCGCGGGTCCGCTGTCCAGGCTTTCAGACGGTCGCGGGTGTGCGCCTGACTGTGGGTGAATTCCGGAACGCGGGTGGCAAGGGTGTGGAGGTAAGCAGGCATGGGAGATCAGTGGCGGGTGAGACGGACGGCGGCGCGCAGACGGATGGTGTCGCCCACGCGGATCAGCCAGAGCACGGAGGGCACCTCGATGCCGGCGGTCTTGAGTGAGACCTCGGCGTCGAGATGGAATTCGGCCTGATCCCCGGTGCGCTGCCAGTCGCTCACCGTGGCCAGCAGCGGGTGCGAGTGGCCGAGCAGCGTCAGGGTCATCGGCAGGCGGGTGGGCGTTGTGCCGTCGGCCGCCACGTCCTTGGCGGGCACGTCGATCACCGCCTCAATCAAGGGGTGCTCGGTCACCTTCAGGCAACGATGCATGACCGCGTCGCGGCGCTTGTCGGCCGTGTCCATTTCGGCGGCGGCAACCAGGACTTGCGAGCGCAGATGCCGCGGCCGGCCATCCGGGCCGGAGGTGACCTGCAGGGTGAAGGGACGGGCACGCACGGTGCCACTCCAGTCGTGCAGGGTGGAGGTGCCGCTGAAGGTGATGCGGGCGGTGCCGGACCAGGTCGCGGTGGCGGGCTCGCTGGCGGCGCTGAGGCAGGTCGCGAGCGTCAGAAAGAAGGCGGAAAACAGACGAACAGACATGAGATGGGGCAAGGGAGGGGCGGCACCGTGGAGGCGTTCGCTCCGGCGGATGGCCGCGGGTTGGAAAAGGAAGGGTGGAGGGCGGATCGTGCCGCCCGTCAGTTCAAGTCGACTCCACACCAGCGGTGCCGGCGCATGCCTTCGCGGCCATCGCCTCGGGTCTGCTCAGAGGCAGCCATCGTCAGTCGCACAGTCGACTGCACCAGCTCAATCAGGGCGGGCGGATCGACCGGGTCCGTTTCACCGGCGTCGCTTTCCCCGGGCAGCCTGG
>CAZSBO010000183.1:4519-7132 GCA_964605265.1 uncultured Prosthecobacter sp.
CAACTGTCCGGTCGTGCCCTCGTGCCCGGCTGTGGCCTCGGCCATGATCTGGCACGCGTCACCGCGGCCGGCGCCGAGGCAACCGGCCTCGACATCGCACCGACGGCGGTCGAGCGGGCGCGCGCCGCCTACCCGCAACTGGCGGACCGATTTGTGCTCGGCGACCTCTTTGCACCGCCGGCTGAATGGCTGGGCCGCTTCGACTGGATCTTCGAGCATACCTGCCTGTGCGCCCTGCCGCCCGAGCGGCGTGGCGATTACGAGCATGTGGTTGCACGTTTGCTGCGGCCGGGCGGCCGGTTGGTCGGTGTCTGGTTCATCGAACCCGAGATGGATCCCGGCGAGAGCGGGCCGCCCTTTGCCCTGCCACTGGCGGAACTCGACGCGTTGTTTCCAGCCGCTCGCTGGCGGGTGCTCGACGACGCCGTGCCCGATGTGGCTTATCCCGGACGCCATGGCCGCGAGCGCCTGCGTGTTTTGGAGCGACTGCCATGACGCCCGCAGACGAAGCCCTGCGCCCCACCCAGGTCCGCGTCGATCTCGGCGCCCTGGCGCACAACCTCACGCTCCTGCGCCACCACGCCGGAGGCCGACCGGTCATGGCGGTGGTCAAGGCGAACGCTTACGGCCACGGCCTCGTTGAAGTGGCCCGGCATTTGGAACGCTGCGGCGTCGAAGCCTTCGGCGTCGCCCTGCTCGAGGAGGGACTGACCCTGCGCGAGGCGGGCATCACCCGGCCGATCCTGGTCTTCGGCGGCATCCCGGCCGCGCAGATGCCGGCCCTGCTGCGCCATCACCTGGAACTGACGGCGCCCTCGGTCGCCAAGCTCGAGCAGATCGACGCCGCCGCCGCAGCCACTGGAGCGCGCGCGCGGGTGCACCTGAAGATCGACACCGGCATGGGCCGCATCGGCGTTCAGTACTTCAATGCCGACACGCTGCTCGAGGCCAGCCTGCGCTGTCGCCATGTCGAGGTCGCGGGCGTGTACTCGCACTTTGCCAACGCCGACGCCGCCGACCTTGAGCACGCGCGTTTGCAGCTTGAACGTTTCCTGGAGGTGCTCGCCTTCTACGAACGCCGCGGCCTGCCTTGCCCCCCGCGGCACATCGCCAACAGCGCCGCCCTGCTGCAGTTGCCGGAGAGTCACCTCGACCTGGTGCGCCCCGGCATCGTGCTCTACGGCGTCGCACCCGGGCCCGAGTGCCCGCTCAACCTGCCACTGCAGCCGGTGCTGACCTGGCACAGTCGGGTGGTGTATTTCAAGGTCCTGCCTGCCGAACATCCGGTCGGTTACGGCTCGGCTTGGCGCAGCGATCGCCCGGAGCGGCTCGTCACCGTGCCCTGCGGTTATGGCGACGGCTACCCGCGCGCCTTGTCGAATCGCGCGGAGGTGCTCATCCGCGGCCACCGCTGCCCGATTGCCGGCAAAATCTGCATGGACCAGTTCATGGCCAGCCTGGGGGAAGGCAGCGCCTACAACGGCGATGAGGTGGTGCTGGTCGGCCGTCAGGGGGGCGAGTGCATTCGCGTCGAGGAACTCGCCGAACGTGCCGGCACCATTCCGTACGAGATCCTCACCGGCATCGGCGCGCGCGTGCCGCGCGTCTACCGCTGATCCGCCTCGTCGCGGCACTCGACATCCTGCAACTGCAGGTCGAGCGCCCGGCCGGAGAGCTGGATCTCAATCAGCGAGAGCACCAGCGAGCCGAGCATGAGCAGCAGGCTGAGGCCAAAGGTGGCCTGGCCGGCGGTTTGACGCTCGAAAAACAGCAGCGTCATGCTGGTCACGCAGGTGATCAGGCTGAGCACCCCGAGCGCCTGCATGTGCTTGATGATGTGAATGCGCCGCCGCAGACTGCGGATCTGCGCCAGCAGCACCGGCTCACGCGAGCTGCGCCAGTTCGCATGCAGGGCGCGCACGACCGCCGCCAGACCGAGGAAACGGTTGGTGAAGGCCAGCATCAGCAGCGAGATCGCCGGAAACAGCAGCGAGGGCGTCGAGAGGGGCAGTTCGGGCAGCGCCATGGCCACCCTGTACGCCGGCCGCGGCTGGCGCGCACGCGGATTCTCAGATCACCCGGTCGTTGCCGCCGTCGACCGGGATCTGCGCGCCGGTGACCTTGGCAAACAGCGGGCTCGCCATGGCGGCGACCATGTTGCCGATGTCCTTGGAACGGATCTCGACCTTCATGAGGTTCTTCGTCTTGTACTCCTCGACGGTCATGCCGTAGCGCTGGGCGCTCTTCTGCAGAGCCTCGGGCGTCCACAGCTTGGTGTCGAAGACGGCATCCGGATGAACGATGTTGACGCGCACCTTGTGCGGCGCCAGCTCGAGCGCGGCAACGCGGCAGAGCTGGGTGAGCGCGGCCTTCGAGCAGGAGTAGGCGCTCGCGCCAGGGCCCGGCGCCTTGAAGTTGCGGCTGCCGACAAAGATGATGCTGGCGTCGATGCCCTGCTTCACGAACGGGATGACCTTGTTCATCAGCTTCTGATGGCTGGTGAGGTTGATCATGAGGGTGCGGTCCCAGTCCGTCTGCGCCATGGTGTCGAGCGGATCGTTCTTCGGGAAGATGCCGGCGTTGCTGACGACGATGTCAATGCCGCCGTACTCG
>CAZSBO010000184.1:0-7121 GCA_964605265.1 uncultured Prosthecobacter sp.
GGCATGATCGCCACGGTCCTGGTGGTCGCCTTCATCACCTACCTGTCGGTCGTGCTCGGTGAGCTGGTGCCCAAGCGCCTGGCGATCCAGTCGCCCGAGACCGCCGCCGCCCGTCTGAGCCCGCCGATGAACCTGCTGGCGCGTCTGGCCGGGCCGGTGGTCAACCTGCTCGACAGCTCCAGCGGCCTGATTGCCCGTCTGCTCGGTGCCAAGCCCGGCGATGAACCGGGGGTCTCCGAGGAGGAGGTGCGCGCGATGATTCATCAGGGCACCCTTTCCGGCGTCTTCAAACCCGGCGAACAGCGCATGGTCGAGGGCGTGCTCGAGCTCGACGACCTGGTGGCCGCCGACGTCATGACCCAGAAGAATCAGATCGTCTGGATCGACCTCGACGAACCCGACGACGTCAATCGTCGCCGCATGGTCGAGAGTGGTCACACCCATTTCCCCGCCTACCGCGACACCCGCGACAATGTGCTGGGCATGATTTCGGTGAAGACGCTCTGGGCCGAGACCCATCAGGGCGCGCCGCGGCCGCTCGAAGCCCTGGTCACCGAACCGCTGTTTGTCTCCGAAACGATGCCCTGCCCGCGCATCATCGAGGAGTTCCGTCGCCAGCGCCGCCACCTTGCCTTGGTGGTCGATGAGTTTGGCGGGGTCGCCGGCCTGATCACCCTGCACGATCTGATGGAGTCGGTGCTCGGCGACATGCCGGACGCCGAGCAGCGTGAGCTGCCAAAGGCGCGCCAGTTGGACGATGGCTCCTGGCTGGTCGACGCCCTCATGGAGATTGAGGACGTTGCCACTCAGATTGGCTTTGCCCTGCCCAAGGAGGAAATCGACGAAGGGCTGTACCGCACCCTCTCCGGTTTCCTGCTGCACCGCTTCGGCCATGTGCCGCGCGAGGGCGAGAAACTCGTGCACGACGGCTGCGAGTTCGAGATCGCTGATCTCGATCGCCGGCGCATCGACAAGGTCGCCATCCGTCGCCACGCCAGCGCGCCGGTCACCGGGCCGGCTGCTTGAAGGCGGGCGGCGTCAGTTCATCAACTGCTTGGGCGATGAGTTCCTCGACGCCGGAGGCGAAGCGGGTGGGCCGGCCGTAGTAGGTCATGGCACCGGCGGCCTCGTAACCGCCCTCCTCCCAGACGCGCTGCGAGGGGATGTAGCAGGGCACATCGTTGGTGTAGGCGTTCACCCAGGTGCGACCGCGGCCGTAGGCCTTTTTGAAACGCAGGCCGTAGTCGACGACGACCTCACCGGGCAGTTGCACCATGAGCAGGCTGCCGTTGAAGTCCCAGGTCTGGACCAGGTAGGGCAGGTGGGTGGGAATGGCTTCGCCGCGGTCGAGCAGGCCGAGGAAATGGCGGGCGTGATGGGCGATCCACTTGTTCTTGTCGGCGGTGCGGCGCTGCCATTCGGCGCGGTCAGGCGGGGTGTCGAAGGGCAGGGCCAGTTCCTTGGTGCGGCAGGCGACCGGACCACGCAGCGCCTTCATCGGCTGGTTGATGGTCGCCACCACGCCCTTGGCGAGATTGACGCCGTGGGCGGCGACGTGGCTCATTTCACGACGTGGGTAGGGGTTTTGATCGGCGCCACAGCCGATGGCGGTGAGGGCGATGGCATCGGGGAAGCGCAGTTCCAACTCCTTCTGGGCGGTGCCGGCCCAGTCGGGGTGGATCTGGTTGATCGACAGCGTCGTGCAGTGGCAGGCGTAGCTGGTGAAGAGGGCGCGCAGCTTGCCCTCGGGAGAACGCACGCGCAGCACCGGCAGATCGTGGTCGCGTGGGCCGGCGAAGTTCGGGCTGTTGGCGAAGCCGTTTTCCGTCTTCAGGCGCCGGTTCAGGGCAAAGGTGGCGCGACCGGCACCTCGGTCCACCTGGGCCGGCTGCAGATCCTTGAGTGCCGCCACCACCACCTCGGTCATGCGTTCAGTCAGCAGCGCCGTGTAGCGGTCGACAGCCGCCTGTTCCTCCGGCGGCAGGTCCGTGCCGAACAAAAAGCCCAGCACGCCATTGACCAGGGGCGCGCAGTGGGTGTGGCTGGAGTGCAGGGCGAGACGTTCGTCGGCGAGCTTGTGGCCCGCCTTGGCGAGATTGGCCAGCACGGCGGTGCGCAGGGCGGCGGGCACACCGCAGTTGTCGACGGTCAGCATGACCAGCGGTTCATCGCCGGTCCAGCGCAGGGCCAGGGCCTTGGCGTGAATGGGCATCGACACTCCTTCGTGCGGTCCGGTGCGACTGCCGTAGCCGCTCAGGCGCACGGGGAAGTCGGGGGTGATGTCGAGTTTGGCAACGCCGGCCTGCCATTCGGCGGCGGCGCTGCCTGCCAGCAGAGCCAGCGCGGACAGGAGGGCGAATTTCGGGAATTTCAGCCGCATGGGTGAACCCTCCAAAACTTCGTCGCCGATGCCAAGTCTGTTTTTGCGAATCCGACAAATTCCTGCGGCGGTTTCCTTGACACAGGGCGGTTGTACCGACGTTTTCCGGTCATGCCCCGCCTGTCACTCCTCGTTGCTGCCGCTCTCATGTCGGTCGATCCCGCTGCCGCCGCGGACCGGCCCAACATCCTGCTCATCCTGCCCGATCAGATGCGTGCCACCGCCATGGGCTGTGATGGCAACGCGCAGGTGAAGACGCCGCACATCGACCGGCTCGCCGCCGAGGGAATCCGCTTCAAGCGCACTTATGCCAACGTGCCGGTCTGCTGCCCGGCGCGTGCCATCCTGCTCACCGGCACCTACCCGCATGTCAACGGCATGATGGCGAATGACCTGCGCCTGCGCGAGGAGCAGGTGACCCTGGCCGAGCGTCTGCGGGATGCCGGTTGGCGCACGGGTTTTGTCGGCAAATGGCATCTCGACGGCGGTCCGCGCGAGCCCGGTTACGTGCCGCCGGGGCCGCGGCGCCAGGGTTTTGAGTTCTGGGCGGCCTACGAATGCCACCATCGCCACTTCGAGCCGGATTACTTTCGCGACAGCCCGGAGAGGATCGTTGTGCAAAAATTTGAGCCCGAGGCCTCCTGCGACTTTGCGGTCGAATTCCTGCGCACGCAGCCCAAGGACCGCCCCTTCTTTCTCACGGTTCAGATGGGGCCGCCCCACGATCCGTACGGCGCCCCCGAGCCTTACATGAAGCAGTATGATGCCGCCACCCTGACGCCGGACCCGACCTGGGTGGAGGGCAGCGAGACACGGCCGACGCCAAAGGCCGGCCTGCGTCGCGGACCGCTGGCGAGCCGTTTTGTGCCGGTGGGCGGGCGCGAGGAGATCGCCGCGTATTACGCCGCCGTCACCGCCATCGACGATCAGGTGGGGCGCCTGCTGGCGGTGCTGCGCGAGACCGGTGCGGAAGAGAACACGATCGTGCTCTTCACCTCCGATCATGGCGATCTGCTCGGCAATCATGGCCTGCGTCGCAAGCGCAAGCCGCACGATGAATCCGCGCGTGTGCCCGGCCTGCTGCGCTGGCCCGGACGTGTGCCGGCCGGGCGCGTGGTCGACACGCTGTTCAGCCACGTCGACATGGCGCCGACCCTGCTCGGTCTCGCCGGCCTGCCGGTGCCGCCGGAGATGCAGGGGGCGGACCTCTCCCGCGTCGCGCGTGGCGAAACCGAAGAGGGGCCCGATGCCGTGCTGCTGCAAATTTTCGTGCCCTTCAACCCGGACGGCATTGCCCGGCCCTGGCGCGGTCTGATCACCCGCGAGCACACCTACGCCCGTTTCGAGGATGCCCCCTGGGTGCTGTTCGACGACCAGGCCGACCC
The DNA here is from genome assembly GCA_964605265.1 of uncultured Prosthecobacter sp. Lineage (GTDB taxonomy): Bacteria > Verrucomicrobiota > Verrucomicrobiia > Verrucomicrobiales > Verrucomicrobiaceae > Prosthecobacter. The sequence continues at coordinate 3,766 of CAZSBO010000184.1, forward strand.
GCATCAGCAGCGCAACCTCGCCACGGATCCGTCGGCCCTGGCCCTGCGCGAACGGCTCGATGCCCGCCTCGCGGAACTCATGCGCCGGCACGGCGATGCCTGGAGCTTCAACTCGAATGAACTCGTCGAGGAGGGCGGGCGGCTGTATCGCCACGGCGTTTTCCACAGCGTCGCCGAGTACCTCGACTGGGCGCGCGCCCATCCGGAGCAGGCGCGCTGACGGGCCGCAGGGTCACCAGCTGCTGCGCACGTTCCATTTCTCCACCAGTCCCTCGGGCAGTTCGGTGAGGAAACGGCTGGGGCGCATGAGGATGTCGCCATCGCGCGCGGCATGGTTGAGCACGGGATAGCAGAGGTGCAGTTCGTCCTTGGCGCGGGTGACGGTCACGTAGAAGAGCCGTCGCTCCTCCTCGAGCGCGCTGTCGCCGCCCTCCTCGACGGCGCGGTTGTGCGGGAACATGCCGTCGGCCAGCCAGACGGCGAAGACGCTGTGCCACTCCAGTCCCTTGGCCTGGTGGGCGGTGGTGAGGGTGACGGCGTCGCGGTCGCGCTCGCGGCTGTCCGGCTTGTCGGCGGTGTCGACGCCGCTGAGCAGGGCGAGCTGGGCGAGGAATTCCAGCGGGTCGGTGAAGCGGTCGCTGAAGTTGCCGAGCTGGTCGAGGTCCTGGGCGCGCTGGTCGGCGTTCTTGAATTTCGCCTTCATGTAATCGGCGTACACGCCCTCGACGATGCTGCGGATCATCGCCGGCGGCGGCACCGGTTTGCCGTCGATCAGGAGTTCATCGAGGGTGTAGGCGAACTGTTCCCAGGTCTCGCGCGCCTTCTTCGGCACGGGCAGGGTGAGCAGCACTTCGGAGAAACTGCCGGTCATCGGTTCGGCGGAGGCGGCGGGGCACTTCAGCCAGGCCAGCCAGAGTTTGCTGGCGCTGGTGGCGCCGATGCCGGGCACGAGCCGGACGAGGCGCATGAAGCTGACCTCGTCGCGGCGGTTGACGGCGAACTTCATGAAGGCGGCGACGTCCTTGACGTGGGCCTGCTCGAAGAAGCGCAGGCCGCTGGTGATCTGGACGGGGATGCCGCGGCTGGTCAGTTCCATCTGGATTTCCAGGCTGTGGAAGTGGGCGCGATAGAGAACCGCCATCTCGCTGAACTCGATGCCCTCATCCTGCAGTTCGAGGATGCGCTGGGCGACGAAGGCCGCCTGCGCCGAGGCGTTGTCGAGCGGCACCAGCGCCGGCAGGGCGCCGCGCTCCGGTCGGACGGCGCGCAGTTCCTTGCGGATCTGCGCGCGGTTGCAGGCGATCGAGGCGTTGGCCAGCGCCAGCACCTCGGGCACGCTGCGGTAGTTGACCTCGATCTTGTGGGTGCGCGCGCGCGGCCAGCGCTCGTGGAAGCGCAGGATGTTGCCGACGTCGGCACCGCGCCAGGAGTAGATCGACTGGGCATCGTCGCCCACCACCATGAGATTGCCGTCGTCGCCGGCGAGCATCTCGACAAAGCGGCACTGCAGGCGGTTGGTGTCCTGGTACTCATCGACCAGGATGAACTCGAACTGGCGGCGGTAGCGCTCCAGCAGGTCGGGATGCTCTTCGAGCAGCTTGACCGACAGCGTCAGCAGGTCGTCGAAATCCAGGCTGTTGGTCTCGCGCTTCTTCTCCTGGTAGAGACCGCGCAGGCGGACGATGGGTTCAACCACCTGAACGAACCACGGGTAGCGTTCGGCGACGACCTCGGGGAGCGGCTGGCAGGTGTTGTCGGCGAGCGAAAAGAGGTCGCCCAGCACCTCCGCCTTGGGGAAGCGGTAGCCGGCGGTGTCGATGCCGCTGGCACCGACCACGGTTTCCAGCAGGTCCTTTTGGTCCTCGCGATCGAGGATCGAAAAGCCGGCGCGGTAGCCGAGGCGTTCGGCATTCCAGCGCAGCAGGCGGTTGCCGACCGAGTGGAAGGTGCCACCCCAGAGGCGCTGGGTTTCCACCGGCACCAGGCTGGTGACGCGCTCGAGCATTTCGCGCGCCGCCTTGTTGGTGAAGGTGAGCAGCAGGATCTGTTCGGGCAGCACGCCGTTGTCGAGCAGCCAGGCGACCCGGTAGGTGAGCGTGCGGGTTTTGCCCGAGCCGGCGCCGGCAATGATGAGGGTCTGGCCCGGCGGCGCGGTCACCGCCGCGTGCTGCTGCTCATTGAGCTCGGCGGCGTAGTCGATGCGCGGCCCGGCGTGGGCGTGGCTGTGCAGGGTGTACTCGCGGGGCATGCGGAAGTTACGCCATCGCCCATCCGCCGGCCGGGTTCAACCTTTGCCTGCGTTTGCGGCTTGCCTGGCGTCGCGGTTTTGCTCAGACTGGGGCATGAATTGGAAGCGCGGGTTGGCGGTGGTTTTGTTTCTGGTCCTGCTCGGTGCCGGCGCCTGGTGGTGCTTTGGTCGCGGGCCGCAGGCCGAGGTGCTGGCCGCGCAGGCGGCCCTGCTGAAGAAGGTCGAAAGCCGCTCCTGGGGTTCGGTCAAGGCGCGCCTGGCCGAGGATTACATGGATGACTACGGGCATGATCGCGAGTCGGCGCTCGAGGATGCGCAGACCGCGTTGGGCGGCTTTCTCAGCCTGACGATTCATGGCGAACTCGACACCCTGCAGGCGGTGCCGGACCTGGCGATGGTGAAGATGCGCCTGCGTCTGGAAGGGCACGGCCTCGGCTTCAGCGATGTCGTGGTGGCGCGGCTCAACCAACTCAACGAGCCCTGGTTTTTCCACTGGCACAAGCGCGGCATCTGGCCGTGGAGTTGGCGCCTCGTTCAGGTCCATCACAACGAACTGCATCTCGCCGTGCCGCAGTAACCGGCGTCACAGGGCCCGCTGCAGGAAGCGCAGTTCTTCGGGCAGCAGCAGCGCTGCCGGCACACGTTCGGCGAGGCGGAAGGCCGGGCCGGCATCGCCGCACACCGACAGCAGCCCGGCATGCACCGCGCGCTGGCCGGCGTTCAGCGATGACGGATCGGCGACTTCCTCAAGGTGGGCGCGCGTGCGCTCGAGGTCACCCATGCGGAAGGCGGCCAGCGCCAGCAGCAGGTGGCGCGGGCCGTCGCGACGAAAGCGCGGGCTTTCGGCCTGCAGATGTTCGGCATCGGCCTCGATGGCAGCGCCGGCGACGAGGCTGAACCAGCGGGCGCGGAACAGCGCCTGATCGTTCTGCGGCTGCAGCTCGGCGAGGCGGGCGGCGGCGCGTGCCGCAGCGGCGGTGTCCTTGTCGCGCAGGGCGAACTCGAAGAGCTTTTCGTACATGGCGGCGCGCGTGCGCGGATGCTGGCGGGCGATGCCCTCGCAGGCCGCTGCGGCCAGGTCCCACTGGGCGGTCTGCTCGGCGACCTC
>CAZSBO010000185.1:0-7100 GCA_964605265.1 uncultured Prosthecobacter sp.
CGCAAGCAGCGGCTGTACATGCACGCCTACTTCCGCGGCATGTCCTTCGACCAGATCAAGACGCAGCTCGTCGAGAAAACCGGCGGCGACTGGCGGCTCGACGAGTGAGGCCTCAGCGGATGAGGCCCCAGTGCGAGGTCAGGGGCCAGTAGCAGAACAGCGCCGGCCCGACCAGATTGCGTTCGGGCACCGCCCCCCAGGCGCGTGAGTCACTGCTGTTGTAGCTGTTGTCGCCCATGGCAAAGTACTCTTCCTCACCCAGCTCGATGCGATCGATGCGGCCGCCGACCACACGCGGGTCGGAATAGCCGCGGTAGCCCTCAACCGGCGCCTCGTAGGTGCCCTGCATGACCTTGCGGAAGCCGGGCTCGGTCGCCTTGGCGCCATTGATCCAGAGCTCGGGCGCCTTCACCTCCAGACGGTCGCCGGGCACGCCGGCGAGGCGCTTGATGTAGTGCTGCGAGCCCTGTTCCGCCGGCACGCGGATGCCGCTGACATGCTTGGTGGTGAAGACAAAGACCTCGCCGCGCACCGGCGTGCGGAAGTGGTAGGAGAACTTGTCGACCAGCACGTGGTCGCCATTGCGCACAACCCCGCTGGCGAGCAACTGGCCTTCCTTGATGGGCTCGCCGCCGCGCAGGCCGTACACCATGCGCCGGTCGGGGGTGTCATCGGTGACGTTGACCGGTTTGGCGTTGATGTGCGCCCAGAGCTGCAATTCGTCGAGCAACTGCCGCTGCGGCGCGTTGATGCGGATCGTGTGGCCGTCGCGGAAGTGCAGCTTGCAGTACGGCATGAAGATCAGAAAGCGGTGCTCGGTGAGCGGCTCGGAGTCGCGCAGGTACCCCGTGTGATCGGACACGACATGGATGTGGCGGGTGCTGGTGAACTGCGAGAGCAGCCAGCCAAGCGGCCCCGGGCGCGGATCCTCGGCGGTGGCGCGCGCCGTGATGCCGTTGAGGGTCGGCTGCATCGAGCCGGTCGGGATCTGGAAGGGCTGGGCGATGTAGGCGCGGATGCCGAGCGCGATGACGATGGCGACGAAGAACACCTCGATGTTTTCGGCGAACTCGCTCTGCGGCGGCTGCGGCAGGGCGGCGCCGCAGACGCGGTTGATCACCTCGTTGAGTTCCTTCAGCCGGGCGCGGTCGCGCCGGCGCATGGCCTCCTCCAGTTCGCGGCGCAGGCCACAGATTTCCTCCAACTTGTCCGCGGCGAGCAGGTCGCGCTTGTAGTCAATGAAGCGGGTCACTCCCTTGTGGAGCTGTTTGGCGTGCTTCAGGTAGCGGGGGGTGAGGAGGAACATGCTCGCGGATGGTCGGGGTCTTCGGCGCCACGTCAAGCGCGACCTGCCGGCTCAGCCCGGCGCACAACGCTCTCAAGTTGTCCGGCCGCCAGGCGGGTGATGACGACTTCGCCCTCGGCGACCTCGGCGGCATCCTTGAGCACCCGGCCGCTGGCATCGGTCGTGTAGGAAAACCCGCGCGCCAGCACCGACTGCGGGCCAAGGTTGCGCAGCAGGTCCAGGCGCGCCGCCAGGCGGTCGCTCAGCCGCGCCAGCCGCACCTCCGCCGCCTGGCGCAGGCGGGCGGCACCGACCTCGACGCGATGGCCGGCCTCGGCGAGCACCACCTGCGGATGCCGCTGGGCCAGCACCTGCCGGCTTTCCGCCAGGCGATCGGCCAATCCCTGCAGGCGCTCGCGCACGGCCGCCTCCAAAGTGGCGGTCATCTCATCGGCCTGCTGCTCGGCCTGCTGAAGCTGTCGCTCCGGACCGCGCTCCAGCGCCCCCTTGGCCAGGAGTTCGAGGATGCGTCGATCCTGCTCCAGCCGTGCCTCGACCCGCCCGTGCAGGCGCCGCTGCGCGGCTTCGAAGTGCCGGCGCAGTTCGGCGCCATCGGGTGCCAGCAGCTCGGCCGCCGCACTCGGGGTCGGCGCGCGCAGATCGGCGACAAAGTCCGCGATGGTGAAATCGATCTCATGGCCGACCGCCGAAATGACCGGGATGTCCGAGGCATGAATGGCACGGGCCAGCGCCTCCTCGTTGTAAGCCCAGAGGTCTTCGAGGCTGCCGCCGCCGCGGCCGATGACAATCGTGTCGGGTCGCGGCAGGCCGTGGCGTTCGGCGGCGTTGAGCACCTCAAGGGCGCGGATCGTTTCGATCTCAGCCCCCTGCCCCTGAACCCGCACCGGATACACCAGCACGCGCAGCCAGGGCGCGCGCCGGGTCAGGATGTTGAGCATGTCCTGCAGCGCAGCGCCGGTCGGCGAGGTGATCAGGGCGACCACCTGCGGGAACCGTGGAATGGGCTGCTTGATTTCCGCATCGAAAAGCCCCTCGGCCTGCAAGCGGCGCTTGAGCGCCTCGAAACGCGCCTGCAAACCGCCCTGCCCCTTCAGGCGCACCTGGCGCACCACGAGCTGGTACTGGCCACGCGGTTCATAAACGGAGAGCTCCCCCTGCAGCTCAATCTGGTCGCCATCGCGGAAGCGCGCCGCCAGCCGGGCGGCACCGCGGAACAGCACGCAGGACACCTGCGAACCCTCGTCCTTGAGGGTGAAGTACTGGTGACCGCTCGCCTGCAGCCGGTGGTTGCTCACCTCGCCACCCACCCAGACTGTGCCGATGCGCTCCTCGAGCACCTCGCGAATCTCGCGGGTGAGCTGGCTGACGCTCCAGACGTTGTCGGCGGCCTCGGTCTCCATGCCCGCCATGGTGGCGCTGCCCGGCCGTCCCGCCAGCGGGAATTCCGCCCTCACCAAAAACGCCCGAGGGTGAAGTCCCAGAGCGCCGCCGCGGTCGCCAGCCAGCAACGCCCCACCTCGGCCAGACCGAGCCCCGGCGAGGACGAGGCGGCGATCAGCAGCAGGGCCAGCAGCAGCACGTTGACCAAAAAGATGAGCAGCATCGAGAAGAACTCGCCGTTGCGCTGCAGGTCGCTCTGCTCCATGGCCACCGTCTTGCAGGTGTAGGTGGCGTGAAACCACCAGGTGACGCCGAGCAACACGTAGAACAACCAGACCGGTTTGAAGCTGAACACCAGCAGCCGCGCGTCGACCGTCACCAGGGCATTGAGATCCCAGAACAGCGCGGCGATGCCGAACAGCGCCAGCACACCCAGCGCGTACAGCGGGATCAGGTAGGGCGCCAGGGTGATCCAGGTGTTCGCCTTGTCGGTCTCGACGTAGCCGCCGGCGGCGCCGTGGTTCCAGTCGTAGATCTTGCCGCCGAAGGCGCGGGCCATCAGCAGGTGGCTGACCTCGTGACCGAACACATAGGTGTGCATGGGCCGCAGGCCGCCGAGGTAGGCCAGCCACCAGGCCGCGCCGCCGAGCATGAAAAAGACCAGGGGCTCGCTGCGCCAGAAATCCAGGCGCACCAGCGCCCGCCAAAACATCTCCACCACGGTCAGCCCTGTCACCAAGCCAAGCGGCAGCAGGCCGAGCACGGCAATCCAGCGCTTGAGCGACCGCCGCTGCTCATCACTGAGGCCGCGGGACTCGCGGCGCAGACCGGTCGGCCGCGCGCGCTCGCTCCGGCGCGGAGCGGACCGGTTCTTGCTGACCGAGCGATAGACATTTTGCGCCATGAAGACCCCGATTTGTTAAGAGTTATTGATATTCTTCACAATCGCAGTGTCAACAACTCCAAGAAACTGGGTCCAAGCCACGCCGGCGAGTCGGCCCTTTGCCAAGGCATCTGCCGCCCAAAAAATCGCTTTTCCACCCGAGAAACCGTCGTTGCACCTCCGAACGGGGTTGCAAGCGTAGCAAACGACACCATTCTGCTCTTCACCCCCTGTTTATGAATGCCACCGTGCCTTTCCGGGCCAATTCCGACCTTCTCGACGCCAAATACCTCGAATGGAAGGCCAATCCCACCGCGGTGGACGCCACTTGGGCGTCGTTTTTCGAAGGTTTTGAGCTCGGCTTGGCCGAACTCGCCAAACGCGGCAGCCGTTCGGCGCCGGCCGCCGATTGCCTCTCCGAAGAGACCCTGAATTTCCGCATGCGCGTCACCCAGGCGCTGCTCAGCTTCCGCCGGCTTGGCCACACCGCCGCCCACCTCGACCCGCTCAGCCCGACCGGCCCCGAGGTCGCCGGCCTGACCCCCGAGGGTCTTGGCTTCACCGCCGCCGAACTCGATCAGGAAGTGCGCACGCAGATGTTCCGCGACGGCCAACCGCTGTCCCTGCGCGCCATGTTCGAGGAGCTGCGCCGGATGTACTGCGGCACGACCGGCTACGAGTTCATGCACATCCACGCGCCGGAAGTGCGCGACTGGCTGCTGGAGCGCATCGAACGGCGCCCCTCTGAGCCGGCGCCGGCGCCCGAGGAACAAACCGCCGCGCTGCGCTGGCTGCTCGAAGCCGAGACCTTCGAACGCTTCCTGCACCGCCGCTTCGTCGGTCAGAAGCGCTTCTCGGTCGAGGGTGGCGAATCGATGCTGGTGGCGCTGGAAACGATCCTCGAAAGCCTGCCGGCGCTCGGCGGCCGGGAAATCGTCATGGGCATGGCTCACCGCGGCCGCCTGAGCGTGCTCGCCAACTTCCTGCAGAAGCCGCTGGAAACCCTCTTTTACGAGTTCTCGGAAAACTACGTGCCCAACATGGTCGCCGGCGACGGCGACGTGAAGTACCACCTGGGCTTCGAGACCGTGCGCCAAACCCGCGACGGCCGCGAAGTCGCCGTCATGCTGGCCCCCAATCCGAGTCACCTGGAAGCGGTGGACCCGGTCGTCGAGGGCATGGCGCGGGCGCGCCAGCGTTTCCTGGATGACACCACCGCGCGCAACCAGGTCATCCCCGTGCTGGTCCACGGCGATGCCGCGTTCGCCGGCCAGGGCATTGTCGCCGAGGTGCTCAACCTCTCCCAGCTGCCCGGCTACCGCACCGGCGGCACGATCCACATCGTCGTCAACAACCAGATCGGCTTCACCACCCTGCCGGCCGACGCCCGCTCCAGCCGCTACTGCACGGACATTGCCAAAGTCATCGACGCTCCGGTCTTCCATGTGAATGGCGATTGCCCGCTCGAGGTCATGCATGCCGCCCGCCTCGCCCTGGAATTCCGCCAGCAGTTCGGCAGCGATGTCGTGCTCGACATCGTTTGCTACCGTCGCTACGGCCACAACGAGACCGACGAACCCGCCTTCACCCAGCCGAACATGGCGCGCGCCATCGCCGCGCATCCGTCGACCGCCACCCTGTTCCGCCGCCAGCTGATCGAGGCCGGCGTGCTCGACGAACCGGCCGCCGACGCCCTGCAGGCCGAACTCGAAAACGAGCTGGAAGGCGGAATGACCACCCTCGCCGCCCGCGACGACGGCCAGGGCGGCAATCCCTTTGAAGGCTTTGTCGTCGAACCGCAGGAGGCCTACGATTACCGCGTCGTCGACACCGGGGTCGAGCGCGACAAACTGCAGCGCCTGGGTCGCAAGTTGATCGAGGCCCCCGAGGGTTTCCGCCTGCACCCGACGATCGCCCGCCGCTTCCTCGCCGCCCGCGGCAAGGCCGTCGAGTCCGGCGAGGGCATCGACTGGGCCACCGCCGAGTCGCTCGCCTTCGGCTCCCTGCTCACCGAGGGGTACGGCGTGCGCCTGTCCGGTCAGGACGTCCGCCGCGGCACCTTCAGCCAGCGCCACAGCGTGCTGTACGACACCGAGACACGCGAGCGCCACATCCCGCTCAACCATCTGGAGGAGAATCAGGGCCGCTTCTGCGTCTACAACAGCCTGCTCTCCGAGGCCGCCGTGCTCGGCTTCGACTACGGCTACTCCCTGCTCGCCCCGAACATGCTGCTCTGCTGGGAGGCGCAGTTTGGCGACTTCATCAACGGCGCCCAGGTCATCATCGACCAGTTCATCGCCTCGGCCGAGAGCAAGTGGCAGCGCCCCAGCCACCTGACCCTGCTGCTGCCGCACGGCTACGAAGGCCAGGGACCGGAGCACTCCAGCGCCCGCCTCGAGCGCTTCCTCCAGCTCTGCGCCGGCGGCAACATGCAGGTCTGCAACTTCACCACGCCCGCCCAGTACTTCCACGCCCTGCGCCGCCAGGTGCGCCGCGACACCCGCAAGCCGCTGGTGGTGATGACCCCGAAGAGCCTGCTGCGCCACCCGCGCTGCGTTTCCAAGCTCGACGACATGGCCGCCGGCAGCCACTTCCGCGAGGTGCTCGACGACGAACACCTGCCGTGCAGCCCGGACCGCGTCGCCCGCCTCATCTTCTGCTCCGGCAAGGTCTACTACGACCTGCTCGAGTTCCGCGAGAAGAACAAGATCCAGAACGCCGCCATCATCCGCGTCGAGCAGCTCTACCCGCTCAACTACGAGATGCTCAAGGAGATCGTCGCCCGCTACCCGCGCGCCCAGAAAAAGTGGATCTGGTGCCAGGAGGAACCCCGCAACATGGGCGCCTTCTACTACATCCGCCCGCGGCTCGAAGAACTCTCCAACCACAAACTGCGCTACGCCGGCCGCGAACGCAGCTCCAGCCCCGCCGCCGGTTCCAAGGTCATCCACGTCCTCGAGCAGGAAAAGCTCGTCGAGGATGCCTTCAGCGTCTGAGTCCCCCTTCCCCGCGATCACCCCCTCCCCGCACGACCATGGCCGACATCAAAATCCCCGCCCTCGGCGAATCCGTTTCCGGTGGCCAAATCTCCAAATGGCACTTCAAGACCGGCGACCACGTCAAGGCCGGCGACATCCTGCTCACGCTTGAGACCGACAAGGTCGCGGCGGAAATCACTGCCGAAACCAGCGGCGAACTGAGCATCGCCCTCGCTGAAGGCGCCGACGTCGAAATCGGCACCGTCGTCGGCAGCATCGCCGAAGGCAAAACCGCTCCCGCCGCACCGGCTTCAACACGTACTCCCGGACATCCGCCTCAAACGCCGCCACCGCATGCTCAGCATGCGCCGTCACCAGCACCACCGGAACCTCCGGATGCTCGGTCTCCATCCTCCTGGCCAGCGCCAGCTATGACGGGACGGTGCGCCTGTGGGATGCGGTGGTGGGGAACTGCATCGGGCTGCTGCGAGGGCACAACGATTGGGTCTGGTCAGTGGCCTTCTCCTCGGATGGGCAAACGCTCGCCTCTGCC
>CAZSBO010000186.1:0-7057 GCA_964605265.1 uncultured Prosthecobacter sp.
GGTTTCGTAACCGCCGAGGGCGTGCTGTTGCGGGGTGGGCAGGTAACCATGGTAGGCGTTGGCGAGCGAGACGGTGAAGGTCGGTGCGTGGCGCTTCTTCAGGTCGAGCCCGATCTCGACAAAGACTTCCGCGGTATTGGCCGAGACGCGCAGGTCGCCGATCCGGAACACCTGCAGCGGCGCCGACACCGTCTTCGGGAAGTCGGCAAGCAACACCGTCTCGCGCGCATAGACCTGCTCCATCGTCTCCATGCGCGGGAAGAGTTTGGATTGCTGCATGACGACACGCGCGGCTGCCACCTCCGCCGCGGTCGGCAAACGCAGGCCGAGTTCCACCTCCTTTTGCGCGGCAGCCAGTCGGAGATTGGCACGATGCTCCACCTGCTTGACCGCCTCGGCCACGGCCTGGGCGACCTCCTCGGCAACGATCCGAATGCGGCCGTAGGGCGGCTGCTTTTCCTGGCCTCCGCGGAAGTCGATGTTGTTGATGTCGCCGCTGGTGCCGTTCGACATCAGGCCGACGAACGGCGGTTCCGCGTCGCCGGCGCCGAGCAGTTCGCCGATGCGTGTCGAAAACACGCCGAAGTAGTCGGCCGAGATGTGGCCCGGGCCGACGCCGCCGACGTAGTGCAGCGAGTAGTTGGCGAGCAGGGCGAGCGGTTTGCCATCCGCCGTTTGCACGCTCAGGAACGCGACCTCGGGATCGGTGGGACCGGCGGGCTCGACCAGGTTCGGATTCTTGACGCCGGGGTTCGTCTTCACCAGATCGGTCGTCACGCCGAGCGGGGTCGGTGCGATGGTGCCGGGCTTCATCTTCCAACGGCGATTGAAGACCTGGCCGGGCACGGCGGCGCTGCCATGGCCGAGTTGGGCGGGTGCGAGGTTGTTGAGCGCGCGGCGCACGCCATCGGCGATGCGCCGGGCGAGAAAGCGCTGGTACATCGGGTCGGGCTCGCTCTGTCCCACCGCCTGGGCGGTGGCGCAGGAGTGCGAGTGGGTGGCCGACATCATCAGGTTTTCGACCGGCAGCCCAGTGGCCTGATGCACGAGTTTTTTCGCCGCATCGAAGACGTCGCGACCGATGACACAGCTGTCGACGACGACGAAAACGAGCTGGGTTTTGCCGTCGTCGAGCGCCAGGCAGCGAGCGTGCAGTTCATCGTGGATGTAGACCGCCTTGCCATCCTGGAAACCGCCATTGATCGAACTGCCGAGCGGCGGTGTGACGTTGCTGGTGGCGGCGCCGGCACGGAACACCGGTTCGGCGGCAGGCAGGGCCACGGCAAGCAGGCTGACGGTCAGGAGAACGAGGGTGCGCATCGGAGCGGTACGCACGGCGGCGGCCGCTTCCTGCGGCCCGGCGCATTCAGACGAGGATCTCACGGATGACGTTGCCGAAATCCTGTTCCAGGCGCTGGCGCCCCGGGTGCATCATGCGGTGGTTGAGGCCGAGCTGATGCAGCACGGTGGCGTGCAGGTCGGTGACGTACTGGCGGCCTTCGACGGCGTGGAAACCGAGCTCGTCGGTGGCGCCGTGGACGAAGCCGCCCTTGGTACCGCCACCGGCCATGAAGCAGGTGAAGCCGTGCGGGTGATGGTCGCGACCGGAACCGCTGACGTTGGCGTCGCGAAACTCCGCGCCCGGCGTGCGACCGAACTCGGTGCCCCAGACAACGAGTGTCTCCTCAAGCAGGCCGCGCTGTTTCAGGTCGCGGATGAGGCCGGCGATCGGTTGATCGATCTCCGCGCACATCGGCGGCATCAGCCGGGCGATGTCCTTGTGATGATCCCAGCGGCCGGCGTTGCCGCTGTAGCCGTGGAAGAGCTGAACGAAACGCACGCCCTGCTCGACCAGCCGGCGGGCGGCGAGGCACTGCGCGCCGAAGGGCACGCACTCCTTGCGATGCAGGCCATACAGGCGCTTCACATGCTCCGGTTCCTTGGAGAAATCCATGATGCCGGGCACCGCCATCTGCATCTGGAAGGCGAGTTCATAGGCCTTCAGGCGGGCGTTCAGTTCGGCGTCGGTGGGATAGTCGATCCCGGAGAGCTGGTTCAGCTCACCAATGAGGCTGAAGGCCTCGCGCTGCTCCTCGATCGTCAGTTTCGGATCGGCCGGATGCACGAAGGACAGCGGGTTCTTGGCGTCGACCTTCAGGCGCACGCCGCCATGCTCCGGTCCCAGGTAGGCGCTGCCAAAGGTGAAGGAACGGCCGCAGCAGTCGGCGCTGGGTTCACCGAGCACAACGAACTCCGGCAAATTGGCGTTCAGGCTGCCGAGACCATAGGTCGCCCAGGCACCGACGGTTGGGTGGCCGGTGTCACCGATCTTGCGGCCGGTGTGGAAGGTGAGCTGGGCGCCATGGTTGTTGTCGATCGTCCACATGCCGCGCAGGAAGGAGATGTCGTCGACCACACCACCGATGTGCGGGAAAAGATCGCTCACCTCGATGCCGCTCTGGCCATGCTTGCGGTGGCCGGCGATGAGCGGCAGGATCTTCTTGAAGACCTCGCGCTTTTCCTTGCCCGGTTCGGCGAGGATCTGGTTGATCTTGTTCGAGTCAGCCGCCTCGCGATAGGGCGTTTCATCGATCGACTTGCCCGCATACTTGGTGAGCTCGGGTTTTGGATCAAAGCTCTCGACGTGGCTGGTGCCACCGATCATGAACATCCAGATCACGGACTTCGCCTTGGCCTCGCCCGTCTGCCAGGCGGTGAGCACGTCCTGCGCCGAGGGCGCGGCCTGGGCGACGCCGTCGCGGAAGAGCATGGCGTTGAGGGCGAGGCCGGTGAAGCCCATGCCCGTGTCGAGCAGGAACTGGCGGCGGGTGCCGGTGCAGCCGGGACGTGGCATTCTCATGGGTCAGCGCAGGGTGATGAAGTCGTTGTGATTGAAGAGGGCACCGAGGAAGTGCTGGCGGCGGCGGGTGGTCTCGCGGTCACTCTGCTGCAAAAAGCCGGCGCTGACGCGGCGCTCGTTGTCGCTCGGCGGCCGGCTCAGCAAGTGCTCAAAGGCCGTGGCGATGAAGGCGCTGTCATCGTCGCCAGCGACCTCCGTCAGCCGCTGTTCCAGGGCCACCGCGGCGTCGAGGGTGACCCGGCTGTTGGCCAGCGCCAGCGCCTGGTGCGGCTTGATGCTGCGCTCGCGCTGGTAGCATTCGTTCGGGCGCGCGCCGTCGAAGATCTGCACCATCTCGGCCTGGGTCTCCTGGGCGTGGCGGTGGTAGATGCTGCGGCGGCGACTGGTCTCCGCGGCGGCGCTGTCGATGTCCGGACCGCCGAAGCTGGCGTCGAGCAGGCCGGCGACATGCAGCAGGTTGTCGCGCACGGCCTCGCCCTCCAGGCGGCGCTGCGGCGCACGCCAGTACCAGACGTTGTCGGGATCGGCGGCATCGTTCGCCGTGGCCGGTCCGCGGGCGCTGGCGCGGCGGTACACCGCGCTGTCGAGAATGAGGCGGTGCAGATGCTTGAGGTCGTAACCGCAGTCGATGAACTCCGCGGCCAACCAGTCAAGCATGGCCGGGTGGGTGGGTTTGGCGCCGTTGGCGCCGAAGTCATCGGGCGTGGCGACCAGGCCCGTGCCGAAGTGGCGGAGCCAGACATGATTCACGGCGACGCGGGCAAACAGGGTGTTCTGCGGCGAGCTGAGCCAGCGCGCGAAGGCGAGGCGGCGACCGCTGCTGGTGGCCGGGTAGGTCGCGACCTTGCGCGGCTGGTAGTCCGCGGCCTTGGCCGTGGTTTTCAAGGCGGCCTCGGCGGCGGCGAGCTTCTTTGTGGCCGATGTCACGCTGGCCTTGGCGGTGGCAATGGCCTTTTTGACCGTGGTCGTCAGCGGTTTGCTGGCCATGGCCTTGTCGAGGGCTGCCTGCGCGCTGGCCTGCTCCGCACGCGCCTCCAGCAGCGCCGTGCGCTTTTGCAATTCCGCCACCTGCACCGCCCGCGCCTGCCAGCCAGCGGACTTTTTGCTCATGCCGCGGTCCTCCAGCACCTCCAGTTCGAGCTGCTGCTCGAGCGTGCGCCTTTTCATCTCGCGCAGTTCCTGATCCGCCAGCGACTCCACCGCGGCGAGCATGGCGGCCTTGTAATGATCGCTCTTCTCCGGCTGCTGGGCGACCAGCGGCAGGCTCACCGGCTGGATCTCCAGCTGGCCGCCGAACAGGGCCGGCACGCCGGGGGCGACGGGTTTGTCCTTGAGCGGAAAGCGCTCGTCGCCGCGTTGGAACAGGTAGGTGACGGCGGTGGGCGACTTGTCATAGGCGCGCGGCAGCGCGTCCTTCGTCGTGTCGATCTGGCCGGGCACCGGATCGGCGCGCACGTGGTAGGGTTCAAACACGGCGCGGATGGCGTAATAATCGGCCTGCGGCAGGGGGTCGTACTTGTGGTCGTGGCACTTCACGCAGTTCATCGTCAGCCCCATGAAGGCCTTGCTGGTGTGCTCGACGATGTTGTCCATCCACTGCAGGCGGTCGCTCTGGAAATTGCGCGCCAAATAGCCGGTGGCACGCAGCGCATCCTCGTCGGTTGGCGCCAGCTCATCGCCGGCGAGCATCTCCTGCACCATGCGATCGTAGGGTTTGCCAGCGTTGAGCGACTCGATGATCCAGTCGCGCCAGCGCCAGATGTGCGGCTGGCTCAGGCGCACAGCGCCCTTGTAGCCCTCCCAGTCGGAGTAGCGCCAGATGTCCATGAAATGCCGGCCCCAGCGTTCGCCGTGGCGCGGGTCATCGAGCAGGCGGTCGGTGAGTCGGCGCACCGCCAGATCCGGCTGGGCGGCGTGCTCGCGGGTGAAGGCTGCCACCTGCGCCGGGGTGGGCAGCAGGCCGATCAAATCGACGTAGATTCGGCGAGCCAGTTGGGCGGCGGAGGCCTCGCCCAAGGGCTGCAGCTCGCGCACCGCCAGTTGCTCCTCGATGAAGGCGTCGATGGGTTTCGCCGCAGGCCGGGGCAGTGCTGGACGCTGCACCGGTTGAAACGGCAGCCAGGGATAACGCTTCAGGAAGGCGGTCAGCGCCTCCTCTTTGGCGGTCTGTTCCGTCAAAGAGACCGGCTGCACCTTGGCGTCGCCAGGATGACCGCCGAGCAGGATTTCCGCGAGGTTGGCGATGCCATCCGCATCGCTGTCGTCTTGGCCGACCGCCTGCAGGCGTTCCGGCAGCGGCGCTTTTTTACCGAGCTTGGCCAAAGCCTTGCCGAAGGGGTTGTGCGGGAATTCCTCCAGGCTTTCCGGCGCGTGGTTGTCGGACGGCAGATGACAGAGGCTGCAATGGTTCAACGCCTCGGGCAGGAAGTGCTCGAAGTGGTTGGCTGCAGCCTTGTGATTCGCCGGGGTCGCCAGGACCGCAGCCGGCGCGACCAGCAGCATCCAGGCGATGCGCGGGCGGACGGACGAAAGGCGATGCGTGAAAACGGGCACCCGGACTATACGGGCGGGCGATGGCTTTTTTCGCTGGGGCCTCAGGCCCAAGGGGCGTCGGGGGACCGCCGCCATCGCCGCTTGGCAGGACTGCCCGGCCGGCTACGTTCTCTCCCCTCATGCCCCGTCTTTTGTTCTTCGGTCTGCTGCTGATCGCCCCGCTGCTGCAAGCCCACCAAATTCCCAACATCACCCTGGAGGCGATGTTTGCCTCCGACCCCAGCTACACCTTGCGCGTCAACCTCGACCCGCGCGTCTTCCTCAGCGCCCAGCCGACCTCCCTGCCGCCGGTGGAAGCCGGTTGGTATCTGAATCAATCGGAAGCCGAGCGCGACGAGACCCACCTGCGGGCCGCGGAGTACCTGCAAAAAAACCTCGGGCTGCGCTTTGGCTCGACGGACGTGGCTTGGCCGTCGATCGAGATCACGGCGATCGACGGCAGCACGCTGGAGCCGCTCAAGCCCGACACGGCTGAAACGCACTTGCTGGCCGTGGCCAAGGGCCGCGCACCCGGCGCCGCCGATCCGTTCGAGCTGGTCTTCGGTCCCGAGGCCAACGTCAGTCTGATCCTGCTCAACAGCGAGGATGGCAAACCGGAGCGCCGGCCGCAGGTGCTGTTCCCCGGCGAGTCCAGTCGCCCCTACAAACGCACCGCCGCGCCCGTGCTCACCGCACCCGCGCCGACCCCGCCCCACGCACCGGCTGCGCGCGACTTCCGTCTCGACGACGCCCTGCTGCTGCTCGGTCTGCCGCTCATCGTGTTCGTCGTCGCCTGGCGGCTGCGGCGGCGGAGCGGAGAGCAAGGAGCAAAGAGCGGAGAGTAGATCACCCCCGATCTTCCATCTGCCATCTGCCATCTTCCAAAAACCCCAGCACGCGTGGCTCGTGCCAGCGGTGCAGGCGGCCGTCGAGGAAACCGACATGGCCGCCGTGCTCGGGGGTTTCCAAGTGCAGCTGCGGGCTGGCCGCGGCAAGCTCGCGGGGAAAGGACGGCGGCGCCAGCAGCGGGTCGTCGAGCGCGTTGAGCAGCAGCGTCGGCACGCCAATCGCGGCCAGGTGCGGTCGGGCGCTGGCGCGGGCGTAGTAGTCGGCCGCGTCGCGAAACCCGTGCAGCGGCGCGGTGAAGCGTTCGTCGAACTCGCGGATCGTGCGGATGCCGTCGAGGTTCCCGACCGCCTGCGGAAAGCGCCGGGCCTTGGCCTGCGCCTTGGCGAGCAGCGAACGCAGGAAGCGTCGCTGGTAGAGGCGGTTCGCCGGACGTTCGTCGAGGACGTCGGCGCTGGAGGCGAGATCGACCGGAGCCGACACGGCCACCGCGGCGCGCACGGCCGGATGCGGCGGCGCTTCGCCGAGGTACTTGAGGGTCAGGTTGCCGCCAAGGCTGAAGCCGACCAAGGCGAGGGCCTCATAGGCCGTTGCCGCGTGTTCCACCACGGCGCGCAGATCGCCGCTTTCGCCGCTGTGGTAGGAGCGCGGCAGGCGGTTCGGCAGACCGCCACAACCCCGGTAGTTCCAGGCCAGCACGTCCCAGCCGGCGCGGCCTGCGGCCGTGGCAAGGCCGCGGATGTAGGCGGCCTGCAGGGAGCCCTCGAGGCCGTGGCAGAGGATCAGCAGGCGGCCATGCCCGCCGCGCCACCAGCCGAG
>CAZSBO010000187.1:0-6988 GCA_964605265.1 uncultured Prosthecobacter sp.
ATCATGGAGGCGGCCAACCGCGGCGCGCATGAGGCGGGCGGACGCAGCGTCGGCTGCAACATTGAGCTGCCCTTTGAACAGAAGCCGAATCCCTGGCTTGATCGCTGGGTGACGATGAAGTACTTCTTCGTGCGCAAGGTGCTGCTCACCAAGTATAGCTACGGCTTTGTCATCATGCCCGGCGGTTTCGGCACGCTCGACGAGATGTTCGAGGCGCTGACTCTGATCCAGACCGGCAAGGTGCGCAATTTCCCGATGGTGGTGATGGGTAGCCAGTACTGGGGCAAGCTGCGCGAGTTGGTCGACGACATGGCCCGCAACGGAACCATCGGGTCGGAGGACCTGAAGCTGCTGCTGTGGACCGACGACGTCCATGAGGCGGCCTCCCACCTGAGCCATGTCGCCACGACCCAGTTCGGCCTCGCCTGCGAGGTGCCGCCGCAGAGCCACGTCTGGCTGGGTGAAAAAGGCCTTTGAAACGTCGGGCCGCGTTGTGGGTTTCAGGTTCCTCCCGTCATGACCGATCACTGTTTTCGCCTGCGCAATGGCCGACAGCTTGGCTACGCGGAATGCGGTGATCCGGGCGGCACGGTGCTGTTTTATCATCACGGCTGGCCAAGCGGCCGCTTGCAGGGCGAACTCATGGACCGCCTCGGCCGCACCTACGGCCTGCGCATCGTTTCGCCCGACCGACCCGGCATCGGGCTGTCGGACTTTCAGCCGGAGCGACGCCTGCTCGACTGGCCGGAGACGCTGATGGAACTGGCGGAACAGGTGGGTGCCGAGCGTTTCCACCTGCTCGGCTGGTCGGGCGGCGGTCCCTACGTGCTCGCCGCCTGCGCCGCGCTCGCGGAGCGGGTGCTCAGCGCCACGGTCGTCTGCGGCGCGCCCCCCCTGGCGGAGCTGGGCGATGCCCGTCTGTTTTGGATCTACCGACTGCTCATTCGCCTGCGCCGGCGCCTGCCGCTGCTGCTGGGACCGGTGCTGGCGCTCGGCGCGCGGGTGGCAGCGCGGGCCGAACCGGATCGGCCGCCGCTGTCCTGGCTGCTGCGGTTGCTGCGCGAGGCCGACCGCCATGTGCTGGCCGACCCCGAGGTGTTTCGCATCGTGCGCGCGGCCATGCTGGACAGCCTGCGGCGTGGGGCCGCCGCGGTGACCACGGATGCCGAGGCCTACCTGCAGCCCTGGGGCTTTGATCCCGCCACCATTGATCTGCCCGTGCACTTCTGGCACGGCAAGGCCGACCGCAACATCGACTGGACCTACAGCCAGGAACTGGCGCAGCGGCTGCCGCGGTCGCACACCCATTGGCTGGACCACGAGGGCCATTATTCACTGCCCATCGTGCACAACGAAGCCATCCTGCGCACGGCGCTGGGGCTGGACTGAGGGTCGTGCCCGCAGTGTTGTGGACAAAGACCGCGTCAGCGTTTAGCGCCACCCGTGTCCGGTTGTGGGCAACCCGCTTTCTTTTCACGCCATGCACTCCACATCTCCCGCCACGGCCAACTTCCACGTCATGGCCAAGCCCATCGGGCCGATCTGCAACCTGGACTGCACCTATTGCTACTACCTGGAGAAGGAGAGCCTGTTTCCCAAGGGCGAAAATTTCCGCATGGCACCCGCGGTGCTGGAAACCTACATCCGCGAGTACATTGCCTCCCAACAGACCCCCGAGGTGACCTTTGCCTGGCAGGGCGGCGAGCCGACCCTGCTCGGGATCGACTACTTTCGGCGCATCGTCGAACTGCAGCGCCAGCATGCCGGCGGCCGCAAGATCAACAACACCCTGCAGACGAACGGCACGCGTCTCAACGCGGAGTGGTGCCGCTTTTTCCGCGAGCACGGTTTCCTGATCGGCCTGAGCATTGACGGCCCGCGCGAACTGCACGACGCCCATCGCAGGGACAAGGGCGGCAAGCCGACCTTTGACCAGGTCTGGCGCGGCATGCAGCTGCTCAAGGATTACGGCGTCGAGTTCAATACCCTCACCGTGGTGAATCGTCTGAATGTTGCCCGGCCCCTCGAAGTGTACGATTTCCTGCGCGAGGCGGGTTCGGGTTACCTGCAATTCATCCCGCTGGTCGAACGGCTGCCGTCCGCGGCATCGGCGGCGGAGCTGGATTTTGCCGAGCCGCCGGAACCCGGACAGCCAGAGTCCGCGGTCACCGACTGGAGCGTGCCCGCCGAAGCCTACGGCGACTTTCTGATCACCATCTTCGATGCCTGGGTACGGCGCGATGTCGGCCGGGTGTTCGTGCAGATGTTTGACGTGTCGCTCGGCATCTGGTCGGGGCATGGGCCCGGGCTGTGCCTGTTCCTGCCGGACTGTGGCGAGGCTCTCGCGGTGGAGCACAATGGCGACATCTACTCCTGCGACCACTTCGTCTATCCCAAGTACAAACTTGGCAATGTCATGAACGAATCGCTGTCAGCCCTGGTCAATTCCGCGCAGCAGCGCGACTTCGGCGGAGCCAAGTCGGAACGACTGCCGAAATTCTGCCGTGAGTGCGAGGTGAGGTTTGCCTGCCATGGCGAGTGTCCCAAGCATCGCTTCTTGACCACGCCGGACGGCGAGCCCGGACTCAATTACCTGTGTGCGGGGTACAAAAAATTCTTCCGGCACATCGATCCATCCATGCGGCGCATGAGCGATCTGCTGCGCGCGCGCCGCGCGCCTGCGGGCATCATGACGATGCTTGCCGAAGAAGAACGGGCCAATGGGTGAATGCCGGAGTTCTGGAAATGAAGCGCAATGGCTCGAAATACCATAAAAAGTTTGCGGGGCTTTGTCGGGCGCTCTATGACGCCGGATGGTTGAATCCCTGAAGACAGAGCTGGACCACGAAAAAGCCTTTCATTCCAGTCGACGCCGCGATTTCCTGAAGATGGTGGGAGGCAGTGGGGCGCTGGCCGCCGCCGAAGGCGCCGTGCATTTCTGGCCCAGCCAGGCCCAGGCCAAGGCCATTCAGCAACGACGCAACTTCATTCTGTTCACCACCGATCAGCAGCAGCACCTGCGCTGGTTTCCCGAGGGCTGGGAGGAGGCCAACCTGCCGGGGCTGAGCCGGCTGAAAAACACCGGCATCACCTTCACGCGCGCCTACACGAACACGGCCATGTGCACGCCCTCGCGCACAACGATGTTCACCGGCCTGTATCCCGAGCAGCACCGCAATTTCGACACGCTGTCCGAGGGCATGACGCAATCCGAGGAGGAGCATCAATTGGATCCCTCGCTGCCCAACGTCGCCACGGTGCTGCAGGCCGCCGGCTATGACGTGGTCTGGAAGGGCAAATGGCACCTCAGCAAGGGGATCGAGCAGCCTGATGGCAGCCACGTGGACGACGACATCAGTCGCTACGGCATGCAGCAGTGGAATTCGCCCGATGCCGGCGGCGATGCCAAACTGAAGAACTACGGCGGCGGCACAATCGACAACGACGGCCGCTACTTCGATGGCAGCACCTGGCAGGCTCCGGTCGGTGACGAATCGGATCCGGACTTCATCTTCACCCAGGCGGACGGACCGGTGAACGCCGACTTCGAGCGCGAAAGCGTCATGGCCTTTCTGCGCCGGAAGATTGAAAACCCCGGCGGCAATCCCTTCTGCCTGATCATCTGCCTGATCAACCCGCACGATGTGCTCGGCTGTCCCGGCCTGTCCGTCGACAGTGGAGGCAATGGCACCTACATCGAGGGCGGTTACCACGCGCGCCCCGACGACAGTTCGCCCTGGTCGGAGCAGACCGGTCCCCTCGCCATCGGCTTGCCGCCGACGGTGCATGAGAACCTGCTGACCAATGACAAGCCGGACTGCCAGTCGAGCTTCCTGCTCACTTCGGCCGGGCTCGGGCCGGTGCCGACGGATGCTCTCAAGCTCAAGTACCTGAACTTCTACGGCAACTTGATGAAGCTCAACGACCGGTATTTGAGCAAGATGCTCGATTTGCTCGACGGTCTCGATGGCACGGTCGATGCCACCGCCGCGCAGGCCATGCGCAATGACTCCTGGATCATCTTCACCTCCGACCACGGCGACATGGCCATGGCCCATGGCGGCCTGCGCCAGAAGTCCTTCGAATTCTACGAGGAGATGGCCAATGTGCCGCTCATCTGGTCGAACCCCGTCGATTACCCCGAGGGCCAGGTCTGCGGGGAACTGGTCTCGCATATTGACTTGATGCCCACGCTGTGCGCGGTCGCGGGCGGCAATCCGAGGGCCTACCCGTTCAAGGGGGTCAACTACAGCTCGTTGCTGCGCAATCCGGCCGGACGGCCGGTCCAGGATGCCATCCTCTTCACCTTCGATGACATCTGGAGCGGCCAGGAGGCCGCCGGCAGTCCCAACGGCATTGTCAAAGCGCCCAACCGGATCCGCGCGCTGGTCACCAAGGACTACAAGTACGCCTATTACTTCGACGGCGAAGGCGCGGAAAAGCCGCAGGACGAGTTCTATGACCTGCGCGACAAGGCCCAGGGCGGCACCGACACGGATCTCGACAACGACCTTGGCGGTACGACCGGCAAGGCGGTGGAATACACCAATTACTCGCTCTGGGCCGAGCGCCGCCGCCCGGTCAAGCGCGCCACGCCGGAACTCGCCGCCAAGCGCCGCCAGATGATGGTCAAGCTTCATCGCGCGGTGCGCAGCAAGCTCAAACCGCTGCCTGCCCGACCCGCGGTGCCGCCGCAGGATTTCCGTGTCGAACTCTTCAACTGGACCAACGAGTTCAACCAGTTGGAAAGTGAGCTGCTGATTTCCTGGCTGTCGCGCTCGACCAGCCAGTACCAGCTGCAGTTCTCCCGCGACCAGAAAACCTGGGGCAACGTCGGTGACCCCATGCCCGGCACCAATGGCCCCCTCTGGGTCACCCAGCCGGTCACAGGCTTCAAGGTCTTCTACCGTCTTACCTGGGCGCCCTTGCGCCCGGCGAAACCGATCCAGCCGGTTTCCACGGTCAACGTCTGACGCACTCCGCTCCCCTTATGAAGCACGTTCTTCGCATCCTCCTTAGCATCACGGCTCTCGCCGTCCCCGCTTCCGCTCAGCAGTTCCGCATCGCGCAACCCGCCGGCGGCAGCCAGTATGTGCTGGCTCCCGCCGGCAGCACGGTGATCGTTGCCCCGCAGTTCCAGCGGCCGAGCGTTGGCACCTTCCGGGTCACCAGTGTGACCCTCGCGGGTGAGACGGCGACCCTGAACCTCGAGGGTCAGCCGCCCCTGGACAGCTATGGCGCGCCGTTGTTGACGAACCAATATCAACCCGCGGCCGACACCTATTACGCTCTGGTCACCGCCGGCGACTGGACCGGCCTGTTCTTCACCATCAACGCCAACACGGCGACGACGCTGGAAGTCCAGACAGGCGGGCTGCCAGCAGGGCGCAGGAGCAGCGTGCGCTCGATCGAAGTACGGCCCTACTGGAGCCTCGAAACCCTTTTTCCGGCCTCGGTCGCCGAGGTGTCCTTCATCCCAACCACGGAGCCGGGGGACGTGAAAACCCAGCTCGTGCTGGCGCCGCTCACCCTGTCCGGCAATGAGAAACCGCAGGAGGTTGGCGAGGCCTACTATTACAGCAGCGCCGTCTCCGGCTGGGTCAGCGCCGCGGATCCGGACATGGCCGCGGGCAAGGTGCGGGTCGCCCCCGGTCGCTACATCTACCTGCAAAACACCAGCGCCGGCAGCTATCCGCTCGACACCGTCATTGCCGGCACGGTGTTGACGACGCCATTGCGGCAGAGCTTGTACACTTCTGCAGAAGAGGACACCGTCACCTGTTTCGCCCTGGCTCGTTCGTCCGACTACAAGCTGTCGCAGATCGGATTCACCGACGCCAATTTCACGCCCAGCCTGAACCAGACGCCGCTGGGCCGCAACGATCTGCTCATCGTGGACGACGGCTTCGGCAGTGTCGGTGCGGTTTATTACCGCTACAAGAGCAAGTGGTACACGACTGGCAGCGCCCTGCCGGTCGATCCCGTCCTGCCCGCCGGCACGGCCTATGGCCTGTTGAAGAAGGCGGGATCCGGTCCGGTCAAGGTGTTGGTCAATCGCAACAACCTCTGAAACTGGTGGAGCCAAGGGGATTCGAACCCCTGACCTTCTCATTGCGAACGAGACGCTCTACCAACTGAGCTATGGCCCCAGAACCGCGAACCGGTCGCGGATGAGCCATCACTATGCGGTCGGCAGGCGCGCCGGCAAGTGCTTTCTGGCGAGTCTTGGTGCCCCCAGGCCCGTCGAGCCCGATCGCTTCAGCGCTTGCGGCGCCGCGTCTTGGTGGCGGCCTTGGCCGGATCGGCGTTCGCCAGCGGGCAGTGGTGGATCTCAAACGGCGCGCCGGTGGCGCTGTCGAATTCGGCGGCCGCCTGCAGGCCGATGCGGACGACTTCCTCGGCGGTCGCACAGCGGTCGTAGGCGGCGCTCATGGCGCCGAGCGCGTAGTCGCGCCCCGAACCGGCGGCCCAGAACTTGTGGAACTGCTGGGCGCTGCGGTAGGAATACAGGGCGAAGATGCCCTGCGGATTGGCGAGCAGGCCGTAGAACTGGGTCGTTTCGTACTCCTCGTCCTTGTCGGCGGCGGTGGCCATGAAGTACTCGCTGCGCAGCCAGTGGTGGGCGTGACGGAAGGTTTCAAAAATGGCGTCGGTCGAGCTGAAGTCGCGCGGTCGTTCGGGGTTGGCGAAGTAGCTTTTCAGCACCACCAGGCTGGCCGAGGTGCCGGTGAGGCCGATCCAGGTGTCGCCGATGCGGGCGATCTTGGTTTTGTTGACGACGTGGTCGGCGCGCTGGCGCAGCGAGCCGAGGCAGCTCAAGGTGTCGGCGCCGATGCAGACGGCGCCGTTTTTCTGGGCGACAACGAGGGTGGACATGGGGTCGCCAGTCTCGGTCGGGCGACCGGCGGCGCCAGCGGTTTTTGGCATCCAGCATGCCGATCTTGGCCGCGGCAGAAAAGTTGCACGACTCATGCAACAATGCGCGTTG
>CAZSBO010000188.1:0-6976 GCA_964605265.1 uncultured Prosthecobacter sp.
TGCTGCCGCCACCGACCGATGACGGCTCGGGCTTCAACTTGCATGCCGGTTACCCCCTGCCCCCGGAAGGAGTGGACCGCGACGGCCACGACTGGCGACGCCTGCGCCTGGAGGAGGCGCAGCGCCAGGTCGGCTGGTATGCCAATCCCGCGCACGCCAATCGTTTCCTCGCCGAACGCGGTCTCTTTGGCCTGAGCGCCGCCGAGACACCGGACGGCCAGGGCTACCTCGCCTACGGCATCGGCGGCCGGCTCGATCCGGCGCGCGACGGCGACCGCCGTGTGATCACGCCGCACTATGCAGGCCTCGTGGCCGGACTCGCACCCGAGGCGGCGGCGGTCCTGCTGGAAAACCTCGAGACGGCCGGCATCCTGACGCCGCTCAACCATGCCGACGTTCTGGCCGTGGATCCGGACAGCGGCAAGGAAACCGTCAACTGGCTCAAGGGCAGTTGGAATCTGTCGCTCTTCACCGAGGGCTGGCTGTTCAGCAACCCGGCCAACCGCCAGGCCGCGCGCCAGGCGTTGGCGGCGATCCCGGAATTCGCCGGTGCCTGGAACCGGCTGTTTCCGCCGCGACAGGCCGCGGCCACCGGTGAGGCTACAGGCCCAGTTCCTCAATGACCTGCGGGTCGGCAAACAGGGCCTGCTTCGTGCTGTTGATGCGGTCGACCGCGCTGTCGATACGCTGACTGACCTCTTGCGCGCGGGCGCCGCTGCGGATCGGATTGACGATGGCCCCGCGCAGGATCTCGCCATAGCTGACGAGGGAATCGAGGTAGGGCCAGACCCGGCGGTCCGTGCGCGGCCGCAGGTTGCGCAGGCGGTTGATGGCGCCGCCGACGTCGTCGGGTCGCAGCGAGGACGAGGCATTGAGGTCCTTCTGAATCGCCTGTAGAATGGCCATGCCGCTGACATCGGTTTGCTCGATCGAACCGGACAGGCTGAGCGCGGCCGGAAGACGGCCCTGGGCATAGGCCAGCAGATACCGCGCCGACAGGCAGTTCGGTGCCTTTTCCAGAATCGCGGTCAGGCGGGCCACCGCCTGCGGCGTCCGCAGAATCGCCGTCTGCGCGCGCGGATCACGCTGCAGCACCTCGCTCACCACCCTGAACTCATCGAGCGCCTGCTGCAGCGCCGGCGGTCGTTCGGCGCTGGCGAGAGTCGCGGCTTCCTCAAAGGTGGCAATGCGAAAAACCGCGGCCCGGCAGAGGGCATTGGGTCCGTCGATCAGCAGGGTGTCGAGCAGGGCGGCCTCGTTCTTGGTGGGGATGGCGACGATCTGCGCCCCGCCATTGGCAGCGCCACGCACCTTGGCCGCGACGCCACCAATGGGCTGCACGGAGCCGTCCTCGTTCATGTCGCCGGTGACCGCAAAGGCCGGGTCCCAGGCCTTGCCGGTGACGACCGCCTCAACCAGCAGGGCGCAGGCGACGGCGGCCGAAGGGCCGTCCTTGCCGGAGTACTTGTCCTCAAAGGAGATGACAAAATCGTTGTTGGCGGGCAGGCGACCATGGCGCGCCTGGAAAAAGCGTTCCACGGCCTGCAGGGCGGTCGTCATGGTTTCCCCGACGCTCTGGGTGAATTTCAATCGCCCATAGCCCGGCACCACGGTCAGGGTCAGGCGATTGGCCGTGCCGGCCTCCTGCCCGGAGGCGAGCTGCTGGATGAGCAGGCCCTTGACCTGAGTCTGATTGCTTTTCACCTCCACGACCTTCCCCCCGGTGGGAACGCTTGCCACGCTGCCGGTGCTGCCACTCATGGACGATCTCGGACCGGCCCTATCCCCGAGCATGACCTCGCGATAATACAGAATCTTGTCGGACAGGTTGAGAGAAGAGGCACTCGCGACACCGTCGCTGACCTCCACCTGCAAAATCGCACCCGGCGCAATCTCCTCTTCCGGTGGCAGCAGGCGCGTGCCGGTATTGGCCGGCAGCACGGGCAGCCCAGGCTGGCCCTGCTGCCAAACGATGCGAATGGGCACATCCGAATCCGTTGGCGGCGACACTTCTTCGGCGCCGGTTGGCAGCGGATGCATCTCGCAGGCCTCAAACAGACAGT
The DNA here is from genome assembly GCA_964605265.1 of uncultured Prosthecobacter sp. GTDB lineage: Bacteria > Verrucomicrobiota > Verrucomicrobiia > Verrucomicrobiales > Verrucomicrobiaceae > Prosthecobacter. The sequence continues at coordinate 2,064 of CAZSBO010000188.1, forward strand.
CGCCCACAGTGAACAGCAGCGTCGCGGGAATCAGGCTGTTGGTGAACCGGCAATGCATGACGGTCGGCGCCAGCGCCAGATCCTTGGGCTGGCTGCCAAAGCCGGTAACAGTGCGCATGAGAAAGGCCGGATTGCGCATGCCCTGAATCGTGCAGCGCTTCATCGTCAAGCCCTGCCAGTTGAGCGGCTTCAGCCAACTGCACTGATGCAGCACCGACTCCGAGATCTCGACACTCGGAAACCCGATCTCGGGGTCGCCGCTGCCGTTGATCTCACAATGGTCCAGCACACAGTCCTGAAGGACGAACCGGCTCTTGGCATGACCCAACAACTGGCAACGTCGCAGCAATGCGCCTCGAATCGTGACCTCCGTGCCGGTGCTGGCGCTGATGACAAATTCCTCAAGAGTGGTGCCGGGCTGGATGGTGAGGGAGCCCCTGCCTTTCTCATTGTTGCCGAGGCTGATCTTGCTGCCCTCGCCACGGTAATGCGCCTTCTCGAGCGTTTGATCGTTGTAGAAGTTAAATGTGGAGCCACGCAGCATCAACCCACCCTCGGCATTCGTCTGTGCCTGAGAAACCGTTGCTGACAGGAACAGTGACAGGCATCCGAGACCGACAAGGGCGAAGATTTTCATGGCAACCGCGCCGAGCCTATAAAAAACCCGGGGTCAACAAAAGGATTATTCTCCCCTGCCTGCAAGAATCAGAGGGGTCACTTCGAGCCGGGGCATTCAATCCCGCGGCACCAGCTTCTTCAGGTCGGCCGGCAACCAAGCACGCAGCATGGGGCCGGTGGTGGCCGTGGTGATCAGGCACATGAGGATGAACATGGTGAAGAGCTGGTCGTTGAGCAGGCCGAGGTCCTTGCCAACGCTGATGGCGATCAGACCCATGAGTGCCCGCGTGTTCATCAGGACACCGATCGACAGTCCCTCGCGCCAGCTCGCGCCCCCCCAGCGGGCGCCAAGGGTGCAGCCACCGAGTTTGCCGAACACGGCGATCAGGCAGACCAGACCACAACCGATCCAGGCGGTGGCGCTGTCGAAGGAACCGATCTGGGTGTTGAGACCGGTGTTGGTGAAGAAGATCGGCACCAGGGCAACGATGACGAAGTCGGCAAAGCGCGCGCGCCAGGCCTGCACCAGCGACGCCTCCGAGTGCAGCGCCACGCCGAGCGCAAAGGCGCCGAAGATGGCGAAGATGCCGAGCTTGTTGGTGATCAGCGACGACAGGAAGAGCGCGCACAGCAGCAGGCCGAGATAACCCGGCGTGAAGGTGTCGGTGCGGTAGCGCTCACACTGCCGCCGCCAGGCGCGGATGAGCAAGGGACCCACGACCCTCATCAGCACGGTGAAGTAGAGCACGATGAGAGCGACCTGGCCGAGGAAGGGCAGCCAGGAGAAGTTGTCGCCCTGCTTGATGATGGCGGTGGCGACCCCGAGGAAAATCCAGCCGACCGCATCGTCGATGGCGGCGGCACTGATCGCCGTGGCGCCGAGGGCGGTGCGCTCGAGCTTCATCTCGAGCAGGATGCGACCCATGATCGGCAGGGCAGAAATGGCGAGGGCGATGCAGACAAAGAGTTTGAAACCGAACTCCGGCAGGTCGGGGGCAAAGGTGCTGTGCAGCCAGGGCGCAATCGCCAGACCCCCGGCCAGCGGCCCCAGGATGCCCATGAGCGAGGACAACACCACGACGCGCGATTTTTGGCGCAGGTGCGAGAAGTCGAACTCCATGCCAACCTGGAAGAGCATGAGCAGCAGACCGATCTTGGCGAGCAGGGCCAGCGGCCCCTTGACCTCGGGCGGAAACAGGGTTGTCACCAGTTCGGGGGCGAACAGTCCCAGGAAGGACGGCCCGAGCAGCAGACCCGCCGCAATCTCACCCACGGCCGGCGGCTGGCCGATGCGCCGGCAGAGTCGCCCCATGAGCCAGGCCGTCGCAATGATGACGACCCAGCTGATCAGGACGAGCTTGAGTGTGTCTTCAATTTGGGCGGGATTCATGAACCGCCATCCTGCGCGCGCCAGAACGATGCCGGAAATAGCGTTTCGCGATGGCTTTCATGCCGGCAGGGCATAGTTCCCTTGTTCCTTGTTCCTTGTTCCTTGTTCCTTGTTCCTTGTTCCTTGTTCCTTGTTCCTTATCCCGCCGCCTCTTCGACGCTCGGGCAGGTGCAGACGAGATGGCGGTCGCCATGGACGTTGTCGACCCGCGCCACCGGCGGCCAGTACTTGGCCTCGCGCACCCAAGGCAGCGGGAAGGCGGCCTCTTCGCGGCTGTAGGCGTGCGACCAGTCGCTGCGGGCGATGCGCGCCGCGGTGTGCGGGGCGTGCTTGAGCGGGTTGTCGACGGCGTCCGCCGCGCCGCTTTCGACGGCGACGATCTCGCGGTGGATCTGCTCCATCGCCTCGCAGAAGCGGTCGAGCTCGGCCTTGCCCTCGCTCTCGGTGGGCTCGATCATGAGCGTGCCGCCGACCGGCCAGCTCATCGTGGGCGCGTGGTAACCGAAGTCCATGAGGCGCTTGGCGACGTCTTCGACGGTGACCTTGTGGAAGCCGCGGAAGTCGAGGATGCACTCATGGGCGACGAAGCCGCCGCGACCGCGGTAGAGGGTCGGGAAGCAGGGGGCCAGACGGTGGGCGACGTAGTTGGCATTGAGGATGGCGAGGCGGGTGGCCTCGACCACGTCCGGTCCCATCATCGCCAGGTACATCCAGGAGATCGTGCAGATGCTGGCGCTGCCCCACGGGGCCGAGCAGACCGCGCCCTCCGTGTGGTCGCTCCACGACGGATGCCCGGGCAGGAAGGGTTGCAGGTGGGCGGCGACGCAGACCGGGCCGACGCCGGGACCGCCGCCGCCGTGCGGGATGCAGAAGGTCTTGTGCAGGTTGAGGTGGCAGACATCGGCGCCGATGCGGCCGGGTGAGGTCAGGCCGACCTGGGCATTCATGTTGGCACCATCCATGTACACCTGGCCGCCGTGGGCATGGACCAGCTCACAGATCTCGACAATACCCTCCTCGAACACCCCGTGGGTCGAGGGATAGGTGACCATGAGCGCGGCAACCCGGCCCGTGTTCGCCTCCAGACGGGTGCGCAAATCGGCGACGTCGATGTTGCCCTGGTCGTCGCAGGCCACCGCCACGACCTTGAATCCGCACATGACCGCGCTGGCCGGATTCGTGCCGTGGGCGCTGGTCGGGATCAGGCAGACATCGCGCCCATCCTCGCCGCGGCTTTGATGGTAGCGACGAATGGCGAGCAGGCCGGCGTACTCGCCCTGCGAGCCGGCATTCGGCTGCAGCGAGGCGGCGGCAAAACCCGTGCACTCGGCCAACCAAGCCTCGAGTTCGGCAAACAACGCGCGCCAGCCCTGGCTCTGCGCCTCGGGCACAAAGGGATGCAGGCCGCTCACCTCCGGCCAGGACAGCGGCATCATCTCGGCGGCGGCATTCAGCTTCATTGTGCAGGAACCGAGCGGGATCATGCTGCGGTCGAGCGCAATGTCCTTGTCCTGCAGGCGGCGCAGGTAGCGCATCATCTCGGTCTCGGAATGGTAGCGATGGAACACCGGATGCGTGAGGATCTCGCCCGTGCGCCGATGCGGCTCGGCGAAGCGCGGCGACGCCGGCGCCAGATCGGCAGGCATGGCAGCCCCGAAGGCGCGCAGGATGGCGGCGAGATCGTTGACACGCACGCGCTCGTCGAGGGCGATGCCGACCCGGCCGGCATCGACGCGGCGCAGGTTGACACCTTCACGCAACGCCGCCTCCAGAACGGCATCGGCATCGGCCACGCGCACGGTGAGGGTGTCAAAGAAGTCGCCGGGCTCGCGCTCGAAACCGGCGGCAGCCAGGGCATCGGCCAGGCGCGCGGCACAACCGTGCACGCGCTGCGCGATCGCGCGCAGGCCCTGGGGACCATGATAGACGGCATACATCGACGCCATCACCGCCAGCAGGACCTGGGCGGTGCAGATGTTGCTGGTCGCCTTCTCGCGACGGATGTGCTGCTCGCGCGTCTGCAGCGACAGCCGGCAGGCGGGGTTGCCGTCGGCATCCTTGGACACGCCGATGAGGCGACCCGGCAGGCGGCGCTTGAGGGCATCCTTGACCGCCATGAAGGCGGCATGCGGTCCGCCAAAGCCGAGCGGCACGCCAAAGCGCTGGCTGTTGCCGACGCAGATGTCGGCACCGAATTGCCCGGGCGGACGCAGCATGGTGAGGGCGAGCAGGTCGGCGGCGACCACGAAGAGCGCGCCGGCCGCGTGCACCGCCTCGGCCAGCGGGGCGAAATCCTGAATCGTGCCCAAAGTGTCGGGATACTGGGCGAGCACCGCCGCCAGGCCGGGCTGGCCGTCGGGTTGCCAGGTGGCGAGATCAGCCGTTTCGACGCGCAGGCCGAGCGGTTCCAAACGGGTGCGCACGACGGCGAGGCTGGGCGGATGGCAGCGATCCGAGACCACCACCCGGTTGGCACCGGGCACCTGGGCGGCGGCCAGCGTCAGGGCTTCGGCGCAGGCGGTGCCTTCATCGAGCAGCGAGGCATTGGCCACGTCGAGCCCGGTGAGATCGGTGATGAGGGTTTGGAAGTTGAGCAGGGCCTCGAGCCGGCCCTGGCTGATCTCGGGTTGATAAGGTGTGTAGGCCGTGTACCAGCCGGGATTCTCCAACAGGTTGCGCTGAATCACCGGCGGCGTGAAGGTGTCGTGGTAACCGAGGCCGATGAAGGAGCGGACGAGCTTGTTCCGACCCATGATGCCACGCAGGCGAGCCAGGGCGGCCTCCTCGTCGAGCGCTTCCGGCAGGGCAAGCGGCTCGCGCAGGCGGATCGCTTCAGGCACGACCTGGTCGACGAGGGCGTCGAGCGAGTCGAGGCCGAGACTCTGCAGCATGGCCGCCGTTTCTC
>CAZSBO010000189.1:0-6950 GCA_964605265.1 uncultured Prosthecobacter sp.
CGGCGAGTGCGGCTTCTTCCTTGAGCGCGGCCAGGACTGCGTGCTCTGCCGCGGCCCGAAGCGCAACACGCGCCTCGTCTGCGTCGTCGAGCAGGCGGCCGACGTGCTGCGCCTCGAACGCTCGGGCGCCTTCAGCGGCCTCTACCACGTGCTCGGCGGCAAGCTGTCGCCGCTCGACAACGTCACGCCCGAGGACCTGCGCATTGAGCCGCTGCTGGCGCGGGTGAAAACCCTGCAGGTGGAGGAGGTCATTCTTGCCGTCGGCAGCGACGTCGAGGGCGAGGCCACCGCCGGTTACTTGAACGACCTGCTGCGCGCGCAGGGCGTCGCCGTCTCACGTCTCGCCCAGGGCCTGCCCGCCGGCGGCGGCCTCGATCATGCCGACGAACTCACGCTGTATCAGGCGCTGAGTGGCCGGCGGCGGCTGTAGCCGGTGCAGGGCCGGGCCGGAGCGTGGAGCGGAGAGCGGAGAGCGGAGAGCCGTGAGATCGGGGTTTGTTTCTGGCCTCTGTGCTCTGTGCGCCCTACTGCGGCGCGGGGAACTCAGAGACCCGGGGCTTCGACACGTACTCCCGGGCTTCAGCCCGCCAACGGCTGGCCACGTCTCAACGGGCTGAAGCCCTGGAGTACTTTGGGCGGCCTCTGCGCCCTCCGCTCTCCGCCCTAAGCCTTGGGCTTGTCCGGCTCGCGCACGAACAGCAGGCGCAGGCTGTTGAGGCAGACGACGACGGTGCTGCCCTCGTGGGTGAGCACGCCGAGGGTGAGCGGCACCAGACCGAAGAGCGAGGCGATGGCCATGATCACGACCGAGCCGAGCGAGATCGCCAGGTTCTGCCGGATGATGGCGCGGGCGCAGCGGCTGATGTGGCGGGCCGACAGCAGTTTTTCGATCTTGTCCTGCATCAGCACGATGTCGGCCTGCTCGAGCGCGGCGTCGCTGCCGCGCGCGCCCATGGCGATGCTGACATCGGCGGCGGCGAGGCTGGGCGCGTCGTTGACGCCGTCGCCAAGCATGGCGGTTTTTTTCCCCTGAGCGGTGAACTCGCGGATGGCGGTCACCTTGTCCTCGGGATGCAGGCCGGCGCGGACATCGGCGACGCCCAGCTCCTGGGCCACCTGCACGGCGGCGGCGCGTCGGTCGCCGGTGAGCATGACGGTCAGCACGCCCTCGGCGGCGAGCGCCTCCAGCACCGCCTTGCTGCCACTGCGGATCTCGTCCTTGAGCAGAATGCGGACCATGTCGCCTTCATTGAGCACCCAGTCCTCGGAGAAGCCGAGCGGGGCGTCGGGCACGTCCTTGAGCCAGGTGGCGAAGTCGCCCTGACCGACCAGCTCGCGCCGGCCGACGTAGGTGACGCCCTCGGCACTGCGACCGCGCAGGCCCTGGCCGGGGATGGATTCGAACTCGAGCAGTTCGCCCGGGGCGATGCCGTGCTCCTCGGCGTGGCGACTGATGGCGCGCGCGACCGGGTGGTTGGAATGGGCGTCGAGGGTGACGGCCAGCCTCAGGATCTGGTCCTCGCGGCCGGGCGGAAAGCTCTCCAGCTTCGCCACGCGCAGGTTGCCCTCGGTGAGCGTGCCGGTCTTGTCCATGGCGATGACTTCGACCTCGGCGAGTTTTTCGATCGCCGCGCCGCCGCGGAAGAGGATGCCGCGGCGCGCGCCCCAGGCGATGGCGGCAAGGATGGCCGAGGGGATCGACAGCACGAGGGCGCACGGGCTCATGACCACGAGCAGGGTCATGGCGCGGTAGAAGGCCGACTTCACTCCCTCGCTGTGGGTGAAGGCCGGAATGCTGAGGGCGAGCCACCAGACCAGGAACATCGTCAGCACCGTCGCGAGGGTGAGCAGGGTGTAGTTGGTGCCGAAGCGGTCGGTGAAGCGCTGGCTGGGCGCGCGCAGGTGCTGGGCGGTTTGGATCAGGCCGATGATCTTGGCCAGCGCGCTCTGCGACGCCGGCCGCTCCACCCGCGCCTCGATCAGGCCCCAGAGGTTGAGCGTGCCGCCGTAGACCGGCGCGTGCAGCTCCTTGTCGACCGGCACCGACTCGCCGGTGAGGGTTGACTCGTCGGCCGCCGTCTCGCCGCGGGTGATGACGGCATCGACCGGGAACAGCTCGGCCGGCCGCACCTGGATGAGGTCACCCTTGCGCAGCAGCTTCACCGACCGCTCCTCGGTGCCTCCGCCTGGCAGGACGACGCGCGCCAGCTTGGGCGCGGCCTTGGTGAGGGCATTGATCTCGCGGTGGGTGCGGTGCAGCACGTAATGCTCGAGCGCGCCCGAGGTGGAGAACAGGAAGAGCAGCAGCGCACCCTCCTCCCAGGCACCGATGGCCACCGTGCCGGCGGCGACGGCGAGCATGAGGAAGTGCACGTCGAGCCGGCGCTCGCGCAGGTTTTCCCAGGCGTCCTTGGCGGCGTCCCAGCCGCCGCTGACCAGGGCGATGCCGAACAAAAAGCGCGACACAGTGGCGGGCGCCGCCCCGAGCTTTTCGAGCAGGTAGCCGGTCAGCAGGGCCACGCCGCAGATAGCGGCCTGCACGGCCATGGCCCGCCATTCCTCGCGGCTGCGCGCCTCGATCTCCTCGGGCTCCGGCCACTCGAACTCGCGCCACTTCCAGAAGCGCGGCGCGGTCGGGCAGCTTGGCATCTGCAAACTCACGCCATCCTCCTCGCGGCTCAGGGTCACCGGCCCGAGGTCGGGGTGGCCGGGGGGCTTGGTCGAGAGCACCTTGGCATCAAGGGCGCGCAGCACCTCGTTGAGCCGTGCCTGCAGCAGGGCGGTGTCGACCTCGCCAAGCGTCGCCACCTGCACCGTGCGCTGTTCAGGGTGCAGCCGGATCGCCTCGACGCCGCTCTGCTGGAGGAGGAAATCCGCCAGGGACTCGGCCCAGGAGCCGTCTGTGGGTTCGGCGTCGTGCATGTGCCCATCAAGTAACCGGAAAACCCACCGCCGGGAAGTGCAAACTGCGGGGTGGGTCCGGTGTGCCGACGGGCCGACTACGGTTGATCCAGCGTGACGGCACCGCTTTCGGGATCGAGGTCGCCACTCTGGTTGCTCAGGAAGAAGCCATAGCCGCCACGGTTGGCACCCTTGCCGAGGAGCACGCCCTGGAAGGCGGGCAATTTGGTGCTGGTCCAACCGGGGGTGAATGTGCCGCGCATCAGACCCGCGCTCTGCGTGAAGCTCAGGCTGAAGCTGCGGTCTGTCGTCGGGGACTTCATCGCCGTGTTGCCAGTGAGGCTGAAGTTGTTCACTTCCACGGGGGTGGCCAGCTTGCCCTCGCTAAAGCTCAGCAGGCCAGCATTTCCGGCGCTGAAGCCCAGGGTGGCCTCCGCGGTGGCGGTCTTGTCATAGAAGGCCCCGATGAGGTCCACCTCGATGCCGTCCTCCCAGCCTTCGGTGTACACCTGCGTGGCCTTGGCGGCGGTGGTGGTGCCGGACTGTTCGGTCACCGCGGGGCGGAACCAGAGCAGATCGTAGCCGCTCACATCGCTGTCGTCCTGGGTCGGGTCAAAAGACAGGGTGCCGAGCAGACTGCCACCCTTCTCCCGGGTGGTGGTGGCTGGGGTGGGCAGTTGCGCGTGCACGGGCGACTCGCCTTCGGCCACCAGGGCACTGGCAGCGGTGAACCGTGTGCCATCGGCGAGTACGCCAGCCAGTCGCAGGGTGCCGTTGTTTTTGAGCGTGAGACTGGCGTAGCCGCTGCCCTGCGGATAGTCCGTCAATGGCTTGGCCGTGGACTGCTCCTTGCATGGCAGGGCGACGGTGTAGAAGCCCTGATCCAGCGAGCCTCCAGACACGGTGGCCCGGTTCAACAGATTCGCAGGCACCAGGTTCGTCTTGCTGTACTCGGCAGGTTGGGCCGCGCCGCCCATCAGGTCGCTGCCGTTGTTGACCAACATGTGGAAGTTGCCAGACTCGAAGTAGCCGGTCAACTGGGCGTCGCCGACGGCAAGTTCCCTGTGCAGGCTCTTGTCCGGAGCGCGGAACCAGACGTCGCCATCGCCGAGGGCCAGGCCGGTGAAGGAGGTGGTCTGACCGTTGAGGAAGACTTTGCCGCTGAAGTTGCCTGTGCCGGTGACCAGTGCGGCGGTCAGCGAGCCGTTCGTGCCATTGTTGATGGAGAAGCCGAAGCGGTTTTGGATGAGGCCGTAAAAGACGGGTCGGGTGCCAAGGTCAAGGTAGGGATTGTTCACGAACACCGCTGTGATGCCCGTGACCTCCTCCTCAGGCATCTGGAAGCTGGCCACCCTGCCCTTGAGGGTGTGTCCGGAGGGAAGCCCCTGCCAATGGGAGAAGGCATAACCGGCCGCCGCCCGCGGTGTGAGGGTCACCTGGGCCAGGGGCACCACCGCGCCGGTCTGAGTGAGCGCGCCCTTGGTGGGCATGAGTGCGGAGAAATCGCCCTTGCTGGAGCTGAGCCTGACGGTGCCGGCCAGTTCGGGTGGGGACACCCCATCGGGCACCTGGCGGGTCACCTCCACCGGGTAGCGGCGGATGAAGTTGAAGTTGCGGGTCACGGTGGTGGAGGTGCCGCTGAGGTTGTAGGCACGAATTTCAAGGCTCACCGTGCCATTGCCGGGAGGCGTCAGCTCAAAGCTCCAGGGCACCGAAGTGGGCAGGGTGGCCGCGCCGAGCGTGGCCTGATAGGTCATGCCGCCGTAGTCGACCTCCACGCGCTCGAGGCCGAGGGAGTCGCCGGCGGTGCCTTTGATCACAAGGGGGGCGATTTGGGTGACAAGGGTGGCCGTGGCCGTGGGGAAGCGGACGCTGAGAGAGGGTGCCGTGGCGTCATTGGCCAGCAGGCGCACCTCGGCGCTGGTGGTGGCGCCGAGTGCCGCGCCGCCGGTGGGCGAGGACAGCGTCACCTCGAAACGTCGGTTGGGCAGCGTGCCTGTGCGCGGGACCAGGTTGAGGGTCACCTGCTTGCTGAATTCCCCCTCGGCGAATTCCACCTGCGTGCTCAGCGCTTCATAGTCCGTGCCTGCCAGGGCGGCGGCAAAAGGCGGAACGCTGCCGGCACTGCCGTCGCGGGTGGCGAGGGTCACCGCCACCGGTGCCGTGCTGCCGGTGCGCTCGACGGTGACCTGGAGCGTCGATCCACCACCGCTGGTGTAGAGTGCCGAGGAAAGGGCCAGGGCGATCGGCTCCGTCGCCACGCCCGCCACGGTGAAGGTCAGGGGACTGCCGTCCGTGGCGTCGCTGGCGATGCTCACGACCGCGCTGTGCAGACCGGCCTCGGTGGGAGCGTAGGTGATCTGGAAGGTCTGTGTGCCGCCGTCCACGGCGAGGGTGGCGCTGGCGGGTTGGCTGCTGACGCTGAAAGCCAAACTGCCGCTGAGCTGCACCCTGGGAGTGCCGGTGAGGGTCAGCTCCGCCGGGCCGAGGTTGGCGAGCGTAAAGGTGCGCACGATCGAGCCGCCATTCGCCACCAGGGTGCCAAAGGCCGTGTGATCCGCCGTGTTCGGCGTGGGATCCCCGTTGATGATGGGCCGGCTGTTGCCGCTGACGCCCAAGCCCGTCACGACGGAGGTCATCCGCCAGACCGACATGGAATAGGCCGTGCCGTAGAGATGGCCGTCGCTGGCAAAAATCGGGGTGCCGTGCGGGCTTCGGCCCTGAGTGCCATCGAACTCATGCAGGACGGTGTGGGTGCCGCCGCCGGTGATTTTGAAGACCGTGCCATTGCCACCGGCTCCACCGTCGTAGGTGGCGCCGTAAAAATGACCGTCCCTACCCTGCACGAGCCCGGTGTAGGGATAGCTGCCGTTGCTGTCGTTGAAGCTGTGCAGCAGGGTGTGGGTGCCGCCGGGGCTGATTTTGAAGACCGTGCCGTGGTTGCTGGCGCCGCCGTTGTAGGTGGTGCCGTAAAAGTTGCCGTCCGCGCCCTCCACGAGTGCGGCATAGGGATTGCGGCCGCTGGCGTTGAAGCTGTACAGCAGGGTGTGGGTGCCGGCGGCCGTGATCTTGAAGACCGTGCCGGCGGAGCTGGCGCCGCCCAAGTAGGTGGTGCCGTAGAAGTCGCCATCACTGCCCTGCACGAGCCCGGCATAGGGATTGCGACCGCTGGCATTGAAGCTGTACAACCGGGTGTGGGTGCCGGTGGCGGTGATCTTGAAGACCGTGCCGGCGGAGCTGGCGCCGCCGTTGTAGGTGGTGCCGTAGAAGTCGCCATCGCTGCCCTGCACCAAGCCGCCGTAAGGGGTGCTGCCGTTGCTGCCGTTGAAGCTGTGCAGCAGGGTGTGGGTGCCTCCGGCGGTGATCTTGAAGACCGTGCCGAGGTTGCTGGCGCCGCCCAATTGGGTGGTGCCGTAGAAATCGCCGTCGCTGCCACGCACCAGTTTGCCCTGGGGAGCGCGACCGTCGGTGGAGTTGAAACGGTGCAGCACGGTGCGCGTGCCGGCGGCGGTGATCTTGAACACCGTGCCATTACCGCTGATTCCGCCGCTGTAGGTGGTGCCGTAGAAATCGCCGTCACTGCCCTCCACCAGCCCTTCATTCGGAAGGTTGCCATTGAAGTAATCCAGGCTGCGCAGCAGAGTGTGGGTGCCGCTGGCGGTGATTTTGTAGATCGTGCCCACATCGACGACACCGCCCAAACCGGTGGTGCTGTAGAAGTCGCCATCACTGGCCTGAATCAGCCCGGCGTTGGCGATTCTGCCGTTGGTGGAGTCAAAACTGTGCAGGAGGGTGTGCGTGCCGGCAGCCGTGATTTGGTACACCGTTCCGAAGCCTCCGACCCCGCCCTGATTCGTGGCCCCGTAGAAATGGCCATCGCTGCCCTGCACCAACCCGGCCACGGGGCCGTGGCCGCTGGTGCTGAAGCTGTACAACCGGGTGTGGGTGCCGGCCGCGGTGATCTTGAACACCGTACCGAGGTCACTGGTGCCGCCCTTTTGGGTGGTGCCATAGAAGTCGCCATCACTGCCCTGCACCAGTCCGGCGAA
>CAZSBO010000190.1:0-6880 GCA_964605265.1 uncultured Prosthecobacter sp.
ATGCAGATGGTCTTCCAGGACCCCGCCGAATCCCTCAACGGCCGCCACACGATCGGCCAGATCCTCGAGGAACCCTTCATCATCCAAAACCTCGGCAGTCGCGCCGAACGCCGCGAATGGTCCGCCGAACTGCTGCGCCGGGTCGGCCTGCCCACCGAAGCGCTCAGCCGCTACCCCTTCGAGTTCTCCGGTGGCCAGCGCCAGCGCATCGGCATCGCCCGCGCCCTTGCGCTCAAACCCAAGCTCATCGTCTGCGACGAGCCCGTCTCCGCCCTCGATGTCTCGGTGCAGGCCCAGGTGCTCAACCTGCTGCTCGAACTGCAGCGCGACTTCCGGCTCGCCTACCTCTTCATCGCCCACGACCTCGGCGTCGTGCAGCACATGAGCGACCGCGTCGCGGTGATGTACCTCGGCAAAATCGTCGAACTCGCCCCGGCTGCGGAACTGTACCGAAATCCGCGCCACGCCTACACGAAGGCCCTGCTCGACGCGATCCCGGTGCCCGATCCGTCCAAGCGCCGGGAACGCGAACTGCTGCGCGGCGATGTGCCCAGCCCGATCAATCCACCCGCCGGCTGCGCCTTCGGCCACCGCATGAACCACCCGCAGTGGCAGCAGAGCGTCGGCATGGACCTGAGCCTGCGCGAAGTCAACCCCGGCCACTGGGTCCAGCCCTGCCCCTGCTGCACGTGAGTGCTTGACCGGCCCCTGCGCCCCGGCTTGACCCGATCGATGGCCGCACCGAACAACTGGCATGTCCCCGTTCCAGCTCAGCCCCGAGTTCCATCCGCGCGGCGATCAGGCGCAGGCGATCGCCAAGCTGGTGAAATCGCTGGCGGCGGGCAACCGGCACCAGACGCTGCTCGGCGTCACCGGCTCGGGCAAGACCTTCACGATGGCCAACGTCATCGCCGAGGCCGGCCGACCGGCCCTGGTGTTCTCGCACAACAAGACGCTGGCGGCCCAGCTGTACTCGGAGTTCAAAAACTTCTTCCCGAACAACGCGGTCGAGTACTTCGTCAGCTACTTCGACTACTACCAGCCCGAGGCCTACATCCCGCGCACCGACACCTACATCGAGAAGGACAGCAGCATCAACGACGAGATCGAGCGCCTGCGCCTGTCATCGATGGGCGCCCTCATCACCCGCCGCGATGTCATCGTCGTCGCCAGCGTCTCCTGCATCTACGGCCTCGGTTCGCCCGAGGACTACGAGGGCATGATGCTGCCCCTGCACACCGGCCAGGCAATGTCGCGCGAAACCCTGCTGGCGCGCCTGGTCGACATGCTCTACGAGCGCAACGACATCCAGCTCAAGCGCGGCTGCTTCCGCGCGCGCGGCGACGTCGTCGAGATCATCCCCGCCTACCTGGACAGCGAGGCGATTCGCATCGAGTTCTTTGGCGACGAGATCGACCGCCTGAGTGTGGTCGACGCCCTCACCGGCCGGGTGACCCTGAAACTGCCCAGCTACACGCTGTTCCCGGCCAAGCAGTTCGTCACGCCGGGCGACAAGTTGCGCAAGGCGGTCGTCAAGATCCGCGCGGAGATGGAGGAACGGGTCGCCTGGTTCGAAAAAGAGGGCAAGCTGCTCGAGGCCCAGCGCTTGAAGATGCGCACCGAGCACGACATCGAAATGATGCAGGAGATGGGTTTCTGCCAGGGCATCGAAAACTACAGCCGCCATCTCACCGGCCGCGAACCGGGGGCGACCCCGGGCACGCTGCTCGATTTCTTCGACACGCCACCGCTCGTCTTCATCGACGAGAGCCACGCCACCCTGCCGCAGATCGGCGGCATGTACGAGGGCGACCGCTCGCGCAAGACCGTGCTGGTCGAGCACGGCTTCCGCCTGCCGAGCGCGCTCGACAACCGGCCGCTGAAGTTCCCCGAATTCATGGAGAAGGTTGGCCAGCTCGTCTACGTCAGCGCCACGCCGGCCCGCTTTGAGCTGGAAAACAGCGTCGTCGGCAACACGACTTACATCCCGCAGGTGCGCGCCGAGGCCGGCGCCACCGCCGCGCCGCTCGTGCGCGTCAGCGGCTCGGCCCAGCCGCTGGATCAGTTCGACGTCAGCACGCGCGGCCGCTCGCTGGTCGTCGAGCAGGTGATCCGTCCCACCGGCCTGCTCGATCCCATCATCACCGTCAAGCCGCTGGAAGGACAGATCGATGAAACCATCGAACTCTGCCGCCAGCGCATCGAGAAGAACGAGCGTGTGCTGGTCACCACCCTGACGAAGCGCACGGCAGAAGATCTGACCGACTACCTGCGCAACCTCGACCTGCGCGTGCGCTACCTGCACAGCGACATTGATGCCATTGAGCGCGTCGAGATCCTGCGCAGCCTGCGCCGCGGCGATTGCGATGTGCTGGTCGGCATCAACCTGCTGCGCGAGGGACTCGACCTGCCGGAGGTCAGCCTGGTGTGCATCCTCGACGCCGACAAGGAGGGGTTTTTGCGCAGCGAAACCTCGCTCATCCAAACCGCCGGCCGCGCCGCCCGCCACGTCCATGGCGAGGTCGTCCTGTTCGCCGACCTGCAGACGCGCAGCATCCAGGCCCTGCTCGCGGTCAGCGGTCGCCGCCGCCAAGTGCAGATGGAGCACAACGCCAAGCACGGCATCACCCCACAGACCGTGCGCCGCGCGGTGCAGGAGAGCCTGCAAATTCTCGGCAAGGCGCGCGAGATCGAGGCGAACGTCGTGCGCGAAGGCGGCGGCGATTTCGAGGTCACCGAGGTCATCCGCGAACTCGAGGCCGAAATGGCCGAGGCGGCGACCAAACTCGAGTTCGAACGCGCCGCCCTGCTGCGCGACCAGATCCGCGAACTGAAGGCGCGGGAGAGCGGTGAGGCACCCCCCGCCAAGGCCAAGCCGGTGACTTATGGCAAACCGAAGCGCGGCGGCCGCCGGTAGCCTGCCTTACCCCCAGCTTTCAAGACACAAGCGGCACCGTCGGTTTCCCGCTGCGCGACCTCCGAGCTGCCACCGAGGGCGCGGAGAGGCACGGAGATCTGAGGCAGCGCGCTGCCCCGCACTCCGGCGTGGTCCGCCTGCACGCGGCCGAGCGTGTACTCACTCGCCAAAAGCAAAGAGGTGCTTCTCGGTGCGCAGGTAGATGACGCCGTCGACGATGGCCGGCGTGGCAAACACGGGTTCGCCGAGATCGTTGCGCGCCAGCACTTCAAGCCGGTCGGCATGCGTGTCGAGCACCACCACGGTGCCGCGTTGCGAGACGAGATAAACCCGGCCAGCGGCCGTCACCGCCGAGCTGTAGTAATCGCCCGAGGCACCCACCCGCTCCGCCTGGAACACCGGGCTGCCGCTGCGCGCGTCATAGGCCGAAGCCAGTCCGCCGCTCTTCATCGTGAAGACACGGCCATCCGCAACGACCGGCGAGGCAATGTAGGGTAGGTGCTTGTTCATCTGCCAAACCACATGTGTGTCGGTGATGTCGCCACGACCGCCGGGCCGGATCGCGAAGAGCTGGTTGACCGCCTGCGCGAACATGGCGCGCATCTGCTCGTACTCCACGCGCGTCGCCCGGCCGTCCTTGTCGGCGTCCATCTGCGAATAGCGTCCCTTGAGTGGGCCTGCGGGCATTTCCTCCAGGCGGATGACGCCGTCCTTGTCGGTATCCTGCGCGGCGGCAAAAGCGTCAAAGGGTTCCATCTCGATGCGCTCGCCCTCGTCACCGCCGACATTCCAGCTCGACACCAGCAGGACGCCGTCCGCGGCCACCGGACTGGCGTTGGCCACGCGTGCGACCCCGCGTGCGGACCAAAGCTTTTCACCGGTCGCGGGATCATACCCGCAGACCTGCAGCGAACCGACCACCACCAGCTCGCGCCCGCCTGCGTGTTCCCACAGGAAGGGCGTGGCAAAGCCGCGGCGGAACTCGGGGCGTTCGACGCGCCAGACTTCCACGCCCGTGCGCGCATCCAAAGCCACCATGAAGGAACCCACGTCCTGATCAGCCACCACAATGACGCGTCCATCCACCACGATGGGCGAACTGCTTGTGCCAAACTCCACCACCGGCATCGGCAACGGCCGGCGCCAGAGTTCGCGCCCCTGCCAGTCATAGGCGAGCACGCCGAACGAGCCGAAGTAGGCGAAGACACGCTCGCCATCCGTGCACGGGGTCGGTGCCGCCGGACTGCCGATGCGATGGGCCGGCTCGACCTTGTCGGCCGGCGCGGTGGCACGCCAGAGTTCGCGACCGCTGGCACGATCGAGGCAGAAGGTCAGCAGTCGGCCGTCCTCCAATCCGGTCAGGACGATGCGCCCGCCCCACAGGCAGGGCGAGGAATGCCCGTGCGGCACCGCCACCCGCCATTTGACGTTGCGTTCCGGACCCAGCTCCAGCGGCGGCTCCCCCGTGCCGATGCCGAGCCCGCCCGGCCCGCGAAACTGCGGCCAGTTCGATTCCGCTTGAAGACTCAGAACAACCCCCAGGAACGGCAGCAGGAAACGATGCATGCACGAAGGTAAGCCGAACTGGGCAACGCTCTTTCGCCGGCACTGCGCTCACTGAAAACGCAGCGCATACAGATCCGCGTCGCGCAGCACGAAGCGCAGCCGCACCGGCCGACCCGCAAGCGCGGCAACATCACCGCCGTTTTTCCACGCCATCGGCCGCTCAATGGCATCGCCAAACTGTTCCTCGGCCTCGTCCAGGGTGTAGCCCGGCAGCGGCTTGCCGTCGGCATCCTGGATCTCCACGCGCACGCCGCCGGCGGCGGAACTGGCAAAGTTCATGAGCAGGGTTTTGCCCGTGAAGGTCAGCGGCCGCGTCAGCAGCTCACCACCGCTGAGCGGGGCCTGGATCGACACAAAGCCGTCGAGCCGCAGGCTGTAGCGACGCACCGCGCAGCTGTCGTCGGTCCAGTAACTCTCGGTGGTGTAAAACGACAGCTCATCAGGCGCGCCCGGCAGCGACGACTTCGTCACCACCGGATGCCAGGCGGCATACTGGTGGCCGTAGTTCCACGTGCCCGGCCGCTCGGGACCAGGGCGGAGAAAGGCCTCGTTCCAGCGCTTGAAGGTGACGCCGTCGCGACTCGCCATGAACAGGCCCTCGGTGATCGCCATGCCGTAGCGGTCGCTCGCCTTCGACCGCGCCTCGCGGTGCTCGCGCTCGGGCAAGGCGCGTGTGCTGCTCGACCAACCGCGCTCGACGTAGCGGGTCGGGAATCCGATCAGCAGATGCGGCGCCCGCGCGTAGGGCTTGACCTGGTTCGTGTACAACTGCTCGGCGGGCGAGTCGGTGTAGCGCAGGTCCTCGATGTTCTCCCAATGCAGGAAATCCTTGGAGGTGGCGGTGCGAATCGCGCGATCGCCGGTCGGCTTCCAATTCTTCTCCTCGGTGACCCCACCGGTGAAGTAGCGCCAGTACGCGCGGTAGACGCCACTGTGCGCATCCCAGAAGGCCAGGTTCTGCGAGTCAAAGGCGCCCTCGGTGATGACCGGGGCGTCGGCCATCGGCGACCAGCGCAGGCCGTCGGCCGACTTCAGCGCCAGCAGGCCGTGCGGCTTGTTGGAGCGGACGATGGCCTTGTAGCGGGCATCCGCGGGGGCTGCCGGGTTCTCGTCCTTGAACACCGCCGGATGACCGCCGTCCGGGTTGACCTTGCCCATCGGCCCATGCGGGATGACGATGTTGTTCGTCTTCGAACCGCGAAACTCATGCAGGCCCAGCTCCGGCTTGCGCCAGTGGAGGCCGTCGTCGCTCTCGGCATAGCAGCAGAACAGCGGGTGCGCCCCGGTGTTGACCTTGCCCTCGGGCGTCACGATCAACTGCCAGGCCTTGTAGTACATGCGGAACTTGCCGCCATCCTCAAAGACGCTGTGGTAGCCGCTGCCACTGCCCTCCCAGGGCGCGTCATGCACCAGCACCACCTCCTTCGGCTCGGGATGATGCAGCCGCTGCTGCGCGCCGCCACTCAGGCGCTCGATGAGGAAGTCGTCGACGAAGAGTTCGCGGCGTGAACCGATGTCAGTGGCGGCAGCCAGCGGCAAAGCCGCCGCAAGGATCGGGAGCAGAAGGAGCGGGCGCATCCGAAACCTACGCACCGCCAGCCGCGGACATTGCCGGTCACGGCTTCCCGCTTGGCAAAACACCGCCGTTCTGCCAGCCTCGCCCCATGCGTCACCTCCTGCTCCTGTTCGGCCTGCTCGCGAGCAGCCGCGCCGCCGACACCCGCCTCGTGCGCGAGACCGAGGCCCTGTCGCCCGCGGAGGAACAGGCCAGGCTGACCGTGCCCGAGGGCTTCGAGATCCAGCTCTTCGCCAGCGAGCCGATGATCGACAAGCCCATCAACCTCGCCTTCGACACCCGCGGCCGGCTCTGGGTCAGCAGCACGGCGGAGTATCCGTACAGCGCCGACAAAAGCCGCTGGGCCGACGACCAGGGCACGCGGGTGCAGGACAGTCGCGACGCCATCAAGATCCTCGAGGACCGCGATGGCGACGGCCGGGCCGACCATGTGACCGTCTTCGCCGACGGCCTCAACATCCCCACCGGCGTGCTGCCCTGGCACAAGCCGGAGCACAAGGCCGGCTGCATTGCCTGGAGCATTCCGAACCTGTGGTACTTCGCCGACACCGACGGCGACGACAAGGCCGACGTCCGCGAGATCCTGTTCGGGCCGCTCGGTTATGAAAAGGACACCCACGGCATGTGCAGCAGCTTCCGGCTCGGCCTCGACGGCTGGGTCTATGCCACCCACGGCTTCAACAACAGCTCCACCTTCCGCGTCCGCCGACCCGCGTCCGCAGATGCAGCAAAAGTCAGGTCCACAGATTTCGCAGATTCCACAGATGCAGCAAAAGACGGGTCCGCAGATTTCGCAGATTCCACTGATGCAGCAAAAGCCG
>CAZSBO010000191.1:0-6809 GCA_964605265.1 uncultured Prosthecobacter sp.
TCCTGACCGACAAGGAGCGCGGGCCCGACGGTCAGTTTGGCGAGGAATGGGGCGAGGTCGTTGAGCTGGAGGAGGAGAACTGGTACTTCCGCCTCAGCGAGCACGTCGAGTGGCTGAAGAACCACATCAAGACCCATCCGGATTTCATCCTGCCCGCGCACCGCGCTGCCGCCGTGCTCAACGCGCTGGAGGGCGCGCCGCAGGACCTCTGCATCAGCCGCCCGGTCGAGCGCCTCAGCTGGGGCATCCCGCTGCCCTTCGACGAACGCTTCGTCAACTACGTCTGGTTCGACGCCCTCACCAACTACATCAGCTTCGCCGGTTACCTCGCCGACGAATGCGGCAACGAGGGCCTGCCCAACTTTGAGCAGATCTGGCCGGCCGACGCCCATGTCATCGGCAAGGACATCCTGGTGCCGGCCCACGCGGTGTACTGGCCGATCATGCTGCACGCGCTCGGTTTCCCCGACGACCAGATCCCGAAACTCATCGTCCACGGCTGGTGGAACATGAAGGGCGCCAAGATCAGCAAGAGCCTCGGCAACGTCATCGATCCCGATGAACTCGCCGGGGTGTTCAGCGCCGACGGCCTGCGCTATTACCTGATGCGCGACATCGCCACCGGCTACGACAGCGACTTCAGCGACGAGCGCCTGGTCATGTCCTACCGCAAGGAACTGGCCGGTGGTCTCGGCAACCTGCTCAACCGCAGCCTCAACATGGCGCACAAGTACCGCGGCGGCATCCTGCAGCCGGGTGAGTACGACGACGAGGAAAACCGCGCCCTGCGCCGCACGGTCGAGGAAGCCGGTCCGGTCTATGCCGAGAAGATGAACGCCTGGGCCATCCACGACGGCATTGCCGCGGCCTGGAAGATCGTCACCCAGGCGAATCACTTTGTCGACAGCACCAAACCCTTCTCGCTCGCCAAGGATCCCGCCCAGGCGGCGCGACTCGACAGCGTGCTCTACCACCTCGCCGAGGCCCTGGTGCATGTCAGCATCCTGCTCGACCCCATCATGCCCGAGACGATGGCGAAGGCCCGCGCCCAGATCGGCTGGCAGCGGCCGGAGGGTTTTGGACTCGGCGACCTGCGCTGGGGCCTGCTGCCGGCCGGGCATCAGCTCGGTGCACCGGTGCCGTTGTTCCCACAGCTCGATCCCGAGACCGCCGGCGAGCGCTGGGCGGAATTCCTCAAGGCCAAACCTGGCGCCTGAGTCTTTTCTTCATCGTCGATCCTCATGGCCAAAGCGCGTGCCCAGCGACCCCGGCGCAAGCCGCCCGCCAAGGCGCGTCGTCGGCCCAGCGCCAAGCGTCGCGACCGGCGCGACGGCGTGGCGCGGCGCCTGTTCGGTCTGCTGCTTGCCGGCCTGGTGATGGTCGCTGTTTATCAGGCGGCGGCCGGTTGGTTCAGCCTGCGCCGGGCCGAGGCGGTCACTTTTGATGCGCGGCGCGGCACGCTCTTCCTGCCGCTGGCCGAAGCCGCCCACGCGCTGCGTTGGCAGCTGCAGGAACAGGGCGCGCAGGTGCGGCTGAATGGTCGGCAGGTGTCGGCCGCGCAACTCGTGCGTTTGCCCGATGGCGCCGCCCTGGTCAGTCTGGAAGGCTTGGCCGAGGCAGGGGCCGAGGTCGAGCGCGAAACCGCCGCCGAAGCGGCGTTGGTCAGCGCCGAGGGACGTCGGCTGCGCCTCGAAAAAGCCCCGCAGCGGGTCGAGGTCAGCCTGGCCGACCAGCGCTTGATGGCGTGGCAGGGCAGTCGGCTCATCCTCGCCACCAAGGTCAGCACCGGTCGACGCAACAGCACGCCGCCGGGCGAGTTCAAGGCCGGGCCCTACAAGGCGCGCCAGCATTTCTCCAAGCTCTACAACAACGCGCCCATGCCGTGGAGCGTCCAGGTCAACGGCCACATCTTCATCCATGGCTTCACCCAGGTGCCGGACTACCCGGCCTCGCACGGCTGCATCCGCCTGCCGCTGACCGGTGCCAATCCGGCGCGTTTCTTTTACGAATGGGTCGAGCGCGGCACGCCGGTGCGCATCCTGCGCGAGGAACTGCCGGTCAGCCCGGTTCCAGCCGTCCGTCTTTGAGGCGCAGCAGGCGGTCGCCGCGCTTCGCCAGGTTGAGATCGTGGGTGACAACGACCAGCGTCTTACCGGCCTCGCCCACCACACCCATGAGCATGTCCATGACCCCGCCACCCGTGGCGGCGTCGAGGTTGCCGGTGGGTTCGTCGGCAAACAGGATGCCGGGGTCGTTGATCAGGGCGCGGGCGATGGCGACCCGCTGCTGTTCACCGCCGCTGAGTTCGGTGGGCAGGTGGTCCATGCGCGCGCCCAGACCGACGCGCTCGAGCAGTTCCTTGGCGCGGGCGTCGGCCTTGCGACCGCCAATCATCGCCGGCAGCAGGACGTTTTCGAGGGCGGTCAGTTCGGGCAGCAGGAAGTAGTGCTGGAAGACAAAGCCCATCGTTTCATTGCGTTGCCGCGCGCGTGCTGCGGCCGGGCCGTGGTAGAGCGAGCGGCCGTGCACGAGCACATCGCCGCGCGTGGGTTTCTCCAGGCCGCCGAGCACGTAGAGTAGGGTGGTCTTGCCGGCGCCCGACTGGCCGCAGAGGAAGACTTTTTCGCCGGCCGCCACCTCCAGGTCCACCCCGCGCAGCACGGGCAGGTCGTGACCTCCCAGATGGTAGGTGCGGTGAACGTCCTGGGCGAGCAGTGGGGCGGAGGGCATGGGGGACTCGGTTGTTGAGTTCTCGGTTCTCGGTTCGGTGTTCTCAATTCCGATCTTCCATCTTCGATCTCCCATCTTCCACGCCCCGCTGGGCGAGGGCGAGCGAGCCGAGTAGGCCGGAGCGGGTGCCGAGGCCGGGGGCGACGATGAACCGGTCGAGGTCGGGGCCGAGTTCGGGCACGGCGAGGTAGCCGTGGAGCAGGCGCTGCAGTTCGCTGCGGATCCGCGGCAGCAGGTGCGGCTGACTCATGACACCGCCGCCGAGGATGATCCGTCGCGGGCAGAGGCTCAGCGTCAGGTTCATCAGGGCCTGGCCCATGAGCCGGGCGGTTTCCGGCCAGGCGGGATGCTCGGGCGACAGGGTGTCGGCCGGCGCGCCCCAGCGTTTGGCGAGGGCCGGACCGCTGATGTAGCCTTCGAGGCAGTGATCGTGAAACGGGCATTGGCCCTTGGGATTGGGAGCCTGGCTGGCGACCGGTGGCGGCACCAGCAGGTGGCCGGCCTCGGGATGCAGCAGGCCGTGCAGGAGCTGGCCGTGGATGAGCACGCCGACGCCTACGCCGGTGCCGACGGTGATGTAGACCAGTGGGTCGAGCGCCTGGCCGGCACCCCAGAGATGCTCGCCAAGGACGGCGGCATTGACATCGGTGTCGAGCGCCACGGGCACCTGCAGGCGGTCGCGGAAAAAGCCGAGCAGATCGGCCTGCTGCCAGCCGGGTTTCGGCGTCGTGGTGATGCGGCCATAGGACGGGCTGGCCGGGTGGAGGTCGAGCGGGCCGAAGCTGCCGATGCCGAGCGCAACAAACTCGCCGTGTTCGGCGCGCTGCGCCTCAAACCACTCGGCGCAGGCGGCCAGGGTCTCGGCAGGCGTCGTCGTCGGCAGGCGCGTGGTCGCCACCACCTCGTCCGGACCGCGGCCGAGGCCGCAGACGAACTTGGTGCCGCCGGCTTCGATGGCGGCGAAGAGCGGGGCGTGCCGGGTCATGCGCGGCGGACGGCGGCGGAGTCGCGGATGCCGAGGCTGGCGTAGATCTCGCGGGTCGCCTGCGATTTGTTGAGGGTGTAGAAATGGATGCCGTCGACGCCGTTCTCCAGCAGGTCGCGGCACTGCTCGGTGGCGTAGTGCACGCCGACGCGGCGCACGGCCTCCTCATCGCCGCCGCAGCGCTGGATGGCGCGCAGCAGCTTGGCCGGGTAACGCGCGCCGGCGGCCAGTTCGGCCATGCGGCGCATGCCGGCGGCGCTGGTGATCGGCATGATGCCGGCGATGATCGGGATGTCGATGCCGGCCAGGCGACAGCGGTCGCGGAAGTCGAAGAAGTCGTGGTTGTCGAAGAACAACTGGGTGCAGATGTAATCGGCGCCGGCATCGCACTTGGCCTTCAGGTGTTCCATCTCCAGGACGCGATTCGGGGTCGCCGGATGGCCTTCCGGAAAGCCGGCGACGCCGATGCCAAAGCCGCGCTTGTCGGGGTGGCCGCCGCGCTCGTTGAAGCGGCGGATGAAGCGCACCAGGTCGGCCGCATGCTGGAAGGCATCCTTGTGGCGGTCATAACCGGCGAGGTCGCGCGGCGGGTCGCCGCCGAGGGCGAGGATGTTGCTGACGCCGGCCTCGGCGTAGCGTTCGAGGATGGCCTGGATGTCGGCCTCGCCGTGACAGACGCAGGTGAGGTGCGGGATCGGGTCGAGCGAGGTCGTGGTTTTCAAGCGCACGACGAGGTCATGGGTCAGCTCCCGGGTCGAGCCGCCGGCGCCGTAGGTGACGCTGACAAAGGAGGGTTTGTAGGCCTCCAGCTCGCCGATGGTCTGGTACAACGCCTCGGAGGCCTCCGCGGTCTTGGGCGGGAAGAACTCAAAGGACAGCGTCGGTCGCTGCTGGGTGAGGATGTCGGCGATGTGCATTCGGCGTGGCCTTGAATAGAGACCGGGCACGCCTCGCGGGCAAGCGCAGACATCCGTCACGAACCGCCCAGCAGCAGGCCGGCCCACTGCGGCGCCTGCCAGTGCACCAGCAGGGCCAGCAGGCCGGCGATCGCCAGGCCGAGCGCGCCGGTGAGCAGGACTTCCAGCGCTTTCACCCGTGCCAGCGCGCTGCGGGCGACGCCGAGATCCTCGAGGGTTTGGAACTCGCGCCGGCGCAGGCGGAAGGACAGGGCGAAGACCAGGATGGCCACCGCCAGCGCCGCGGTCGCCGCCACCGCCAGCACGGCCAGCACCAGACGCTCGACGCGAAACAGGGTGGCCATAAGCGCGCGAAATTCGTCGCCCGGCCGGATCAACTGCGCGGGCAGCTTCGGATCGAGGTAACGACCGGCCAGGATCGCCTCGGCCTTGGCGTCGCGCGGCTGCACGAGCACGGCGCTGACCGGGAAGCGACCGGGATCGCCGTGGAAATGGAAGCTGTTGAGGTTGGCCTCGGTCACCTCGTTGAACAGGCGCACGCTGGCATTGGCGACCGTGCCCTTTTCCTCTTGCTTGAGCACGGCATCGCCACTCACCTCGTCGTGGCCGTGGGCGAGACCGGCGATCAGCCAGGCGGTTTTCAGATCGACCAGCACCGCGTTGTCATCGGCCGTGCCGGTGGGCGCGAGCACGCCAGTGACGCGCATTTTCAGCGGGTAGGCGCCGGCGAGATCGAAGACCTGTTCCTGCGAGGAGAACACGGCATCCCCCGGTTTCAGCCCGCGGGTCTCGGCCACGGCGGCGCCGAGCACGCAGTCGCCCAGCCGTGCAAAGGGTCGCCCGGCGGCGAGGCGCAGGCGGCGGAAGTCGAGGTAGTCGAGTTCGGTGCCAACGATGGGCGCACCCTGGGCGTGGAAGCGCAGGTGCAGCGGGATGGCCTGGGCGAGGCCGTCGGCCCGCAGCGACTCCACCGCGGCGAGGTCGAGCGGCGGCAGGGCCTGGGGTTTGAAGTAGAGCGCCGCCAGCATGAGGTCGAGGGCGCTGCCGCGGGCGCCGAGCACGAGCGGTGTCTGTTCGGCACGGGCCTGCAGCTGGGTTTCGGCGGCGCGCAGGAACAGGCGCAGCGACAGCGGCACGGCGAGCATCAGGCCGAGCGCGCCGGCCAGCAGCCAGGTCTGCAGGCGGTGGCGCGCGACGTAGCGCAGGGCGAGGTGCAGGGCGGGGGGCGTCATGCGCGCAGTTCCTCCATGCGCAGGCGTTGCGGGCAGGCATCGGCCACCTCGGGGTCGTGGGTGACGATGACCAGGCAGGCCCCGGCGGTGCGGCTGGCCTCCAGCAGCAGGTCCATCACCCGGCCGCGCCGCGCGGGATCGAGCGAGGCGGTGGGTTCATCGGCAAACACGAAATCCGGCGCGTGCACCAAAGCGCGCGCCACGGCGACCCGCTGGCGTTCGCCCTGCGACAGGCGACCGGCGGTTTGCGTCCAGTGCGCGTCGATCTCCAACTGTTCGGCCAGTTGGCGCGCGCGCGCCTCGGCCGGGCCGGGCTCCAGGCCGAGGAAGCGACCCGGCAGCAGCAGGTTTTCCGCCACCGTCAGGTAATCGAGCAGGGCGAAGTCCTGGAAGACCAGGCCCATGCGGCGCAGGCGCAGGGTCCGGCGGGCCTCGCTGGAGAGACTGCCGAGCGGTTCGCCGCCGTCGAGGCAGACGCGGCCCGCCTCCGGCAAGAGCAGGCCGGAGAGCAGGCGCAGCAGGGTGGTCTTGCCGCCGCCGCTGGCACCGAGCACGGCGAGGGGCTCACCGGCGCGCAGTTCCAGGCGCGTCAATGCCAAACCAAAACCGCCGCCGGGGTAGCGGAAGCGCAGGTGTTCGGCGAGCAGGGTGGCCATGGCGATCGCGGGAGGGATTCCCGGCGCGCCGGACTCAGGCGAGCGGCGCGCCCAGGCGGCGCAGCATGGCGTCGAGCATGCGGCCGTACTTCAGGTAGCTGTCGTACTGCAGCTTGGCCTTGGCTTCGGGCGAAAGCTCATCGGCGGCGCCGGCCCCGTGGAAGACGACGGCGACATGCGGTTCGATGCTGATGTGGCCGGCATAACCGGTTTCGACCAGGTCCTTGAGGATGCGCTCGGTCTGGCCGTCGCCCTCGCAGACGGGGATCCCGACCCCCTTGAAGACCTG
>CAZSBO010000192.1:0-6674 GCA_964605265.1 uncultured Prosthecobacter sp.
GACGATGACGAGGGCGGTGACCAGCTTCTGGGTGCTGGCGACGGCGCGTCGGGTGTAGGCGTTCTTCGAGGCGAGGTGGCGACCCGTGGAGGCGTCGATCAGCAAAAAGGACTCGGCATGGATGGCCGGCACGCTGGAGCTGGCGAAGACCGGTCGGGCATCGATCGGCGGCGGCTGCCAGGCGGCGGGCGGCGCATAGGGCTGGGCGCGCACGACCGTGGCCGCGGGTGTGCCAGTCCGCTGGGCACCCTTGTAGACTCCCTGTTGGACCGTGCAGGCGGGCAGCAGCAGGAGGGCGAGGGCGGCGCGGAAAAAACGGCGTGGCATGGGGGAGGAACGTACGTGCGGGCCGCAGTTTTCATGCCGGCCCATCCGGTCAGCTTCTCATTTCAGGGTCTCAATGTAAAGGATGAGGCTGTCAATCTGCGCGTCGTTGAGGATGCCGGCGTAGATGGGCATGCCGGTGTCGAACTTTTCAAAGCCCTTCACCACCTTCGCCGAGGGCGCCAGGATCGACTCACGCAGGTAGGCGGCGTCGGCGGTGACCTTGCCCTTCATGCCCTTGGCGATCTCGCGCACGGAGCCGTACAGGCCCTTCCAACTGGGGCCGACCTTGCCGACCGTGCTGCCATCGATGCTGTGGCAGGCGACGCAGCCGAACATCTGGGCAACCCGTTCGCCCTCCTCGGCGCTGGCCTTCACCTTGGCCGTTGCGAGGGCGGCACGCGGGGTCAGATCAACGCTGAGCTCGGCAAAGCCCTCCTTCTTGGGCTCGAAGGTGGCGAGTTCCCAGGGCGAGAAGTAGGCGGTGTTGTTGGCCGGCAGGCCGTCGCGGCTTTTCAGGCCCCAGCCGATGCGCATCTGGTGCACGCCGGCGCGCATGTCGGGGATGCCGACGAAGACGCTGCGGCCGTCCTGGCTCAGGTAGGCGCTGCTGGCGGTGAGGAATTCCTGGCCGGGGCTGCCGTCGAGCTTGAGGTGGGGCGAGCCGTACTCGGCGCTGCGCTGGTAGTTCCAGCGTTCGGCGCTGTAGCTGGCGGGATCGGTGGCGAGGGTCGGATCGAGCGGTGCGTTGAAGCGCAGCAGCAGGCCCTTGTCCATCGGCGTGACCTCTTTCAGCAGCACGCGCGGCTTGCCGGTGTAGCGCAGGCGCGCCAGGCCGCTGAGCTGCTTGGCGGTCGTGCCCCAGACTTGGAAACCGACGACGTAGAGCTGGCCATCGGCGGGGTTCACCTTGGCATTGAGCGGGCCGAAATCGAACTCGCGGGAAAAACTCATCACCGCGGCCTGCGGTCGGGCGAAGCGCGTGTTCAGGATCACCCGGAACAGTTCCGGCCGGTTGTAACCCACGTGGATGAGTTCGCCGTCGACCGGTCCCAGGCGCGAGCCGATGAGCCAGGTCTGGGTGGCACCGCTGGGATTCACCGGGTGCGGGATCCAGGCCAGCGGTTCGGCAATGGGTTCGGGATACTGCTCCTTGGGGGCGATGGTGGGCAGGTGGCCGTAGAACTGGTTTTTTTCAATGATCTGCAGCGGGGTCGACGGCACGTAGTGGCCCTGCTGGTCGCTGGCGGTGACCAGGCCGGTCGTGGGGTGCACGCCGATGAAGGGCTGGCGCAGGCCGTGGCCGAGGACCTCGAAGGATTGGCCGTCGGGCGCCACCTTCAGCACCGTGCCGTTGTGCTTGCCGCGCGTCGTGCCCTCCTGGCCGCCCTTGCTGAGGTAGAGCGAGCCGTCCGGACCGAGCTTCATCGAGTTGGGAAACTCGCGCGTCTCCGCGGTCTGGGCGAAGCGATTGCAGAACAGCTCATGGCGGTCGCAGACCCCGTCCTGATCGGCATCGACGAGTTTCCAGACGCCGTTGCGATCGAAGACGAAGACTTCCGAATGCGGATTGGGGATTGGGGATTGCGGATTGCCCCGGCGCACCACGATCGACATCGGTTCGTGCAGGCCGGAGGTGAAGCGTTTCCAGGTGACGGCTTCGAGGTCGCCCTTGAGGCCGGAGATGAGCCAGACATCGCCATCGAAGGTCACGCCCACCGCGTTGCCCAGGTCATCGAGGAAATCGAGATCGGCGAGGCGGACATTGCGCTTCCAGGGATTCGGCACGGGCAGCGGGATGGTGTCGACGACATGGGCGTCGGGTTTGGCGGAGAGCTGGCCCTGGGTGGTGACGGTGGCGGACCAGCGGGAGGCGGCCTGTTGTTCCTGCTGGGGTTGGAACTTGTGTCCAGCCTTGCCGAGAGCCAAAACAAGAACGTGGGAGCTTTCGGAAGGGGCCAACAGGCAGGCGGTGTCAGTCATCCGCATTCCCATCACGTCGGGGGTCAGTGACTGCCAGGTCAGGCCCGCTGCAGGTTGTCCGGTCAGGAACGCCAGTGGCTGCTTGTGTGGCTCCACACGGATGACAGCCTGCACCCAGCGATCCCCGGATTTCGCATCGAGCCGTGCTGTGAAATTCTGGGAGATCTTCACGCCCGCGATGTCCATTTCCAGCGTGGTGACTCCGTTTTCGAGGTCACGGCGGACGGCGAGCAGGCGGCCCATGCCTGCAGGCAAGCTGCCACGCCCCACTTCCTCCGGGCTCGGCGCCGGCTCACGGGGGTCGGTGAAGGAGGGCTTGTCGCCGACCTGCCAGCCCGGGTAAATCCCGTTGGCCAGCCAGATCTGACCGACCGGTTTCGGCAAATACTCCTGGCCGTCCTTGGTCTTCTGGCCGGCGACGTGGTAGGAGCCCGAGGCGAGGGCGTCGGGGGTCACCGGTGGCTTGCCGGGTTCGCCCTGCCAGACGCAGGCGAGGCGGAGCAGGTCGGTGTCGAAGCAGGCCCAGAGGTTGTGGCCGAGGTTGAGGATGAGGCCGCGCGGCGTCAGGTTGTCCTTGGGCAGGCCCTGGCCGGCTTCGCGGGCGTCGAGCACGCTGCTGAAGAAGGGGAAGTCCGGTTCGACGAAGTCGCCCCAGGGCGCGGTTGCCGGCTGCTGGGCGGCAACGGTTTGCAGGCTGAGGACGAGGGCGAAAAGGGGGCCGGGGCGCATCAGCAAAGAACAGGGCGAAATGCCCCGGTCTGTCAACCGGTCCGCGGGCTCCGCCTCAGGCGGCGTTGCGTTCGGCGCGCTTGCGCAGGATGGGAGCGCGTTCGCCCCTGACGACCGCCTCGTTGATCGACACCGAGCGCACGTCGGTGCGGCTGGGCACGTCGTACATGACGTCGAGCATGATGCGCTCGAAGATGCTGCGCAGGCCGCGGGCGCCGGTGCCGCGCTTGATCGCCTCGCGCGCCATGGCGAGCAGGCCGTCCTTGGTGATGGTCAGATCGACGCCATTCATGCGCATGAGCTTGGCGTACTGCTTGAGCAGGGCGTTTTTTGGCTCGGTCAGCACGCGCACGAGTTCCTGTTCGGCGAGCGGTTCCAGCGTGCAGAGCACCGGCAGGCGGCCGACGAATTCCGGGATGAGGCCGAAGGCGATCAGGTCCTCGGGCTCGACGTGGCGCAGGGCATTTTTTTCCTCCGCCTCGCTGCGGGTGGCGGTGCCGGCGTTGCTGAAGCCGAGCGTCTGGCGGCCGAGGCGGCGCTTGACGATGTCTTCCAAGCCAACGAAGGCGCCGCCGCAGATGAACAGGATGTTGTTGGTGTTGACCTGGATGTACTCCTGCTGCGGATGCTTGCGGCCGCCCTGGGGCGGCACGTTGCAGATGGTGCCCTCGATGATCTTCAGCAGCGCCTGCTGGACGCCCTCGCCGGAGACGTCGCGGGTGATGCTGACGTTGCCGGTGGTGCGGCCGATCTTGTCGATCTCATCGATGTAAACGATGCCGATCTCCGCCTTGGCGATGTCGTAATCGGCGGCCTGGAGCAGGCGCAGGATGATGTTTTCCACGTCCTCGCCGACGTAGCCGGCCTCGGTGAGGGTGGTGGCATCGGCGATGCTGAAGGGCACGTTGAGCAGCTTGGCCAGGGTCTTGGCGAGCAGGGTCTTGCCGCAGCCGGTCGGGCCGAGCAGCAGGACGTTGCTCTTCTCCAGCTCGACTTCCTCCGCCTCGGCGATCGGCCGCGGCCGGCCGGCGCCCTCGATCACCTGCTGCTGGGCGTGCAGGATGCGCTTGTAATGGTTGTGCACCGCAACGCTGAGCACCTTCTTCGCCTGGGCCTGGCCGATGACGTGCTCGTCGAGCACCGCGCTGATGTCGGCGGGCCGGGGCACGGTCAGGCCCTGGAAACTCTCGTCCTCCTGGGCCGCCTCGCGGTCGAGGATGCCCTTGCAGACGCCGATGCAGTTGTCGCAAATGAACACGCCCGGCCCGGCAATGAGCTTCTTCACCTCCGCATGGCTTTTGCCACAGAAGGAGCAGAGGGTGACCGTGGAGGCGCGCGGCATGGCGGTCAGTTGGCCGGCTGGAGTTCCTTGTTGCTCTGCAGCACCTTGTCGACCAAACCGTAGGCGGCGGCTTCTTCGGCGGACATGTAGTTGTCGCGGTCGGCATCCTTCTCGATCGTTTCCGGGCTCTTGCCGGTGTGATGGGCGAGGATGCGGTTGAGGCGGCGCTTGAGCTTGTACATGAAGTCGACCGTGCGCTCGACGTCGCTGGCCGTGCCGCGGGCGCCGCCGGAGACCTGGTGGATCATGATGTCGCTGTTCGGCAGGGCGAAGCGCTTGCCCTTGGTGCCGGCGGAAAGCAGCACGGCGCCCATGCTGGCGGCGATGCCGATGCAGTAGGTGTTCACGTCGCAGGTGACGAACTGCATCGTGTCATAGATCGCCAGACCGGCGGTGACCGAACCGCCCGGGCTGTTGATGTAGAGGTGGATGTCCTTCTTCGGATCCTGCATCTGCAGGAACAGCAACTGGGCGATGATGATGTTCGCGACCTGGTCGTTCACCTCGGTGCCGAGGAAGATGATGCGGTCCTTGAGCAGCCGCGAGTAGATGTCGTAGGCGCGCTCCATGCGGCCTTCGGTCTCGATGACGGTCGGCACGATGTAGTTGGTGGGCGGCGTCAGGCTGGAAGGGAAGTCGGCGAGGGGGTGGGACATGGGGCAATGAAAGGGCGGGCGGCGGGATTGTCAATGAGGGTACGGCGGCCGCGCGGGCGCCGGGTGCGACAAATCCGCCATTCCCCGTTGCCGCCGAGCGTATGCTTTTCAAAGTTCCCGCACGCCATGCCCACCCCGCCTTTTCACTACCAGGAACTTTTTGAGACCGGTGCCGACGACACGGAATACCGCCTGCTCACCCGCGAGCACGTCCGCGAGACCGAGTTCGAGGGCCGCAAGGTGCTGGTGGTCGAGCCCGAGGCCCTGACCCTGCTCGCCAACCAGGCCTTCCACGACATCAATTTCTTCCTGCGTCCCGCCCACCTGAAGCAGGTCGCCGCCATCCTCGACGACCCGGAGGCCAGTGAGAACGACCGCATGGTGGCGCTCACCCTGCTGAAAAACGCCGATGTCGCCTCGGCCGGCCTGCTGCCGTTCTGCCAGGACACCGGCACCGCCATCGTGCTCGGCAAGAAGGGCCAGCAGGTGTGGACCGGTGGCGGCGATGAGGCGGCGCTGTCGAAGGGCGTGTACCTTGCCTACACCGAGAACAACCTGCGTTACTCGCAGAATGCGCCGCTGGACATGTTCAACGAGAAGAACACCGGCACCAACCTGCCGGCCCAGCTCGACCTGCACGCGGTGGACGGCGACGCCTACAAGTTCCTGTTCATCGCCAAGGGTGGGGGTTCGGCCAACAAGGCCTTCCTGTATCAGGAGACCCGGGCGGTGCTGAACCCCAAGGGCATCGTCAAGTTCCTGACCGAGAAGATGCTGACGCTCGGTACCGCCGCCTGTCCGCCCTATCACCTGACCTTCGTCATTGGCGGTCTGTCGGCCGAGCACACTATGAAGCACGTCAAGCTGGCCTCGACGAAGTACTACGACGGTCTGCCGACCACCGGCAACGAGCACGGCCGCGCCTTCCGCGATCTCGAACTCGAGGCGCAGATGCTCGAAGCGGCGCGCACCTGCGGCATCGGCGCCCAGTTTGGCGGCAAGTACTTCGCCCTCGATGTCCGTGTCATCCGCCTGCCGCGCCACGGCGCCTCGCTGCCGATCGGCATCGGCGTGTCCTGCTCGGCCGACCGCCAGGCCAAGGGCAAGATCACCCGCGAGGGCGTGTTCATCGAAAAGCTGGAGACGCAGCCGCTCCAGTACATCCCCGAGGACCTGCGCCATCGCAAGGACACCGGCGCGGTGCGCATCGACCTGAACCGGCCGATGGCCGAAATCCGCGCCGAACTGGCGCGGCATCCGGTCACCACCCGCCTGCTGCTGAGCGGGCCGATCATCGTCGCCCGTGACATCGCCCACGCCAAGCTCAAGGAGCGCCTTGATGCCGGTGGCGATTTGCCGGAGTACTTCAAGGAGCACCCGGTGTACTACGCCGGTCCCGCCAAGACGCCGGCCGGCCTGCCCAGCGGCAGCTTTGGACCGACCACGGCCGGGCGCATGGACAGCTATGTCGACCTCTTTCAGAGCCGCGGCGGCAGCATGGTCATGATCGCCAAGGGCAACCGCGGTCCGCAGGTGACCGAGGCCTGCAAAACGCACGGCGGTTTTTACCTCGGCAGCATCGGCGGTCCCGCCGCCATCCTGGCCAAGGAGAACATCAAGAAGGTCGAGGTCGTCGAGTT
>CAZSBO010000193.1:0-6593 GCA_964605265.1 uncultured Prosthecobacter sp.
GCTCCCCTCGCCTGCAGCTGTCCCATCTGCGCTCATCGGCGACATCTGCGGTTCTCCTTCTGCCCCATCTGCGAAATCTGTGAAATCTGCGGACCTTCTGGGCTTGAGGGGCTGACCAGACGAGGTGACAGAGCGGCGCAGAAGCGCCGCACTTGTTAGCCCGCGCTCAATCAACCATCAACGATCTTCCATCAACTCCTCCCCCGCCCTACCAATCCCGGCTTGCCGGGTGGCATCGACCGTGCTTCAGGCTTTGGCATGCCCCGCTTTCTGCTGCTCTTCTTCCTGCTCGCTGCGCCGCTGAGGGCGGATGAGTGGTGGGCTTGGAGCATGCTGGAATTCCGGCGGACGGAGACCTCGTCGACCGGGTTCTTTCTGGGCAACCGGCTCGATGACGAGGACGGGGCCTACGTGCAGATCGCCAGTCCGCGCCACCGCCAGGCCCTGCTGCCCTGGCTCGATCTCGGCCTGGGGCTGTCGCTGCTGAACATCGAGAGTTCGACCACCGGCGAACGCTTCTGGCAGGGGCGACCCGAGCTGGAACTCAATCCGCATGTCAACCTGAGCCCGCAGCTGCGGCTCGACCTGCGCAACCGCATGGAATGGCGCTGGAACGAGCGCGAGGAGATCGACATCCATCGGACGCGCCACCGTCTGCAGGCGGCCTGGACGCTGAAACAGCCGCTCGGGCCGCTGACGCGCTGCTTTGTCAGCCATGAATGGCTGAGCGACCTGCCCAATCGGCAGTTGCTGGAGAACCGCGCGGTGCCGCTCGGCCTGACCTTCCGGCTTTCCGACCAGGCCGATCTCGACCTGTTCTACATGATCTTCTCGGTCCGGCAGCAGGCGGTGTGGTCGCACGAGTCCGTGCTCGGCACCTACTTGCGACTGCGCTTCTGAGGGGCGGCGGCCTGCTTGCCCACGCTCTTGCCCATCTTCTTGCCCATCTTCTTGCCCATCTTCTTGCCCATCTTCTTGACCGTCTTCTTGACCGTCTTCTTCACCACCGGTTCCGCATCCAACTCATCGAGCTGGCGCTGCAGTTCGGCGGCCCGCGCCTCGAGGTCGGCGAGCTTCTGGGTCGCGGCCGCGCGCTTCTTGAGGATGCGGCGCAGCTTCGGCCAGTGCTCCTCGTCGACGATGTAGCCCATGCAGCGCTCGGTGCCGCAGCGGCAGGGATGGTCTTCCCAGGTGTCGAGATCGAAGCCGTAGTTGTAGGTGAGTTCCTCGCCCTTGGCGATGGCGCGCTTGGAGTAGACCCAGATGCGGCCGCGCTCGATGAAGGCCTCGCAGTTGGGATCGCAGGAATGGTTGATCAGGCGCGCGGCATTGCCGGTGTGGGCACCGTCGATGTCATAGCGGCTGTTGAGGGTGAAGATGAACACCGCGGCGCCGCCGGTTTCGCGCGACTGCTCCAGCAGGGCCTGGCCGCGGCGCTCGCTCTCGGCCTTGGTGATTTTTTCACCGACGTACTCGATGACCGGCGTGTCCGCCGGGATGTCGGAACGGGCGAACAGCCCCTGGTGATGGATGGAGGAGCGACGAACGATCCACAGGGGCTGGGGGCTGGCGGCGGGCATGAGGGCTGGGGGAGCGGATGTGATGCCGTCGCCCCAGGGAAAGTCAAGCCGGGCTCCAAAAACTTTGGGGCCCGGCTGCTGGAAGCATGCCGTTGGGTCAGCGCAGGTTGACCGCGCCGCCGTCGAGCGGGTAGGCGCAGCCGGTGACGAAGGAGGCTTCGTCGCTGCACAGGTACAGCGCCAGGGCGGCCACCTCATCCGGGCTGGCCATGCGGCCGATGGGCTGGGCGGCGCTGAGTTTCTCGAACATCTCCGCCTCGCGACCCGGGTAGGTGCGCGCCAGGTAGCCGTCGACAAACGGCGTGTGCACGCGCGCCGGGCAGATGCAGTTGCAGCGCACGCCCTGGCCGATGAAGTCCTTGGCGATCGAGTAGGTCATGGTCAGCACCGCGCCCTTGGTCATCGAGTAGGCAAAGCGGTCGGGCAGGCCCATGTTGGCGGCGATCGAGCAGAGGTTGAGGACGACGCCGCCGCCCTGGGCGACCATGCGCTGCACGGCGGCCTGGGCGCAGTGGAAGACGCCCTTGATGTTGATCTGATAGAGACGGTCGAGGTCGGACTCGGTCGTGGTCAGCAGGGTGCCGATGTGGGCGATGCCGGCGTTGTTGACCAGGACATCGATGCGGCCGCGGCGGGCAACGATGGCATCCATGACGGTCGTCACCGCCGCGCCGTCGCCGACGTCGCAGGCCGCCTCGGCGGCGTCGCCACCGGCCGCGCGGATTTCCTCGGCCGTGCCACGGGCCGCCTCGGCCGAGAGGTCGAGCACCTCGACGCGCGCGCCCTGGCGGGCAAAGAGCAGGGCGATGGCTTTGCCGATGCCGGAGCCGGCTCCGGTGATGACGACGGTCTTGTCAGCGAGGGAAAACATAGGCGGCCACCTTCGGAAATTCCGGCCGGCTGCCAAGGGATTTCTTCGCACGGCGCCGCTTGACTCCGCCGCCGCCGACGCCACCCTGCAGACCCCTATGGCAAAAGTCCTCATCATCGGTGCCGGCGGCGTCGGCCGTGTCGTCGTCCACAAGTGCGCCCAGCTCCCGGAAGTCTTCAGCGAGATCCTGCTCGCCTCGCGCACCAAGGCCAAGTGCGACGCCATTGCCGCCGAACTTTCCCGTCCGATCCGCACCGCCGCGGTCGATGCCGACAACGTCCCGGAACTGGTCGCCCTGATCCGGGATTTCCAGCCCGAGGTCGTCATCAACGTCGCCCTGCCCTACCAGGACCTGACCATCATGGACGCCTGTTTGGAGACCGGCGTGCACTACATCGACACCGCCAACTACGAGCCGCGCGACGTCGCCAAGTTCGAGTACCACTGGCAGTGGGCCTACCAGGAGCGCTTCAAGGCCGCCGGCCTGACCGCCCTGCTCGGCTGCGGCTTCGATCCGGGCGTCACCAACGTGTACACCGCCCACGCGCTGAAGCATCACTTCAACCGCATCGACACCCTCGACATCATCGACTGCAACGCCGGCGACCATGGCAAGGCGTTCGCGACGAATTTCAACCCCGAGATCAACCTGCGCGAGGTGACCGCCAACGGTCGCTACTGGGAAAACGGCCAGTGGGTCGAGACCAAGCCGCTGGAGATCAAGCGCAGCTTCGATTTCCCGGATGGCATTGGCCCGAAGAACATCTACTGCCTCTACCACGAGGAGCTGGAGAGCCTGACCAAGCACATCCCGATGCGCCGCGCCCGCTTCTGGATGACCTTTGGCGACGCCTACATCAAGCACATGGAAGTGCTGGTGAACGTCGGCATGACCCGCATTGATCCGGTCGTGCACAAGGGGGTCGAGATCATCCCGATCGAGTTCCTCAAGACCCTGCTGCCGGAACCCGGCACGCTCGGGGCCGACACCAAGGGCAAGACCTGCATCGGCAACTGGATCGAGGGCGAGGGCAAGGACGGTCAGTTCAAGCGCCTGTACGTCTACAACATCAAGGATCACGAGGACTGCTACCGCGAGACCAACAGCCAGGGCGTCAGCTACACCACCGGCGTGCCGGCGATGATCGCCGCCAAGCAGCTGCTCACCAACCCGGCCGAGTACCGCCAGCCCGGCGTCTGGAACCTCGAGCAGCTCAATCCGGACCCCTTCATGGCCGACCTCAACACCCACGGCCTGCCCTGGGTCGAGACCTTCCCCACGCAGCCGCTGCCCGGCGAGTGACCCGCCCTTCCGCTTCCCTGCACGCCGCCGTCGCGGCCTGAATCGCCATGCGCAAGCCGCCCCCGACCGCCCGCCAGAACCGCCACAGCCAGGCGCCACCGACCGCCGTGCGCACCTATGAGGAGGACGACCTGCCCTCCCTGCTCGACGGCCGGCCCGACCCGCTCGTGCTGGTGCTCGACTGCATCCAGGACCCGCACAACCTCGGCGCCTGCCTGCGCACCGCCGACGCCGCCGGCGTCGCCTGCGTGGTCATGCCCAAGGACAAGTCGGCCCCGGTCAGCGACACCGTCCTGCGCGTCTCCTGCGGCGGCGCCGAAAACGTGCCGCTGGTGCGCGTCACCAACCTGGCGCGGGCCATGGACCGGTTGAAAAAGCTCGGCGTCTGGCTGGTCGGCACGGCCGACGAAGCCACGCAGTCGCTGTACGACCTCGATCTCAAGGGCGGCATCGGCATCGTCATGGGCGCCGAGGGCGAGGGCATGCGCCGGCTGACCGCCGAGCACTGCGACTTTTTGGCACGCATCCCCATGGCCGGCAAGGTGCCCTGCTTGAACGTTTCCGTGGCGACCGGTGTCTGCCTGTTCGAGGCCGTCCGCCAGCGCATCCGCGCTTGAAATGCCGGCATTTGCGCCGACCAGTCCCGAACCGAAAACCCCACGCGGCGCCGCCCGACCGGCGCGCGTATAGCCTTCCAGGATTCCCCCCAAAACGACATGTCTGACGATTTCACGCCCAGGAACGAACCGCCCTCCGGCCGCCGCGGCCCCGACCAGCCCTTCAACTGGCGCGGCTTCCTGCTCTTTGCCATGGTGCTGCTGCTGGTTGGCTCCGCCCTGATGGTGCGCGGCGACGGCTCGCGCGCGACCAGCATCACCTACCGCGAGTTCATCGACCTCGTCCGCGAGGACAAGATCGACAAAACCCGCGACCTCGAACTGATCCAGCAGGACACCACCACCGCGGAGTACATCAAGGGCTTCCAGTTCAAGGCGCCCGAGGGCCTGAAGGGCAAGGCGGCGCGTGAGGCCGAACCGGTGTCGGTGCCGTTCAGCGTGCCGGTCAGCATCCAGTACCAGAAGGAGGAGCTCAAGGCGCTCATGGACCAGCACGGGCTGGTGCTCATCCCGCGCTACGAAAACAACCAGTGGGGCACCATGCTGGTCTCCATGCTGCCGATCTTCCTGCTGCTGTTCCTGCTTTACTTCCTGGTGCGCCAGCAGCTCAAGTCCGCCGGCCGCGGCGCCCTCAGCTTCGGCAAGAGCCGCGCCAAGATGCTCTCCCAGGACCGCAACAAGGTCACCTTCAAGGACGTCGCCGGCTGCGACGAGGCCAAGGACGAGGTCCAGGAGCTGGTCGAATTCCTCAAGGACCCGAAGCGCTTCCAGCGCCTCGGCGGCAAGATCCCCAAGGGCGTGCTCATGGTCGGCCCGCCCGGCACCGGCAAAACCCTGCTCGCCAAGGCCATCGCCGGCGAGGCGGACGTGCCCTTTTTCACGATCAGCGGCTCGGACTTCGTCGAAATGTTCGTCGGCGTCGGTGCCAGCCGCGTGCGCGACATGTTTGAGCAGGGCAAGAAAAACGCTCCCTGCCTGATCTTCATCGACGAAATCGACGCGGTCGGTCGCCACCGCGGCCACGGCCTCGGCGGTGGTCACGACGAGCGCGAGCAGACCCTCAACGCCCTGCTCGTCGAGATGGACGGCTTCGATTCCCAGGAGGGCATCATCATCATCGCCGCCACCAACCGCCCGGACGTGCTCGACCCGGCCCTGCTCCGCCCCGGCCGCTTCGACCGCCAGGTCACCGTCGGCCTGCCCGACGTGCGCGGCCGCGAGGAGATCCTCAACGTGCACGCCAAGAAGGTGAAGCTGTCCGAGCATGCCGACCTGTCCAAGGTCGCCCGCGGCACGCCCGGCTTCTCCGGCGCCGAACTCGCCAACGTCATCAACGAGGCC
Organism: uncultured Prosthecobacter sp.; assembly: GCA_964605265.1. GTDB lineage: Bacteria > Verrucomicrobiota > Verrucomicrobiia > Verrucomicrobiales > Verrucomicrobiaceae > Prosthecobacter. Next base: position 5,713 of record CAZSBO010000193.1, read on the forward strand.
GCCCTGCTCGCCGCCCGCAAGAACCTCAAGGCCATCACCACCGCCGAACTCGAGGAGGCGCGCGACAAGGTGCGCTGGGGCCGCGAACGCCGCAGCCTGGCGCTGAGCGACAAGGAAAAGGAGAACACCGCCTACCACGAGGCCGGTCACGCCATCCTCATCGAGCTGCTCGAGCACACCGATCCCCTGCACAAGGTCACCATCATCCCGCGCGGCCCCTCGCTCGGCTCGACGATGTGGCTGCCCGAGGAGGACAAGTTCACCCACCGCAAGAGCGAGCTGCTCGATGACCTCGTGGTCGCCATGGGCGGCCGCGTCGCCGAGGAGATCCAGTTTGGCGACGTCACCAACGGCGCCATGGGCGACATCCGCCAGGCGACCAACATCGCCCGCAACATGGTCTGCGCCTGGGGCATGAGCGAGAAGCTCGGCATGATCGAGTATGGTGAAGGCGACCAGGCCGTGTTCCTGGCCCGCGACCTCGGTCGCAGCCGCAACTACAGCGGCGCCACCGCCCAGAAGATCGACGAGGAGGTCAAAATCCTGATCGACAGCGCCTATGCCAAGGCCAAGTCCGTGCTGCTCGAGCACAAGGACAAGCTCGACGCCATCGCCGCCGCCCTGCTCGAATTCGAGACCCTCGACGGCAGCCAGATCAAGGACATCATGGAGCACGGTCGCATGCTCAACCCGCCGCCGCCGCCCAGCAAGGCCGCCACCCCGCCGCCCCTGCCCACCACCCCGGAAAACCGGCCCGCCAAGCAGGACGACGAGGAAGAAGGCGGCCTGCCCGGCGAACTCGCCGGCGTGCCCGCCTGATCGGCAAGCCACCCACTCCTTCCAAAAGGCCAGGCCCTCACAAGCTTGGCCTTTTTGCTTTT